>JBBQJJ010000053.1:0-31211 GCA_038325805.1 Haliangiales bacterium
GCCGTGACGATAACGGAGACCTCGTCGGCCAGGCCGACGGGAACCCGGAGTCAGGCTGTGATGATCCAGCGGGTGCAAGTCCCGTCTCGGTAGGCACCAGAGCGCCGAGTAGCAGGCCCGCAGTGATAGGGGAGACCCGAACCGCTGAAGCCGGGCGTCAAAAGCGAGCGAGTCAGCAAGAGCTGATCAGCGAGGAGCGAGTACACGAGCCGCAACGTTATGTGAAGCCTGCAGCCTCGAAAGAGAAACAATCCGAGGGCCGAGCCAGTCACTTCATGGGCAAGGCAACATCGTCGACGAGAGATCTGGAGCACGTCGGCGACCTCGGCGGGGTATGGGGAGCGGCGCGCGTACAAGGATCATCACGGAACACGGGAGATCCGTCTGTGCAGCCGGTGTCACGGCTAGGTGGAAGCAACAGGCCGAGTGCCAAGGCAACCATCGCGCAGCGGAAGTCCGACGGGGTCATAGTACCGACGAGGGTCGCGACGAATAACGCGATCGGAGGGAAGGGCCACGAGAGAGAGCGTGTCGAGGACGAAGGTAAGCGTAAGGGCATGACTGGCGAACGTCGGTCCAACTCCCCCGATCAGCAGAAGCCGGTCGACAACGTGCGACAACTTCAGAATCGACTGTGGGCAGCGGCCAAGCAGTCTCCGAAGCGCCGATTCCATGCGCTGTACGATCGCATCTGGCGGAGTGACGTCCTCCAGGAAGCGTGGAACCGGGTGAGGGCAAATGGCGGTGCGGCTGGGCTCGATGCCCAGACCATCGCCGAGGTGGAGCAGTACGGTGTAGATCGCTTCCTCGAAGCAATCGGCAACGCGCTGCGAGCAGGTGAGTACCGACCGAGTGCGACCTTGCGTCGGTACATTCCGAAGGCCGATGGAAAGCAGCGACCACTGGGCATTCCAACGGTCCGAGATCGAGTGGTGCAGATGGCGGCGAAGCTCGTGCTGGATCCGATCTTCGAGGCGGACTTTCTTCCGTGCTCGTACGGGTATCGGCTCGGGCGAAGTGCGCTGATGGCGAAGGAGGCCTTGCGCGAGCTAGGCAAGACGAACCATCACGTACTCGACGCAGACATCCGCGCGTACTTCGATCGCATCAATCACGCCAAGCTGATGAAGCTGGTGGCGATGCGGGTCTCGGATCGACGGGTGCTGAAGCTGATCAAGCAGTGGCTCGAAGCAGGTGTGATGGAAGACGGCGAGATTCGGACGACAACGACCGGAGTCCCGCAGGGAGGGGTGATGTCACCGCTCCTGTCGAACATCTACCTCCACGTCCTCGACAAGCTATGGCACCGCCATAGCCAGCAGCTGGGAACACTCGTGCGTTACGCCGACGACCTCGTCGTGATGTGCAAGTCGAAGCAGCTCTGCGAGGCGGCGGAGCGAGACGTGCGGAAGTACCTCGCGCGGCTCGATCTCGAGTTACATCCCGACAAGACGAAGCGAGTCGAGCTCTACGACGGAAAGCAGGGCTTCGACTTTCTCGGCTGCCATTTCCGAAAGCGCCTGAGCGGCAAGATCTGGGAGCACGAGCGAAGGCGCGTGTACTTCCTACATCGCCAACCGTCTCGACGCGCGATGAAGGGAATACGGCAGAAGGTCCGAGCGAAGACGCCGCAAGGCCGATGCCACGTGGACCTCCACGAGGTGATCGAGGATCTCAATCCGACGTTACGCGGATGGGGCAACTACTTCGCGACGGGGAATGCTGCACGCAGCTTCAACCAGATCGACACGTACGTGTTTGAGCGTTTGCAACGTCTGCACGTGAGACGCGCAGGTCGTAACCTCAGACCCGGGCAAGTCGAGCGGTGGGACCGCGAGTACTTCTGGAACCACGGACTCCATCGCCTGCGTGGCACCGTCAAGTATCCGGAGACTGCCCAGTACCGCTGGCCCGAGCGCTCTCCCGCAAGCCGTGTGCGGGAAATCCGCGAGCACGGTTTCCAAGGGGGTCGTATGGAAACTCGCGCACCCCGCGAGGGAAAGTAGACCGTACCAATGAACGCTCCCGAGATCCTCGCCCGCATCCGCGAAGTCGCGGATCCGCGGGCGCTCGTCGATCTGTATGGCTCGAGCGTCTACGCGCCTTCGTCCGCCGCCGATGTCGACGTGCTGATCGTGCACGACAACCCGGCGCGGCTCGCCCAGGCGCTCGGCTTCGAGCTACTCCCGACCACCCCGCCCCGGTTGCACGGCGTGATCCTCGGCGTGCCGGTCGACATCACCGTCGCGCATGGCGATGACCACGCGATGCGATCCGGACCGCGGGATGCGGCGGCGCTGGTCGAACGAATCGGTGATCGCCACGCGGTGTTCCAGTCCGCGTGGCCGCACGTACGGCAGTTCGTCCGGTTGCGCGCGCTCGGTCACAACGGGCTCGGCTACTTCGGGAGCTTCGGGTGGGCGTTGCTCCTGGCCATCCCACTGACCGGCGAGCTCGCCGCCGTCTCCGCCGGCACCGCGTTGCCTGCGTGGTTGCGCTGGATGGCGAAGTTGCCTCTCCACGCGCGGGTCGGCTTCGAGGGCGTCAGCGCCGGTGATGCCGAGCCGCTGTTCCTCGTCGCGCCCTCGCCGCCGCTGCGTGATGTTGCGCGGCTGACCAAGCGCGGGGCAGGGCATCTGCTCGCCGAGATGCGAGCCGCGGTGACGGCGATCGGAGATGCCTCCACCGACGAGGAAGCGAGCGCTCGCGTCGTCGATCTCGCGACGGCACCGCCGCCGGGGACCACGCTCGTGATCAGCGGCGACGACGAGAAGAGTCGTGGCCGCTACGACGGCATGGCGCGCCGGCTACTTCGGGATCTCGAAGCGCTCGGTCCGACGCGCTCGTGGGGGCGCTTCGATCTCGTCGAGGATGGCTGGGAGCATCGGATCACGGTGTCGAAGGCAGCGCCGGCGCGCGAGCTCGTCGAGCACTGGCTCGGGATCACGAACATCGACGCCGTGGTCGAGTGACCTCCTACCCCCAGAGTTCGCCTGTGTCGATCCTTCGACCAGGCGAATGATGAGGAACGGGGTGGCTCGTCCTCGAGCCGGGACCCCGAATACAATCGACCAGCGCTCCGGCGGCCGAACCAGCAGTCGCTCTGAACGCCCGCGTCGGGCACCGCCACCGGGATCTTGATCGACGCACGATCCATCAGAACACCGGCGGTGACCTCGACTGCGAGTCGACCTCGTTGACACGTCATCGCCACCGAAAACTTGTTGGCGCGCTGCCGGAGCGGCACGCTCGGTCGGTGAGCGTCCTGGCGATCTTTCGTTCTCGCCGGATGCTCGTGCTGTTCTTGTTCGGCTTCTCGTCGGGGTTGCCGATCTATCTGACAGGTCAGACGCTCCAGGCCTGGTTGACGTCGGCCAACGTGTCACTCGCCGATATCGCGACGATGTCGCTCGTCGGGCTCGCGTACACGTTCAAGTTCACCTGGGCGCCGCTACTCGATCGCTACGCGCTGCCGTTCCTCGGACGACGGCGGGGCTGGGTGCTGGTGACGCAGATCGGGCTCGCTCTCTCGATCGTCGCGATGGGGCTCGTCGATCCCGTCGAGTCACCCGGTGTGCTCGCGGTCTTCGCGGTGTGCGTCGCGTTCTTCTCGGCGTCGCAAGACATCGTGCTCGATGCGTACAACGCCGATCTGCTGTCGCCAAGCGAGCGCGCCGCCGGTGCCGCGATCTACGTGATCGGTTACCGCGTCGCGATGATGCTGATCGGCACGCTCGCGCTGTTCCTCTCGGAGTGGGTCCCGTGGAGCGTGATCTATGCGGTGACCGGCTCGCTGGTGCTGATCGGCGTTGCCGCGACGTTGATGGCGGAAGAGCCGGCCGCTCCGGCGCGGCCTGCGCGCACCATCGTCGAGGCGATCTATCTGCCCTTCCTCGAGCTGTTCCGCCGGTTCGGCTGGCCGGGCCTGGCCATCCTGCTGTTCGTCGCGACGTACAAGTTCGGCGAGTACTTCGCGCAGTCGCTGTTGATCCCGTTTCTGCGTCGCGGCGCCGGCTTCGATTTCCAGGAGATCGCGCTGTTCTACAAGATCATGGCGTTCGCCGCGATCTTCGCCGGCGGCATGATGGCTGGCCCGCTGGTCGCGAGGTTCGGGCTGCGCAAGACGCTCTTCCTGTTCGGCATCTTGCAGGCGTGCACGAACCTCCTCTACGCCCTGCTCGCGATCGTCGGTCACGACTACTCGGTGTTCGGCGCCGCGGTGCTCGCCGATAACCTCACCGGCGCGATGGGCACGGCCGCGTTCGTCGCGTTCCAGATGTCCGTGACGTCGAAGGGAGTTTCGGCGACGCAACTCGCGCTGATGACGTCTCTGACGTCGCTCGGGCAGCGCGTGTTCGGGCCCTTCGCGGATGACGTTGTCACCACGTTCGATCCGCACGGCTTCCATCAACTCGTCGGGTTGCACGTCGACATCCAGACGGCGGTGCGCCCACACGTCGAGGCCGCGCTGTCGACGTTTCACTGGAGCGACCTGCCCTCGCTCGCCGGCGCGACGAGGGCCTTCGAGATCGCCTGGAATCCGCAGGCGGCCGCGGTCGTCTCGGCGGAGGACTGGACGTTCTTCTTCATCGTCACCGCGGTGATGGCGATTCCGGGGATCTTGCTCGCGCTGGTGGTCGCCAACCTGGCCGACCGCCATCCTGAGGGGAGCACTTCTATAGCTGCCCCGTGAGCTCGGAAGTATTTTGCGTCGCCGGGCCCACCCTCGTAGCGTGGACCTGTGAGGCCGTGGCTCGTGGTCCCGATCGTCGGCGTCGTCGCCGGCGTGGTCGCGGCCGCGCTCGGTGCACGCGGTCTCGAGATCGCGTGTGGTGCACTCGCCGCTGCCTCGATCGTCCACGCGGTGCGCGCCCTCGCCGGCGAACAACCCGCCGCGATCGCCGGTGCAGCCGCAGGTGGGCTGCTCGCGATCGTCGCGATCGTCGAGCACGGCGCACTCTCTCAGCACGGGTTCGCGGTCCCGTGGCTCGCCGTTGCCGCGGCGGCGTGGACCTTCGCCGAGCTCGCCCGACCCACCGCCACGCCGTATGTCGCCCTCGCGCCTGCGATCGCCGCCGCGCTGCTCGAGCCGGCGTTCGTCGCGCTGCCCGCGATCGCGGGAGCTCGCCTCGTCCGTCCATCGAGGGAGGTGCTCGAGGCCGCGCTGCGTGCACAGCTGCGGGTCGATTCGGGTCCGGTCGGCCAGCTGCCGCTCAAGGGCGTGCCGCAGTCGGGCCCAGGTCCGTACAATGGAACGGGCGCGGGGTTGGCGGGCAAGCCAACCCTGGGCCCCTCGGGACCCGTCAAGAAGGGCGTGGCGAAACCCGTGCGTCCCGGTCTACCACCGCGGTGGGTGATCGCCGTGCCGGTCGCCGGTGCCGTGTTGATCATCCTCGCGATCATCGCGGGAACCGCGCGCGGTGGTTCCTTCGCCTCGCTCGGCCAGTCCTGGTTCGGACCGCGCCTCATGGACGCGTCGCCCCTCGAGGCGCTCACGCGCCTTGCCGACGCACTCGGCCCGCTCGCCGTGGTCGCCGTCGTCGGTGGGCTCGCCGTCCTCGCACGCGTTCATCTCGCGAGCCTCGCGGTGTTCACGTGTGCCATCGGCGCAGTCCTCGTCGATCTCCGCACAGGCGCACCCGGTGCCGCGACGCTCGGGCTCGCCGCGGTCTGCGCAGGCGCCGGGATCACGCGTCTCGCCGGCACGATCAGGATCCGCAGCGGGCAGGCGATCACCGCCGCGATGTGCGGTGCGATCTTGCTCGTGCCACCCGTGTGGACCGTGATCGGCTAACGTCCACGCCGTGGAGATACTTCGCGGTCATCAGCACGCTGCCTGGAGCAGCGCCGCGATCGCGATCGGCAACTTCGATGGCGTTCACGCCGGTCATCGCGCACTGATCGCGAAGGCGCGTTCGCTCGCCGGCGATGGCAAGGTCGCCGTGCTGACCTTCGATCCGCACCCGAGCGCCGTCGTCGGTAACGGTGCACCGCGCGCGATCTGTTCTCTCGATCGCCGGCTCGAGCTCCTCGAGGCCGCTGGCGTCGATGCCGTCGTCGTCGAACCGTTCACCCGCGAGCTCGCCGCGCTCTCTGCCGAAGCCTTCGTCGACCAGATCCTCGTCCACTCGCTTCGCGCGAAGGCCGTGGTCGTCGGCTACGACTTCACGTATGGCTCGCAACGCTGCGGCACCACCACCACGCTGCACGCCCATGGCGCGCGCGCCGGCTTCGAGGTCGCGATCGTTCCCGCGGTCGAGGTCGAAGGCGCACCCGCATCGTCCACCCGCATTCGTGCGCTGCTCGCCGAGCATCGCCTCGGGGAAGCCAATCGGATCCTCGGTCGTGCGTGGGATGTCGACGGCACCGTGGTGCATGGCGCCAAGCGCGGCCGCGCGATCGGGATTCCGACCGCCAACATCGCACCGGCGAGCGATCTGCTGATCGCGCCCGGCATCTACGCCTGCACGCTGGACGGCAGGGCCGCCGTCGCGAGCCTCGGCCGCAACCCGACCTTCGTGCAGCAGGGCGGGTTGGTGCTCGAGGTCCATATCCTCGACTGGGATGGGGATCTCTACGATCGGCGGGTGAGGACCACCTTCGTCGACTGGCTACGAGGCGAGCTGACGTTTGCTTCCGTCGATGCGCTGCTCGTGCAAATCCGCCGGGACATCGACGACGCCCGTAAAATCCTCGCGAACCCAACGGCTTAGCGAACCGGATTCCGAGAGGCCGAAGCGTCAGTTCACGAGGCGCGGACCTCTCGCTGTCAGGAGGTGGATGTCATGCGACAAGGGTTCTCGCGTGGCACCCGTTTGGGTTTGATACGCCCGTGCAAATGGGAAGTCTGATCCGCTTTCGAACCCTGGCAATCGCCGCGCTGCTGGCGACCAGCCTGATGCAGACCGGTGGCGCGGTCGTTCAGCCGAAGGGAGCCGAAGCTCCGGTCGTCGCCGCCGAGCGCGGCGGTCGCACGATGCGCGACGTCGCGTGGTCGCGCGGTGACCGCGGCGGTCCGCTCGCCGGTCGCCTCGCCGCCGAGGGCCTCGCAGACTGGACCGCGCAGTGGGATCGCGATACCGACGTCCCGCTCCGCATGTGGGGCGCGGGCATCGTGTTCTCGGGCTCGACCGCGAATCCCGCGATCGCGGAGGTCGCGGCCCGCCAGTTCCTCGCCCAGCACATCGCGGTCCTCGCGCCCGGCGCGTCGCCGGCTGACTTCGTGCTGGTCAGCAACCAGCTGTCGCCGAACGGCAAGGTCCGCAGCGTCGGCTTCGAGCAGCGCAGTAACGGTGTGCGTGTCCATGGTGGTGCTGTTGGCTTCGCGTTCCAGGCGGATCGGCTGGCGATGGCGAGCTCGACCGCGCTGCCGAACGTCGCCGTCGCGCTGCCCCAGGATCGTCTCGCGACCGCCACGACGCGTGGTGCCGCGGTGCGCTGGCTCGATCAGGATGGCTTCGCCGCGGCCCCACGGGCGACGTCGACCCCCAAGCAGGTCATCTACCCGACCATTCGCCCGAAGCGCGACGGCAAGCTCAACATCGAGTACCGCCTCGCCGAGGAGCTCGAGCTCGACGCCACCAACCACGAGATCGGCACCTGGGTCGTCTGGGTCGACGCCGTGACCGGCGAGCCGATCGCGCGCAAGACCGGCATCAAGTACGCGAGCGGTCGCGTGCTGTTCGACGTCCCTGATCGCCACCCGAACGGCGAGCGCAGTCCGAAACCTGCTCCGTTCGCGCGATTCACGATCGGCGCCGAGGTGGTGACCGCCACCGAGGACGGCACGATCACCTGGGCTGGCACTGGCGGGATCAACGTCGAGCTCACCCCGGCAGGACAGTTCGTCTCGGTGCTGAACAAGGGCGGCGCGCCGCGGATCACCGAGATGGTGAGCCTCGCGAACAACGGCCAGTTCACCTGGACCAAGTCGACCACCGAGTTCGAGGATGCGCAGGTCAGCGCCTACGTGTTCGCGAACCAGGCGAAGGCCTTCACCAGGGCGCGCCTCAACCCGGGCCTGACCTGGCTGAACCAGTCGTTGCCCGTCTCGGTCAACGAGAGCCAGACGTGCAACGCGTTCTCGACCGGGAACGACATCCACTTCTTCCGCCGCGGTGGCGGTTGCGAGAACACCGGTCGCCTGTCGGACGTCGTCTATCACGAGTTCGGACACTCGCTCCACGCCAACTCGATCATCGAGGGGATCGGTGACTTCGAAGGTGCGTTGTCCGAGGGCATCGGCGACGTGCTCGCAGCGGCGATGACCAACGACTCCGGGATGGGGCGCGGCTTCTTCATGGACGATCGTCCGCTCCGCCAGCTCAACCCCACGAATCGCGAGATGGTGTGGGGCCGCGACACCACGGGTGAGGTCCACAACGACGGAGAGGTCTACGGCGGGACGATGTGGGATCTCAAGACGGCGCTCGAGACGTCGCTCGGCACCGAGGCTGGCTACGACAAGTGGCTCGAGATCTACTACGCGACCGTGCAGCGCTCGTCGGACATCCCATCGTCGTACGCCGAGGCGCTGCTCGCCGATGACGACGACGGCAACCTCGCGAACGGCACGCCGAACCAGTGCGCGATCGACGCCGCGTACGCATCGCACGGGCTCGCCGATCTGTCGCTGCTCCTCGGCCTCAAGGGCGCCGTGCGCGATGGCAACCGCGTCGTGCTGCCGAACGCGATGCCGGCGAACGCGGCGTGCGAGGTCCCCACGGTCGTCAGCGCGCAGATCGAATGGCGCCGCCGCGGCGAGCTCGCTCCTCAGCTGATCGACATGGCGACCGCCACCGAAGGCCTCACCGCCGACCTGCCGACGATCGGTGACGGCAACGTCGCCGAGTACCGCATCAACGTGAAGCTGTCGAACAACACCACGGTGAAGTTCCCGAACAACGAGGCGGACCCGTTCTATCAGTACATGGTCGGCGCGGTCGAACCCATCAAGTGCTTCGACTTCGAGGATGGGCTCCAGGGCTGGACCACCACCGCCGACTGGCAGGCCGCGGAACCCGAAGGGCTCTCCAATGATCCCAGCGAGGCTCATGGCGGCACCAAGGTGCTCGGCATCGACCTGACGAACGATGGCGCGTACCGCGACCGCTCCACGCAGATCGCGGAGTCGCCGGAGATCGATCTCGGTGGTGCCACCAAGGTCCGGCTCCAGTACTACCGCCACCTCGCCGTCGAGGATGGCTTGTTCGACCAGGCGAAGGTCTCCGTCAACGGTACCGAGGTGTTCAGGAACTTCGCGAGCACGAACGAGACCGGCGGGAAGAACCACGTCGACAAGGAGTGGATCTTCCAGGACGTCGATCTGTCCTCGTTCGAGGCAGCCGGCAAGGTGAAGCTCAAGTTCGACCTGACGTCTGACCAGGGACTCGCGCTCGGCGGCTGGACGATCGACGACGTCTGCGTGGTGCGCATCGTCGAATCGCCGTTGCCGGACGAGGAGGGCGGCGGTTGCTGCTCGTCGTCGGGTGCACCCGCGGGCTCGCTGCTGCTCGGCCTCGCGACGATGGGCCTCGTGATCCGCCGCCGCCGCCGCAAGTAACCGCAACTTCGGTACCGCGAACGCTCGTGACCCCGGGTCACGGGCGTTTTTCCGTTTCGGTGCGCGAGTTGCGCACCCTCGTGCACTGTTGACTTAGCGTCAGTAGTCGTCGGTACAGCTTGTTGACGCTGCGTCAACTACGCGTCTCGCGCGGCGACACGAGATGTCATGTCCGGCGCATTCACTCGGAGCTGCGCCGCGTGTCGAATGACCTCGCGTTTAACCGAGGGGGGCTCGAATGCGCGCAGGTACGATCATCATGGCGATCGCGGCAGCCGCCGGTCTGATCCACGACTCCGAAGCAGTGATCCATTCCAAGTCGGCCGATGCTCCGCAGGTCTCTGCAGAGCGAGGTCCGCGAACTCATCGATCGATCGGTTGGACGCAGGTCCAGCAGCTCGGTCCCGCGTGGAAGACCGCGATGCTCGACCGCGATACCGGCGTGCCGCTCCGCATCTGGGGCCACGGGGTGGTCGCGTTCGGCGCCGTCGCGAGTCCCGCGATCGCGGAGGCGATCGCCAGACAAACACTCGCGCAACACCTCGCGGTGCTCGCGCCAGGTGCGAGCGCAACGGACTTCGTGTTGGTGTCGAACCAGCTCGGCGGTCACGGCGACACGCGGAGCGTTGGCTTCGAGCAACGCAGCGGAGGGCTGCGCGTACTCGGGGGCTCGATCGGCTTCACCTTCAAGCACGACACGCTCGTGATGATCAACTCGACGGCGCTGCCGAACGTCGCGGTGTCGATCCACGGGACGCGACTCGCGCAGGCGAAGCTCGCGGCGACCGCGACGGACTGGTTATCGCGCGACGGGTACGCCGCCTCGCCGATCCGCAACGCCGTGGCGACGGATCGCGTCATCGTGCCGATCGTGCGGCCTCGTCGAGGTCCGATCGACGTCAGCTATCGGGTCGCCGAGCAACTCTCGCTCGAGAGTCGCGACGGCACGCCGGGCTCGTGGGACGTCTGGGTCGACGCCGCGGATGGCGCGCCGATCGCCCGCCGAAGCCGACTGCACTGGTCGACGGGCAAGGTCATGTTCGACGTCCCCGAGCGCCATCCCGCCGGAACGCGGATGCCGATGGCCGCACCGTTCGCGACGCACTCGGTCGGCGGGGCTGCCGTGACCTCGACGCTCGACGGCAGTGTGACGTGGACTGGCAACAGCTCGACGACGGTGACGCCCGGTCTTCGCGGACCGCTCGTCGCGGTGTCGAACGCGGCCGGTGGGCTCGTCAGCGAGTCGCTAGCGCTCGCGCCGAATGGAAGTACGACATGGAGCAAGGCGACCAGCGAGACCAGTGACGCGCAGCTCGCGGCGTTCGTTCACGCATCCATCGTCAAGCAGTTCGCGAAGACGCGGATCGATCCGAGCCTCGCCTGGCTCGATCAGACGATCTCGGTGAACGTCAACGAGGGCTCGAGCTGCAACGCGTACTCGACCGGCGACGACATCCATTTCTATCGCAAGAGCGCGCAGTGCGAGAACACGGCCCGGCTCGCGGATGTCGTCTATCACGAGTTCGGCCACTCGCTGCACAACCACGCGATCATCGAGGGTGTCGGTTCGTGGGACGGCGCGCTGTCCGAGGGCATGAGCGACGTGCTCGCCGCGCTGATCACCAACGACGCGGGCATGGGGCGCGGGTTCTTCCTGTCCAACGCGCCGATGCGCAACCTCGATCCGGCAAACGATCTGCGCTGGCCCGACGACACCACCGGTGAGGTCCACGCCGACGGCGAGATCATCGGCGGCACGATGTGGGACGTCAAGAAGGCGCTCGAAGCCAAGCTCGGCACCACCGCTGGTCATGCCAAGACCGTCGAGATCTTCTACAGCATCATCCAGCGCGCCTCGGATATCCCGTCGAGCTATGCCGAGGCGCTGGTCGCCGACGACGATGACGGCGATCTCTCGAACGGCACGCCGAACGGGTGCGAGCTCAACACGGTGTTCAAGGCGCACGGCCTGGCCGACGGCGTCGTCACCGCAGGAATCACCGCACCGGTGCGAGACGCCTTCGCGATCTCGCTCGATGTCGCGCCGCCGAGCGGCGACTGCCCGGCACCGGCGGTGATCAAGGCCGACGTCGAGTGGCGGCTGCGCGGCGGTGAGTCCCAGACCGTCACCCTGACGCGAACGGACGACAAGTTCGACGGCGCGATCCCCGAACAGCCCGAGGGCAGCGTCGTCCAGTACCGCGTGGTGGTGACGCTCGAGAACGGCTCGACGGTGGCGTACCCGAACAACGCCGCCGATCCATTGTACGAGTTCTACGTCGGCTACGTCGCGCCTGTGTGGTGCGCGGACTTCGAGAGCAGCTCGTCGGAGTGGACGAGCAGTGACGACTGGGAGATCGGAGAACCGCGGGGCCTGGCAACGGATCCCAAGCTCGCGCACGGCGGCACCGGCGTGTTCGGCACCGATCTGACAAAGGACGGCGCGTACGCCAAGTCGGCGACCACGTTCGCCGAGACCGTCGAGATCGATCTCGAGGGCCGCACCGACACGCGTCTCCAGCTGTGGCGCTGGCTCGCGGTTGAAGACGGCTTCTACGACCACGCGCGGATCCTGATCAATGACGAGCTGGTGTGGTCGAACATGGCGAGCACGACCGAGCCGCAGGACAGCCTCGATCACCTCGATCGCGAGTGGCGGTTCGCCGACTTCGATCTGCTGCCATACGCGCGAGCTGGCAAGGTCACGCTGCGCTTCGAGCTCGAGTCCGACGAGGGACTCCAGATGGGTGGCTGGAACCTCGACGACGTCTGCATCGTCTACCCGAGCGCCGCGCCGCCGCCGGACTGCGAAGGGGACGATTGCGAGGGCCCGGTCGACCCCGGTGAAGCCGACGATCTCGCCGGTGGGTGCTGCTCGTCGTCACGTGGCGCACCGGGAGCGCTTGGTCTCGGCGCGCTCGTGCTCGGTCTCGCCCTTCGCCGCCGCCGCCGCGAATAGGGCTACATCCGCGCCCTGTGGCTCGCGCGTTGTGTGGTGGTGGTGTCGCTGGTCGCCGCTTGCAAGCGACGCGCTCCCGAGATCACCGCACCGACCGTGGACGAGGCCGCGCGGCGGCTCCAGCTCGGCGAGCCGATCGTCTGCCTGCATCGCCGCGTCTGGTCTCCCGAGTACAAGGCGACGCTCGGAGACTAGCGGCCGAGTACACTGCGGGAACTGTGCGATCGGTCCTGCTCACCGCCTGCCGGGGCGTGCGATGAGCACGATCGACGAGCTGTTCGCCGAGGTCTACGCGAACCCCGACGACGATCCGCTGAAGCGCGTGCTCTCGGATGCGCTGATGGCGAGGGGCGATCCGCGCGGCGAGCTGATCCTGTTCCAGCTCGAGCCCGACAAGGACTACCACCGTCGCGCGATGCGGCTGATCCAGGCGCACGGCCTGAGCTGGCTCGGCGCGTTGCGCGGCGCGGTGATCCCACTCCTCTACGAACGCGGCTTCCTCAGCTCGGCGGCGCTGCTGGCGGGCACGCCGATCGATTTCGACGAGCCGATGTGGGGCACCGTCCACACGATCGATCTCGATGCCTTCGACGAGCGCAACATCGCGAGCGTTCGCCTCACGCCGGCGATGCGGTCGCTCCAGACCCTGGTCAACGTCAACGAGCTCCAGGTGGCGATCCTTCGCGACCGCCACGACCTCGAGCGGTTGCGAATCGTGCCCCGCCCCGACGCCCCTGCCAGCGTGCCCGACTACTACGATCCCGCCGACGAGTAACTACGACTCGCGGGTGGGCGTCGTCGAGCGCCACAGGTCGTAGATCACCTCGGTCTCGGCACGAGCGGCGAGCCAATCGCGCAGCTCGGCGATCCGTTCCGCGGCGGGCATCGGGCCGCTCCCGATCCGGCGCAGCTTGCGGATCGGCAATGGCGGATCGGCCAGCAGCTCCAGCGCCGCGGTCACCAACTCGAGCATGACGATCCGCTCGAACACGTGCTCACCTCGCTCGCGTTCCCGATCCAGCTTCGCGATCCGATCGAACGACTCGCGAACGCGCGAGGGGAGATAGTCACAGACCGCGCCGAACGCGGCACCCAGCGGCGTGATCAGCGCGTGCTCTCCGTCGCCACACCGCACGTACGCCTTCATACAGCGACGGGTAGGACGCGGCGGCGCACCAGCTTGATGCTGAGCAGTCGGTACAGCATCTTGCTGACCTCGAACGATCCCATCCTCGACTTCCGGATGATCTCCTTGACGGTGTTCTTGCCATTGATCAGCTCGAGCACCGCGAGCTCTTCCCGCGTCAGCCGACCGCGGCCCATCTGCGCGACCGAGTCTTCGTTGCGCAGGAACACGACGTCGAAGTTGTCGATCGCGCGCTCGATCAGGTGCCACTCGTCGACGCGGCGGTAGCCCTCCATCAACACGCTCTCGACATCGAGGGCGAGGGCGGCATCGATCACCGCGGGCGGCAGCTCGACGCCGGCCGAGAACCGGAACCGGCCGTGGCGCCAGCGCAGGATCTCGTAGATCAACTCGCTCGATTGCCGCGTCAGGCACGCCTTGAGATCTGCCTCGGCGAGGTGCCCGAGCTTGACCAGCTGCTGGCCGATCAGCTTGCCCGATGCGCGGCCTTCGGCGAACGACTCGAAGTCGGAGCGCTGCATCAGCTCGGCATCCATCACGAAGCGGCCGAGCAGGAACTCGTCGGGCACACCCTCGGCCGTCGCCTGATCGACGCGACCGCGGCGAAAGTAGATCTCGACCTTCGCAGCCGTGCGCTCGACCGTCAGCACGCCGGATTGCTCCTGGACGTCGAGCAGCTGCAAGACCTCGGCGAGCGGGACGACGCGCAGATCGCCGCGCAGTCCGGGCGTGCCCTCGGCGAACAAGCCGAGATCGATCGACGCCAACATCGTGCCGAGCGTGGCGTCGTCGAGCGCGGTACGTGCGGCCTCGGCGATCGCCGCGGCATCGGTGGGGATCTCGCTCTTGTCGCCATCCGACGCGCTCTGCGCGAGGGCGAACAGCGCGGCGATCCGAGCGCTCACCGCGTCGGTGATCTGCGAGCGCAGATCGCCGATCACGCTCGACCTCGCGTGCGTGCGGTCGGCATCGTCGGTGGCGGCAAGATCCTCGCCGGTGACGAGCGACGGGTTGTCGTCCTCGTTGCTACTAGGCGAGCTGTACTTCGCGATGGAGTGCTGGACCACGGCGGTGATCGCCTCGGGGGAGAACGGCTTGGTGATGTAGTCGACGATGCCCATCACCTTGACGAAGCGCTCGCCGACCTGATCACCCTTGGCGCTCATCAGCACCACCGGGATGTCGCGCAATTTTGGATCCGCGACGAGCTCGCGACAGAACTGGTACCCGTTCATTCGGGGCATCACGAAGTCGAGGAGGACCAGGTGGGGCCGCTGTGCACGGATCGCTTCGAGGCCCGCTTCTCCATCCGGTGCGGTGTGCACCTGATAGCCGGCCTTGGTCAGCACCAACTGCACCACTTTCGTGATGGTCGGACTGTCATCAATCACTAGGACGAGCTCGCCGGCCATGTCGGTGTACCCCTCACTTCACGGCACACTTAGTTGCCTACCGGAAGAGATCACATCCTATGAGGATCGTGGCCAAGCCTTCAATGCGGGCTTCCTGATTTGGTGGCGTGCAAAACGCCATGGTACGTTCGGTCTCGCGTGCCGTCCCTCGAGGGCGACCTGGACCATTATCCCAGGAAATTCGGCAAGTATCACTTGCTAGGACCCCTCGCTCAGGGGGGCATGGGCGCGCTCTATCTCGCGGTCACTGGCGACCGCGGGCTCGAGCGCCTGATGGTTATTAAAACGGTCCTCCCGCACCTCGCGGATGCCGAGTATGTCGCGCGCTTCCGCGATGAGGCGAAGGTCGTCGTCAAGCTCTCCCACGGCAACCTGATCCCGGTGTTCGACGCCGGCGTGGTCGGCGGCGAGATGTTCCTCGCGATGGACTTCGTGGAGGGTCGAGACCTTCGCGCGGTGTGGAATCGCTGCGCGAAGAAGCAGGTCGCGTTCCCGATCGACGTCGCCGTCTACATCATCAAGGAGCTGTGCCGCGGCCTGTCGTACGCGCACACGTATCCCGAGCTCAACCTGGTCCATCGCGATATCTCGCCGCCGAACGTCCTCGTCTCGTACACGGGTGAGGTCAAGCTGACCGATTTTGGGCTCGCCTCGTCGACGCTCAAGCTCGAGAAGACCGCGCCGGGCATCATCTACGGCAAGGTCGCGTACATGTCGCCGGAGCAAGCGCGCGGCGAAAAGCTCGATGGTCGCTCGGACATGTACGCGTCGGCGATCGTGTTGTGGGAGCTGCTCACCGGTCGCCAGCTGTTCCCGCCGGGCAAGGACCAGCCGCAAGATCTGCTCGCGCGCGCGAAGAACCCCGAGCCGATGCGGCCGAGCAAGCGTGCGCCGCGCGTCCCCGTCGAGCTCGACGAGATCTGTCTGCGCGCGTTGGCCGCGGATCGCAAGGATCGCTATGCCAGCTGCGACGAGATGCGGATGGCGCTCCAGCAGTGGCTCTCCACCAACGCTCCGACCACCGACGGCACGCGGATCTCGACGTTCCTCAAGGAGCTGTTCTCCGAGGACATCGTTCGCGAGCGCGGTGAACGCACCGAGCTGATCTCTCGCGTCCGCACGCGGGCACTGACGCTGCCTCCCACCGACGAGCTTCGCCGGTGGATCGAGACGAGTGGCGCCGCGCGGGTCCCGGGTAACGATACGGATCTCGACGACGCGGCGATGATCCACTCCGAGGTGCCGGGGAGTGATCCACCGGTGCGCAAGCCGGGTTCGGTCGGTCGCCGTGCGTCGGATCGCGGGATCGACGGCGAGGATCGCCGCGGCAACGTTTCGGGCGATCGGCGCGCCGAGCGTGCACGATCGCCGGTGGTCGCCACCGAGCGCAATGCAGGTGCCGCCGCACTCGCACAGCAACACGATCCCGAGGCCGAGCCGGATCTGACCGGTATCATCGTCGATGGTCGCTATCGCGTGATCGAGCTGATCGGCGAGGGCGGCATGGGCAAGGTCTACCTCGCCGAGCATGTCGAGATCGGCAAGCGCGTCGCGCTCAAGGTCCTGCACCCGAGCTACTCGCGGATGCCAGATCTCGTCGAGCGGTTCCGTCGCGAAGCGCGCGCCGCATCGAAGATCGGTCACCCGAACATCGTCGACGTCACCGACTCTGGCACCACCGCCGAGGGCAGCGTGTACTTCGTGATGGAGTACCTCGAGGGCGTCGAGCTCGGCAGCGTGATCGAGCGCGAGGGTGCCCTCGATATCGCTCGCGCGCTCAAGATCTCCGGGCAGATCTGCCGCGCGCTCGCCGCCGCACACGCGCAGGGCATCGTCCACCGCGATCTCAAGCCCGAGAACATCTACCTGATCACGCGCGATGGCGCGGCGGATGTCGTCAAGGTGCTCGACTTCGGCATCGCGAAGACCACCGAGGCCGAGGCTGCGCGCGAGCGCCGGTTGACGAGCCCCGGCATGGCGATGGGCACGCCCGAGTACATGTCTCCCGAGCAGGCCGCGGGCCGCGCTGCGGATGCGCGCTGCGACGTCTACGCGCTCGGCGCGATCATGTACGAGATGTCGACCGGCATCCCGCCGTACTCCGGCGACAACTTCATGGAGATCCTGACCAAGAAGGCGACGCAGGATCCGCCGGCACCGCACATCGTCCGCCGCGATCTCCCGGCGCAGGTGTCGGATCTCGTGATGGCGGCGATGGCGCGCAATCCCGACGATCGCCCGCAGACGATGGAGAAGCTCGAGTACGAGCTCAACAAGTGTCTGTCGGGCCGCGGCATCGCCGTCGCGCAGATCCTCGGCATGACCACTGATGCGAACGTCGTCGAGCGGCTCAACCCGGGCCTGTCGATGCGCGTCACCGACGGGGGCATCGTGTCGTCCCGGCCGTCGACTCAGGGCCAGCCGCTCCGTGCGGCGACGCATAGCGGAGTCTCGTTGCTGCCGGGTGGTGACCTGTCACCGATGAGCGCGTCGTGGTCGGGCCCGACGATGGCGACCCGCCAGGCGAGCATGCCTGCGATGCAGCGGATGGCGAGCGAGCCAGTACCTGCGAGCGCCGCGGCCTCGCTCGATAGCCTGCGCGTCGCGCAGTCGGCGCCGGTCCGCGCCACGACGTCGCCTGGGGACATCTTCGGATCGCAAGCGTCGATCGACTATTCATCAAGCAGCTCCGCCGCGATCCCGCAGAAGCGCAGCGCGCTCAGCATCCTCGGCTGGTTGCTCCTCGCGACGCTCCTGTTCGGTGGTGTCGGTGCGCTGCTCTACGTCGCGCTCGGCGAGCGCACGCATCGCGGCAGCTCGGTCGGCAAACTCGAAGCCACGCAACCTCCCGACGAGGACGCATCGGCGAAGCCCGAAACGCCAGCGCTCAAGCCCGACAACGGCTCGGCGGCGGTGGGTAGCAACCCGCCCGCGGGCAGCGGCGCCGAGAGCCTGGTTGGACCCGGCCTCAAGCTCGAGCCCGACAAGGCGGGGAGCAACGCGACCGTCAACAAGCCGCCGCCGGTACAGCGCCCGAAGCCGCCGATTCGCGTGGCCGTGAACGAGAAGGATCCGCAAGTGCTGCTCCGTCAGGGCGCCACGTCCGAGCGCACCAACAACTGGGAATACGCGCGGCAGCTGTACGAGAAGCTCGAGGGCATCAAGGGCTACGCCGGCATCGCGCAGTATCAGCAAGCGTGGGTCGCGTTCCGCACCAACGACAACCAGCGAGCCGAGGATCTGTCGAAGAAGGCGATCTTGAACACGCAGGGCGCGTGGCAGTTCCGCGCGAAGACGCTGTACGGCGACGCGATGTACGGCAAGGGGCTCTACCAGCGCGCGAAGGACGTCTACATTAGCCTGCGCAACAACACGCCGAACGCCAAGCTCAAGGCGGACCTCGCGATCAAGATCAAGAACTGCAACAAGGGCCTCAAGGTCCCGAACGTCAACGACGGACTCTAGTGTCTGCACCGACCCTGCTCGAGCAGCATCCGCTCCTGGTCAACCTCGAACCTTCGCAGCTCGATCACCTCGCCCGCGCTGGTGAGGTCGAGAGCTACAACCCGGGCGAGACGATCGTCGCCGAGGGCTCGCTCGGTGACGCGCTGTTCTTGATCCTGTCGGGGCAGGTCGCCGTGCACCGTGGCCCACAGACGTTCGCGACGCTGTCGGGTGGCGAGTACTTCGGCGAGATGTCGCTCGTCGAGCCGGCGCCGCGCTCCGCGACGGTGACCGCGATGAGCGCGACGTTCCTGTTCCGCTTGCCGCATGACGCGCTGCGCGGGCTGATCAGCGAGGACGCCAGTGCCGCGTCGATCCTGCTGGTGCAGGTGGTGAAGACGCTCTCCGAGCGGTTGCGCAAGGCGAACCAGATGCTGTCGAGCGTCGATCTGCTCGCGGACTGGCTCGCGGGCTCGATGGTCTAACCAGAGTTCGCCTGGGTCGATCCTTCGACCAGGCGAATGATGGGGAACGGGTGGCTCGTCCAACTCTGGGTTAGCTCAGCCGAACAGCTCGGCGCGAGCGGCGCTGCGGATCGCGATCACGGCTGGATGGACAAGACGACGCTCCGCCGTGATCGCGTAGTAGCGCTCGTGCACGGTCTCGATCTCGGCGATCTCGGCCAGGTCATAACGGCGCGCGACGGTCTTCGCGATCACCGTCGGCACGAACATCGCGCCCATGCCGTCGGCTGCGAACGTCTTGAGCAGGGCGCTATCCTCGGCCTCGGCCACGATCTCCGGGATCACCCCCTCCTTCGTCATCCAGGCGTCCAGGTTGCGCCGCAGCGCGCTCCCGACGAGAGGCAGCATCAGGGGAACCTCGGCGACGCTGGCCGGGAAGTTCTTCCGCAGCACCGTTGCGAGCTTGGGCGGTGCGACGAGCGTGATCGTCGATTCACCCAGCACGTGGTTGAACAGCGTCTTCGCGCTATCGGGCGGTACGGGTGCGTCGGCGATCACCACGTCGAGCACGTGACTCGCCAGGCTACCGAGCAGCCGATCGAACTGCTCCTCGTGGCAAACCAGCGCGAGCCGCTGATCTTGTTGAAAGGCGGGTGCGAGCAGCTGGCGCACGAGTAACTTCGGGATCACGTCCGAGATGCCGACCACCAGGCGCAGCGGACGGTCGACCGCACGCTCGCGCACGACCTCCTGCATCTCGCGTCCGAGCCCGAAGATCTGCTCGGCGTAGCGGTAGACCACCCGTCCGGTCTCCGTCATCTCGAGCTTGCGGCCTCGCCGCTCGAAGAGCGGTTGGCCCAGGCTCGCCTCGAGACGGTGGATCTGTCCGCTGATCGCGGATTGCGACAGCCGGAGGACCTTCCCGGCCGGCGCGAGGCCGCCCTCCCGTGCCACCGTCCAGAAATACAGCAGGTGGTGGTAGTTGAGCCATTCCATCAGTCCTTATAGCGCCGCTACGAGGTGACCCGCGAGTACTCCAGCGAACGACTTCGGTCGACGCTTCGCAGCACCGCGCGCTCGGCACGAAGGGCCACCGCCGCGACCGTGGCACGGACGTCGGCGCCGAGTTGCTCGACCACGATGGTCTCGAACGAGCGGCCGCGGAGGATCATCCGGCATTGCTTGTCGGGACCGCCGCGAGGACCATTGGTGTCGCTGACGACCACCTCGATCTCGCGGATCCAGGGGCTGACCCGGCCAAGCGCGCGATGGATGCCACGCCGGAGCTGGTCCTGGAGCTCGGGCGACAGGTCGACGTGGGGAGTGCGGAGGGTCAGCTTCATACCCTTGGGATAGCCACCGATGGGCCCGTCGTCGATCCGATGATTTGCCGCGGTTGCTTCGGCTTTGTCGAACCAAACTATGTCTTCGGCTTTTTGTCAGCGACGCCACGGCCTTGCGTGCTTATGGTGCACCGCCATGGAATTGACCTATCCACTCGCCACCGCCACGGCCGGCGAGGGTGCACTCGGCCCGTGGCGTCGCGCATGGGCGCTGATCACCCTCGACCGGCGCGACCTCTGGCTGTGTGTTGTCTACAGCATCGCGATCGGACTGCTGTCGTTGGTCACGCCGATCGCGGTCCAGGCGCTCGTCAACACCGTGTCCTTCGGGTCGGTGCTGCAGCCGATGATCGTGATGACGGTGCTGGTGGCGATCGGGCTGTCGTTCGCCGGCGTGACCCGCGTGTTGCAGGCATACGTGGTGGAGGGCCTCCAGGAGCGCATGCTGGTGCGCGGGGTCATCGATCTCTCGCACCGGCTCCTCACCGCCGAGCCGGCCGCGCTTCGTGCCGTGCATGGACCCACGCTGGCCCACCGGTTCTTCGAGATGCCGACGCTGCAGAAGTCGCTGTCGTCGGTCGTGGTGGAGGGAATCGACCTGCTGCTCAAGCTCGCGGTCGGCCTGCCGCTCCTCGCCTTCTATCATCCACTCCTCCTCGCGTTCGCCCTCCTCCTGCTCGCGTTGATCGCCTTCGTCGTGTTCGTCCTCGGTCGCGGTGTGTTGGCGACCGCGATCGGCGAGTCGTCGGCGAAGTACGAAGCCGCGACCTGGCTCGAGCACCTCGCCCGGATGCCGGCGGCGTTTCGTTCGCAGTCGGCGCGGCGCGATGCGGGCCTCCGCGCGAGAGTCGCGGCGCAACGGTATCGCGAGGCGCGGCGTGCGCACTTCCAGAAGTTGCTGCGGCACCTGGTAGGCGGCATCGCCCTCAAGGTGATCGGGGCAACAGTGTTGCTGGGTGTGGGTGGCGCGCTCGTGATCGAGAGCCAGCTCACCCTGGGTCAGCTGGTCGCAGCGGAGCTGGTGTTCGCGTCGATCGCGCTCGCGATGCTCAAGCTCTACAAGCAGCTCGAGGCGGCCTACGACCTCGTCGCGTCCACGTACAAGCTCGGTGACCTGCTAGACCTCCCCCTCGAGCGCGTCGGCGGAGAGCCACTCGAAGGAGACGGCCCGACCTCGCTCGCGCTGACCGGGGTCACGGCGGGCCACGCGACCCTGGTGCTGACCAGCGTCGATCTCGTCGTCGTCGCGGGCGAGCGGGTCGCCGTGGCTGGCGTTGGTGGGAGTGGCAAGAGCACGCTCCTCGACGTCCTGGCGGTCGAGCTGACGCCGCGGACCGGCGTGGTCGAGATCGCGGGGTGCGATCTGCGCCTGGTCGATCTCGCCTCGGCGCGCCAGGCGGTGGCACTCGTCCGCGATCCCGAGCTGGTCGCGAGCACCATCCACGCGAACCTCCGGCTGCCGAGTCGCGACACCACGCTCGCGACGGTGGAGGACGCGGTGCACGCCGTCGAGCTCGCGGGTGTCGTCAGCAAGCTGCCGAGCGGCCTCCACGAGGAGCTGTTGCCGTCGGGTGTGCCGCTGTCACGCACGCAGGTGCGTAGGCTCGTACTCGCGCGGGTCCTGGTCGCGCGACCGCGCGTGGTGCTGTTCGATGGCGCCCTCGACGATCTCGGCCTGCCGGACGCCGCACGTGATCGCGTCCTCGATCGCATGCTCGGGCCGGCGGCTCCGTGGACCGCGGTGGTGGTCTCCCAGGACCCAGCCGTGCTCGCTCGCTGCTCGCGTGTCGTCACGCTGAGCGACGGCCGGTTGGAGGTGCGCTGATGGCGCGCTTCGACCTGTTCGGGCAGGACCTCCCGATCCTCGTCGTCGATCCTGCACCGCGGGGACGCGCCCTGCGGGCCGGCGGCAAGTTGATCGTCATCGCGTTCTTGCTGGTGCTGGGGTCGTTGATCTTCGTGCCCTGGCAGCAATCGCTGCGTGGGGAGGGGCGCGTGATCGCCTATGCGCCACTCGAGCGCCAGCAGGACATCAAGGTCCCGATCGCTGGCCGGGTCGTCGCGTGGAACGTGCACGAGGGTCAGCACGTCGAGGCGGGTGAGCTGATCGCGACGATCGCCGACAACGATCCCTCGCTCGCCTCGCGGCTGGCGCGATCGCGTGATGCTGCGCTCGATCGCCTCGAGACCGCGCGCCAGACGGGCCGGGTCTACGAGCAGCAGATCCTGTCGCTCGAGACCGCGCGCACCGCCGCGGTGGCCGCTGCGTCCGACCGCATCGAGATGTCACGGAGTCGCGTCATCGCACTCCAGCAAACGACCGATGCCGCGATCGCCACGCAACGCGCGGCCGAGTTGCAACTCACCCGGACGCGTGCACTCGCGAACGACGGACTGACGTCGACGCGCAACCTCGAGCTCGCCGAGCTCGCCGTGCAGACAGGTGCGGCCGACGTCCAGCGGGCACGCGCGACCTACGTGGCGGCGCAGTCCGAGGTGCAGTCGCTGCGAGCGGAGAAGACGCGGACCGAGGCCACGCTCAGCGCCGAGCTCGATCGCGCGCGCGCGAGCCTCCAGCAGGCACGTGCCGAGCTCGCGACCACGGATGCGCTCCTCCAGGATCGCGAGGTCGCGGTCGCCCGCCAGGAGACGATGAAGATCGTGGCGCCACGCGCGGGCTCGATCCTCCGCCAGCTGGTCAAGCAGAACGGCGAGTACGTGTCGGCGGGGGATTCGATCGCGATCCTGGTCCCGACGACCGATGCCCGGGCGGTCGAGCTCTGGCTAGACGGCCGCGATGGCCCCCTCGCGTCGGCTGGCCGGCACGTCCGGTTGCAGTTCGAGGGGTGGCCCGCGGTGCAGTTCGTCGGCTGGCCGTCGGTCGCGGTCGGCACGTTCGGCGGCACCATCGCCTTCGTCGACGCTGCGGCCGACGAGCGCGGTCGGTTCCGCGTCGTGGTCGTGCCCGATTCCTCCGACGAGCCGTGGCCATCGAGCGCGCAGCTCCGGCAGGGCGTCCGCGCGAACGGGTGGATCCTCCTCGATCAGGTGAGGTTGGGCTACGAGCTGTGGCGACAGTGGAACGGCTTTCCGCCGGCCACCAACGCGCCGACGCAGGGGCCCCGGTGAGGGGCTCGCTCGCCCTCGCGGTCACCTTCGTGTTCGCACTCCTCACCACGGCGACCGCGACGCCGCTGGAGTTTCCCGAGGTCGCCGACGGCCTGCGCGCGCACCCGCTGGCGACCGCAGCGACCGCGACGCTCGAACGGGCGGAGGGAGAGCGGCTCGCCTCGGAGGGTGCCTTCGATCTCCGCGTGCGCGCCCGGGCCGAGCGGGTGCTCGGCTACTACGATCGGACGATCCTCGACGGCGAGCTTCGCCAGCCCACGCGCTTGCGCGGGCTGGGCATCTACGCGGGATGGCGTCTCGGGAGCGGAGACTTCGCCGACTACGATCTCAAGGCGGCGACGCTCGATCGCGGCGAGGTGCGCGCCGGGGTCGAGCTGCCGTTGCTCGCCGGTGGCGCGATCGATCGCGCGCGCGCGGATCAGCGCAAGGCGACGTATGGGCTCACCCTCGGTCGCGCGGAGGTCACCCGCCGGATGCTCGAGCTCGAGCGCGACGCCGCGGTGACGTACTGGGACTGGGTGGCGGCGGGTCAACGTCTGGAGCTTCGAGAGCGCCAGCTCGAGCTCGCGCGCCGTCGCGGTCGCGACCTCCAGACGACGATCCAGCAAGGCAGCACGGCGCCGATCGAAGGGGTCGACAATGCGCGCCTGATCGCGGCGCGCGAGTCCTCGGAGGTGGCCGCCCGGCGGGACTTCGTGCGGATGTCGCTCGAGCTCTCGATCTATTTGCGCGACCGTCAGGGTGCGCCGAGCGCTCCTGCACGAGACCGCGTGCCGGCCGTGGTTCCACTACCGCAGCCGGTGGTCGGCGAGGCCGATCTGGTCGACGTGATCCGGGAGGCGCGCACGCGACAACCCTCGTTCGCGATGCTCGACGCTCGACTCGCCGCAAACCGGGTCGACCTCGACCTCGCGGACAACGGGCTGCTCCCCTCGCTGACCGCCAGCGTCTACGTCATGCGCGGGATCGGCCCCGGGGACGCCCGGATCCCCGACCGCGATCGCGGGGCGGTGGGCGGAACGCTCACGTTCGAGATCCCCCTCGAGCGCAGCCAGGCACGGGGTGCGCTTGCGATGGCGCGAGCGGACCGCAAGCGCCTGCTCGCCGAGCAACAGCTCCTGATCGAGCGACTCGCGATCGATGCCCGATTCGGGGTCACCGAGCTGACGACCGCGCGGCAACGCGTGGGACTCGCAGCCGAGCAGGCGAGGATCGCCGACCAGCTGGCCGATGCGGAGCGCCTCCGCTTCGAGCGCGGCGACAGCACGATCTTGATCGTCAATCTCCGCGAGGAAGCCGCCGCCGATGCAGCGGTCGCGCAGATCGATGCCATGGCCGACTATCGGAAGGCACGCGCCCGTTACCTCGCGACCCTGGGACGATCGCCGGTCGAACGCTAACTGATCGTGGTCGGCCGACGCCGGAGCCCCGCGCTGGCTCTGCTACCGTCGCGGACGATGCGTTTCCTCGTCGCCGGCCTGCTTTGCATCACCGCCCCCGTCGCTGCTCAGAACGTCGATCGCCGCTACGCGGAAGAACCGACGAACGGGCTCGCGCTACCGGCCGCCCCCCTCGCGGGCGAGTTCGATGGCCGCGTCGTCGCGACCAACCCCGGGGGCTTGCCACTGGTGCGCGGCGGTGAGCTGGCACTCGTGCTCGGGCTCGAGGATGCCGACGTCGCGACCAGCGCGGGGCAGGGCTTCGGGACGTATTTCGCGTTCGCCGGCGGCGGCAAGTTGCTGCCGCGCTTCGGGCTCGGCATCGGGCTCGAGTGGTTGCGGCCGTCGCGCGCGAACCTGACGCCGGATCCGGGCGAGCCGTTTCGGTTCACGCTCGGGCTGGGGACCGCGCTCGGCAAGACCGCCGGATTCGGCGTGTCGTGGCACCACTTTCACTCCGAGGGCGCGCTGCGCGGGGTCGACACGTTCGATCTCGGCCTGACGGCGCGCGCGGGGAACCGGTTCGCGTGGGGCGCCGTCATCAAGGATGTCGCCACGGGCTCGGTCGCGAACACGCCGGTGCAGCGCCGCTACGAGCTCGAGACGATGGTCCGTCCGCTCGCGACGGATCGCTTCGAGCTCGCGGTCGGCGGGCGGCTCGGCGAGACGCGCCTCGACCTCGATGGCTGGGGCCGGCTCTCGGTGAGGGCCGCGCGCGGATTCTTCGTCCACGCGGCCTTCGAGACCCGCGAGCTCCACGCCCTGATCGATTCTCCGACGGGACTCCAGGATCGTGGCGGTCGCGACGTTCGCGCGACGCTGGGGCTCGAGGTGTCGTTCGGATCATTCGGCGTGACCACGCTCGCGACCGGACTTCGCGACGATACCAAGGCGCGACACCTGCTCGGCGGTCAGCTCGTGCTGCGCTCGTCGGCGATCGGTCCGGCCTCGGTCGTCGGACCAGTGGATCACATCGAGCGGATCGAACTCGAGGGCGCGATCGGGATCCGCGAGGTGACCTCGCTGGTTGCCCGGATGCGCGCGATCCAGAAGGACTCGACGGCGAAGGCCGTGGTCATCACGTTCGACGGCATCGGCGCCGGCTGGGCGACGCTGCAGGAGCTGCACAACGAGATCCTCGCGCTCAACAAGGCGGGCAAGAAGACGTTCGCGTACATGGTGACGGGCTCGGGGCGCGATTACCTCGTCGCGAGTGCGTGCCACAAGATCTATCTCGATCCCGCGGGGGCGCTGCGCCTCGTTGGCATGTCGGGGACCTCGATCTACTTCAAGGGCGCGTTCGATCAGATCGGCATCGCGCCGCAGTTCGAGAAGATCGCCGAGTACAAGAGCGCCCCCGAGCAGTTCACCGAGAAGGGCCCGACGCCGACGGCGGCGAAGATGACCACCGAGCTGTTCGACTCGCTGTGGGATCAGTGGCTGACCCAGGTCGCGGCGGGGCGCAAGCTGACGAAGGACGAGCTGAGGGCGCTGATCGACCAGGGGCCGTTCTCCGCCGGCGATCTATCGGCGAACAAGAAGCTCGTCGACGCGGTTGCTCCTCCCGACAAGATCAGCTCGCTGGTGACCACCGAGATCGGTGCCGTGATCGGTGTCGGCAGTCCGAAACCGAAGCGGCCGGAGCGCTGGACGCATCCGTCGATCGCGGTGATCTACGTCGACGGCGACATCACCGACGGTCCGTCGAAGACCGTGCCGTTCCTCGGCAAGATGGCGGGCGGCGAGACCATCATCGGCGCGATCACGGCTGCGCGTGCGAATCCGAACGTCGGCGCGATCATCCTGCGGATCGATTCTCCCGGCGGCTCTGCGCTCGCGAGCGAGCTGGTCGCCCGCGAGGTGTTCGCCACCCGCGGCGTCAAACCGATCCTGTGCTCGATGAGTGACCTCGCAGCCTCGGGCGGATACTTCATCGCCGCCGGTTGCGATCAGATCTTCGCCGAGCCGATGACCATCACCGGATCGATCGGCATCTTCTACGGCAAGTTCGACCTCTCGGGGCTGCTCGCGAAGCTCGGGGTCACGACGAACACCAACAAGCGCGGCGCACGCGCCGACGCCGAGAGCCTGTTCCGGCCGTACACCGACGAGGAGCGCACGCAGCTCCAGGACAAGCTCCGCTACATGTACAGCCGGTTCATCGGCGCGGTCGCCGAGGGACGCAAGATGAAGAAGGACGAGGTCGACGCGATCGGCCGCGGCCACGTCTACACCGGCGAGCAGAGCAAGGGGATCAGGCTGATCGACAAGTACGGCGGGCTCGGCGATGCACTCGACGAAGCGAAGCGGTTGATGAAGCTGTCGCCGTCCTCGAAGGTCGCGCTCGTCGAGCTGCCGAGCATCCCGTCGAGCTTGTTCGGTCCGCTCGGTCGCTTCATCGGAGTCAGCACCGGAGTCACCGCGCAGATGTCGCCGTTCGAGCTGCCGATCCTGCGCGAGCTGGTGAAGGGCATCCCGACGTCGGTGCTGGTCGACGAGCACGGCGCGCAGGCGCGGTTGCCGTTCCAGCTCTCGTGGGACTGACGCTCCCTTGCACGCTCGCGCCTGAGAGCTCTACAGGCCGAGCACTTTCCTCATCTTGAGGACGGTGGTGACGAGCGGGATCATCGCCTTCGCGACCATCGACCACATCGTCCGGTTGCCGATCGAATCCACCTCGCGCTGAAACACGATCGTGCGGATCAGCTCCGCCTGCACCGCGACGCGATCTCGGAGTGCGGCGAGATCCGCGTCGCTGTCACCCGTCGCCTCGAGGTCGCGTGAGGTCAGTGCGCGCTCGCCGGCCTCTGCAAGCTGCGCGTTGACCGCACGTGTGAGCTTGCTCCGCAGGATCCGAACGAACACGGTCACCGCGATGAGCGTCAACACGAACAGCAGCGCGGTCGACAAGAGATCCGACATCTCGCGCAGGAAATCACCGGCGCCCTCGATCACGACCGCCTCGCGCGGGATCAGCTCGCCGGTGTACGCGATGAACCCGAGGTTGCCGAGCGCGAACACCAGACCGATCGTCGTCGTCTTGCTGAACAACCTGAACGCGGCGCGATAGCCATCGCCGACGAGGATCTTCTCGAGATGCGGCCGGAGCTCGGCGCGGCGCATCTCGCGCACCCAACCCGCGAGGATCCAGACCTGGATCCACAACAGGTAGCCAAACAGGAGCCACTCGAGACACCACATCCCGAGCATCATTCCGTGGACCGGCCGGCCGAGCGCCGCGAAGTCCCACATGTCCGGATCGTCGAACGGGATCTGTCCAGACGGCCCGGTCGTGAACCCGAACGAGGCGTCGCGGAAGATGAAGTACGCACACGCGACGATCGCGCCGACGCTTGCCCAGGTGCCGAGGGCACCTCGTCGGAGCCGCCGCCGGGCATCGTCACCGAGCGCGAGTCCGTTGCAGGCGCCGTCGATCCTGCTCGCCCATAGGCTGCCGAGGAGGCGCACGCAGATCACGTGCAGCGGGAAGAACCACAGCTGACCCGCGATGTCGTGGGTCGCGAGTAGCTCGTCGCGGTCGTACGCGAGGCCGTAGCAGATCGCGATCCAGCCCGTTGGTACCGCGACCGCGCAGACGATCAGCCACAGCGGCGAGCGCGGCAGGATGGCGTCGAGCCACCACCCAGAGCCGGCATAGCGGAGCGACTTGGTCACACGCCAGCGTACTTCGTTAGCCCGGCGAGGGTCTGGCGCTCGACCGCCGCGGTGTGCAGGGCGCGCAGGCGCGGCTGCCGTGCCACGCTATCGTGGGACTGACGATGGTCCGTGAGCATGCGGCTGCGCTACGCCGCTTCCACTACCCTTCGCGGCCTCGGCGGCACGCTTCGCGAGGGCACGCTTCGCGGCGTCGTGCGCCATCTTCGAAGCGGGATCCTCGTCGGGTGCGATCTGGATCCGCTCGTGCGTCTCGGGTGCCTGCGAGTACGAGCACCAGCCGATGCCCACGTTGATGATGCCGATCAAGATCATCCCGCCCGTCACCGGAATCCAATACTTCCAGTGCTTGCGCGAGAACGGCCGCGCGCGGTCTTTGGCCACGTCGAACGTCTACCACGCCGCATTCCTCGGGGCGATGTGCCGGTTCGGACGGATCGTCGCAGTCCAGAGACTCGCCGCCCCATTCAACCTGCGTAGGTGTCGTCCTGCTCGATCTTCGAGAGGATCCAGTCGAACTGCCCGTTCTCGACCATCGCGCTGCAGTGCGTGCACGCCCCGACGTCGGTGATCGCGAGCGGTGCACCACAGTTCGGACAGTTCGGCGTGGTGGTCACCGGGCCGCGCCGCGACGAGCTGCGCAGCACCGTCCAGTACTCGGTGTACCGGCGGGGAGCGGTCTTCGAGCCACCGACTTCGCGGCCGCCGCGGTCGAGCGTGTAGTCGTTGCCGACCGCACCGACGCGCAGCGTGATCGCGTCGAAGTGGCGATCGCGGACCACCTTCGCGAGATGGACGTACTCGATCTTCGCGTGATCGAGGCGATTGTGCAGACCCTGTCGACGGTACTCCGCGATCCAGTAGTCCATGTAGTCGCGGAGCGCGCCGGTGGTCAGCCCACGCGCGGGTGTCATGTCCTGCGCGTTCCACCCCTCGTTGAGCTTCGCGTAGATCAGCGCGATCCGCGCTCGCACCGCGTCGAACGTGACCTGGGGATCGTCCGTCGTGATCGCTCCCATCTGTTGCAGGGCGTCGCCGCGGTACACCGTCGGCAGATCGTTGCCGTATTCCTCGACGGTGCCGGTCAGGCTCGCGAGCACACTCTTCTCCGAGATCACGCTCACGCGATCGACGAACCAGTCGAACTTGCCGGTGTTCATCACCTCGCCACAGTGCTGACACGTGCGATCGGCACCGCCCTGCCACGCGGCCCCGCAGTTCGGACAGGGCCACGTGCGCGTGGTCGTCGGTGGCTTGGAGACCACCTTGTCGCCCCGCACGAACGTCCACTCCTCGGTGAGGTAGCTCGGCGGGCTGGTGAACAGCGTGGCCTCGAGGTGAAATCGCAGCACGTCGCGCTCGTGCACGGTGTCCTGGCGGCAATCCACGAGCCGCATCGTCCCGATCACGACCTGCGAGGGCGCCGCGCCGCGCAGGAGCAAGCTGTCGATCACCGTCTGCGAGAGCCATGGCTGCAGCAGCGTCAGGTCCTCGGGAGAACCTCGCCGCCGGTGCGCCTGATTGAACAGTTGATAGACGAAGTCCTCGAGCGCCGGGATCGAGAGATCCGGATCGCGCGTCTTGAGCGGCGAGAGATCCGGTGGTGGCGGGGGTCCCGCCGGCGGCGAATAGCTGATCGCGCCGCTGCTCCAGTCGTTGTCCTTCCTCTCGGATGCCTTGATGACGAGTCCGATCACGATGAAGACAGCGATCGCGATCAGCACGCCCGTGCCACCTCCCCCACCACTGAACCCACCGCCGCCGCTGCTGCGATAGCCGCCGCCACCTCCGCTGCTCGAGCGACCACCACCGCCACCACCACCACCACTGCTCGAGCGCCCTCCGCCCGACGACGAATGCCCACCACCGGGCCGCGCATCGGCGGCGGCAGCGAGTGCGATGATCGCGATCATCGCGAGTGCGGCAGTCCTGACCCAGGTCACGTCGCCACTCCCTGCACGGAGACGCGACGGCGTCGGCGACCGACGGCATGCACCGCGTTCGCCAGCTCGTCGATGTCGTCCGCCTGTTTCGGTAGCGGCTTGCCGAGCACCGGGCCGAGGTCGCGCAGCTTCTTCGCGATCGCGACGAGCCCGTTCGGGATCTCTGCCGCCAGCGCCGCGGCGTGGCGATCCAGCTCGCGCTGTCCGATCGCCTGCACCACCGCGACATCTCCGACCAGCGCGACGCGGCGATCGCGGATCGCGATGAACATCAACAGCCCGGTCCGGCCCGAGGTCTTGTGAACACCGAGATCGTAGAACGTGGCCCGCGCGCCCTCGTTCAACCGGCGCTCGCGAATCCGCCGCGACGTCAATGCGCGCTGCACCCCGGGCACGAGCTCGACGAGCATGCCGAAGCTGGCACCGACGAGCACGGGGAGCAGCAGGATCGACCAGTAGTCGAACTCGAAGTCATCGCTGTAGAGCTGGAACGCGAGCATCCCGAGCGCAGTCAGCAAGCCGATCGCGACGTGCGCACTCGGCCACGGTGCGAGGCGCTGCCTCACCGCCGCGACCACCTCGACAGAGGAGACGTTCTCGAGCGCCTCGATCGCACCCTTGATCTCCCGCTGCCCATCCTCGGTCAGGAACTTCACCGGCCGAGCTTACCCCCGGAGCTCACCGCGGTTGACCT
>JBBQJJ010000054.1:0-31002 GCA_038325805.1 Haliangiales bacterium
CAGGTCCGCTGATCTCGCAGCCGATCTAGCTGCGCTCGAGCGGCCGCGACGAGGCACGCGGTTTGCGTATGAGTTCCTGCGGAGAACACATATGAAAATCATGACCCTCGCAAAGCTTGCTGCCCTCGGCGGCGCCGCCTACTACGTCAAGAAGCAGGGCGGCATTCGCCCCGCCTTCGACAAGCTCAAGGAATCGATGAAGGGCCTCGCCGATCAGGCGAAGCCCCTCGTCGAGAACGCCACCGGTGGGAGCGCTTCGATCAAGTCGGAGAGCAAGGCCGGCGTGGACGTTGGTAAGGACGTCTCGAGCACACCGCGGTTCGGCTCGACGCTCGGCGCTAAGACGTCTTACTAGTCCGTCACGACGCGCTCGAGGCGCGCAGGTGTGCTTCAGCGGACACCTCGAGCCCGAGGTGTTCGCCGCCGCCAGGTACTGCGTGAACGACGCCGCGGCGTCAGCAGTGTGGCCGGCGTACAGCTGCGCGCTCCCTTTCACATCAAACAGCGAGGCCTCCGCCATCTTGGCGTGGCCTCGCTGTCCGCGTTGATGGCGTCGACGTAGCTGCTGGCGGCGATCTTCGCGGTGCGTTGTGCCCGAGCGCCTTGTGACACTGTGCGGGCGCACGTATCAACGCCGCAACGCTGCATCGCTGGTCGAGGCAAACCCTAGCCCCGAGACGCATGTCCAGTCAGTCGCTTGTCGCCCGCGGTCAGTCACGCGGCGCACGCTCGTCCCTAGGGTGTGGGCATGTTCATCATTCCCTCCACGCTTGCCAGCGGCGTCAGGTTCCCCCTCGGTATTTGGGTCGACAGCGTCGGGGCGCGACCCGTCCAGCGGCTCGAGCTCTACGACATCGAGGCGTGCCCCTACTGCCGCAAAGTCCGCGAAGCGCTCACGATGCTCGACCTCGAGGTGGTCATCCGTCCGAGTCCGCACGACGGCACGCGGTTTCGCCCGGAGGCGATCGCGCGCGGCGGAAAGCGCCAGTTCCCGCTGCTCGTCGATCCGAACGCCGGCGTCGAGCTCTACGAGTCCGACGACATCATCGAGCACCTCTACGCCCGCTACGGCCAGACCAACGTCCCACGCACCCTGCGCCTCGGTGCGCTGACGACGGCAAGCGCGGGACTCGCGTCGCTGATCCGCGCCGGGACGGGGCGCACCGCGCGCCCGAGTCGTGCGCCCGAACAGCTGCTCGAGCTGTGGTCGTTCGAGTCGTCCCCGTACAGCCGCCGCGCGCGCGAAGTGCTGTGCGAGCTCGAGATCCCGTACGTCCTGCACAACCTCGGGCGCGGCAGCGTGCGCCGGCCGGCGCTGCTCGCACGCGCGGGGAAGATCCAGGTGCCGTACCTCGAGGATCCCAACACCGGCGTCAAGCTGTTCGAGTCGCGGGATATCGTGCGCTACCTCGAGCGCACCTACGGCGCGACCGCGTCGTAGCTGCTGGTCGCGAGACCGCTAGAGATCGCGGCTGCGAGTCATCGTGAGCAGCGCACCCGCTGCGAACGGCGACCGCGATCGCAGCACCTCCCGAAACTCCCGCCACCCGCCGCTCCCCCCGATGTCACACGCATCGAGCGCCTGCACCATGAGCGCCGCCGAGAAGGAACGCTCGTCGGTCCACGTCTTGGTCGGGTCGATCTTCGGGTTGGACTTCCACGGCAGCTTCCCGAGCTCGTCGACGAGCGCCCAGAACCGCGTCCACGCGTAGCGCGCATCGGCGTCGAGGTCTTCGAACCTGCGCTCCATGATCGCAGCGGCGTCGACGATCCGCACCGTCTCGTCGCCGAACGAGCCGGGCACTTGCACCTTCACGACATCGCCTTCGGGAATCTCGGCGACCGCCGGCCATGGCCAGCCCGCCGGCCGCACGAACTTCGCTTTCGTCGTCGCCAGCTTCGCAGGCAGCTTGAAGTAGTGCGCGCGCACGATCTCGATCTCTTCGAGCGCGGGCATGTGCGACGCGATCTGCTCGAGCCGCTCCAGCTCCTGTCGCGATCGGATCGACGGCAGCTTGAGGTGCGTGAGTTGGCTGCGGATCGGCTGCCGAGCCAGCGCCTCGAGCGCGCTCGGGGGGCCGGCATCGCCCGGAGCTGCGTCGGGATCCTCGGCGTCGTGATAGTCCTCGTCGAGATCACCGTACTGCACGCGCCGGGACTCCGGCTCGTTGCGCGACAGATCGAGAATGCGCAGGGCAGGGAGCTGGAGCGCCTCGATCGGTCCGGCCGCGGGCGTGCCGTAGGGGACATCGCTCTGATCGAACGCGAGGTCGAGCTCGCGCACGTTGATCATCGGATCGCCGTCGTTGAACAGCCCGGGGATCGCGGTCGCACCGGTGATCCGCAGGCGCTGCACGCCGCGATGCGGGAAGTCGGCGAACACCTCGTGGCCCTGGACGTCGAGCCGCTGTAGCGCCGGCGTCACCGCGATCCAGCGCGACACCGCCTCGGGATCGACGAAGCCTCGCCCCTGCACGCGCACCGACAGCTCGGTCAGCCACGGATGCACGGCGTCGCCCGCGAGCCCGCGCAGCATGGTCGCGACGTGCGTGGCGGTGCCGACGATCGTCACGCGCTTGAGGTACGGGGCGAGTGGGCTCGCGAGCACCTCGACGAGCCGCGCCTCGGCGCCATCGTCCTCCTCGAGTCGAAAGTTGTCGACGAAGCCGAACTTGAACGAATCACCGACCCACGGCGTGTGCGGGTTCGATGGCACCAGGCCGAGCCAGCCGGCGAGGAGCGAGACCCGTCGCTGCACGAGCTCCGGTGTGCTGCGCGTCGCGAGCTCGAGGTCGAGCGCGATCAACTCGCCCCGCGGATCGCCGAGGCCCTGCAGGTGGTCCGCATAGACCGCCAGCGTCTCGCGGTCCCAGCTCGCGAGGAGTGCTGCTTCGAGGCCGTCGCGAGCTCCCACGTCCCCGAGTCTCGCATGCTACGAATGTCCCTCGCATGCGACTCGCGCACTGCTCAGACCTTCATCTGCTCTCCATCGAGGGCACGCGCTGGCTCGAGCTGGCCAACAAGCGCTGGATCGGGCGGATGAACCTGATCTCGAACCGCAGCCGCCACTATCACGTGGCTGCGTTCGACGACATGGTGGTCGATCTCAACAGCCAAGGCATCGATCACGTCCTGTGCACCGGCGACGTCACGAACCTCGCCCTCCGGCGCGAGTTCGAGTTCGCGCGTGGCAAGTTCGACGGGCTCACCCACGGTCACGCCAACATCACCGTGATCCCCGGCAACCACGACGCCTACGTCGCGCAGGGCGTCGGCCTGTTCGCCGAGCTGTTCGCGCCGTTCGCCGCGACGGATCCGGGATTCGAGTGGAAGGTGGAAGATTTTCACACCAGTGATCTCGACGACGATCTGATCGGCGCAGCGCCGCGCTGGCCGATCGTGCGCATTCGCGATCAGGTCGCGGTGATCGGCCTGTCGACGTCGCGCCAGACGCCGTGGTTCACCGCATACGGCAAGATCGGCCAGGGGCAGCTCGCACGGCTGTCCCGTGTCCTCGAGGACAGTCGGCTCGCTGGCAAACTTCGGCTCGTCGCGATCCACCACCCATGTGCGGGGATCCGCGCGAAGAGTCGAATCCGTGGCTTGCGCGATCACGCCGCGTTCGCCGAGGTGATCGGTCGTGCTGGTGCCGAACTGATCGTTCACGGTCACGAGCATCGCGATATGAGGGAATCACTCGACGGCCCTGGCGGTACCTCCGTACCGGTGATGGGCGTCGTCTCGGGAACCTACTTTCACGACAAACCGGAGAAGACGGCGCGCTATCGCATCTTCGAGATCGAGAACGGCTCGCTGGTGACGACGCACCAACGAATCTGGGATCGCGATGCGCGTTGTTTTGTGGCAGACCCCGGAACATCTAAGTCCGGGACTTGACGTACAAACGCCGCAGCCTCCAGAAGGAAACACCATGGGTGACAAACTAACGAACGCGGACGCGATCGAAGCGGACGACCTCGAGTACGTGATGCGCCCGTGGGCTCATCCGGCGGGCGAGCCCGTGATCGTCGCGAAGGCGAAGAACTGCACGGTCACCGATATCCACGGCAAGGAGTACCTCGACCTCACGGCGGGCTACTTCGTGAACAATGCCGGCCACTGCCATCCGCGGATCGTCGAGGCCGCGACCAAGCAGATGGGCGAGGTCCTTCAGGTCTCGGGCAAGCACGGCACCGTCGCCGCGGTGAAGCTCGCGAAGCGGCTGATGGAGCTCGCGCCGAAATCCGTCAACAAGGCGTTCTTCTCGACCGGCGGTAGCGAGGCGAACGAGATCGCGCTGCGGCTCGCACGGCAGTTCAAGAAGAAGGCCGACATCGCATACCTCGAGAACGGCTATCACGGCCTGTCGCTCGGGGCGCTCGAGGTGACGTTCTCCGAGAAGTATCGCGAGAGCGCCGGCAAGCCGCTCGGCACCGACAACTTCGCGATCCCGACCGCGTACTGCTATCGCTGCCCGGCGAAGCAGAAGGTCGAGACCTGCAAGGTCGAGTGCCTGGACGGTGTCGAAGCCAAGCTAGCCGCGCGCACGCCGGCCGCGATCATCGCCGAGCCGGTCCAGGCCGTCGGCGGACTCGCACCGCCGGTGAAGTGGTGGGACCGCCTCGACACGATTCGCAAGAAGCTCGGCATCCTGCTGATCGCCGACGAGATCCAGACCGGCCTCGGTCGCACCGGCAAGATGTTCGCGGTCGAGCACTACGGGCTCGAGCCCGAGATCATGACCGGTGGCAAGGGCTTGTCGGGTGGCGTCGGTTCGCTCGGCCTGACGGCGGCGAGCAACGAGGTCACCAAAGAGTTTTTCGGCGGCACCACGCCGACGAACGGTGGCAATGCGGTGTCCGCAGCGGCGGGCTACGCGCTGATCGACGTGCTGATCGACGAGAAGTTGATCGACAACGCCGCGACCATGGGCCGCCACTTCACCGAGGCCGCGTGGGCGCTCGAGGATCCGTGGATCGGCGACGTCCGCTTCACCGGTCTGCTCGGCGGCATCGAGCTGGTGAAAGACCGCGACACCAAGGAAGTGCTCGGCAAGAAGGAGCTCGGACTGGTCAAAGATCAGCTCCACGCCGCGGGCATGCTGATCACGATGTCGGGCTGGCATGGCAATGTGCTGCGCCTCCAGCCCCCGCTGTCGGTGACGGCCGGTCAAATCGATCAGTTCATTGCCGCTTTGCGCAAGGTTCTTACCGGCTTGCGAGGCGCGTAGGGTTCGGGACATGAGTCCCGAGATCGACCACGCAGGTGAAGGCGACGTGAACCGAACAGCACGTGGTTCGTACTTCATTTAGCGTCTGGATTATGGCTAGAGTCCACCCCGGACACCGCACCCCATGAACCTGTTCGCCCTGCGCAAGCACTTCGATCGACTGGTCCATCCGATCGTCTCGAATCTGGCCAAGCTCCCGATCCACGCCAACGCGTGGACGATGCTCGGTGCCGCGATCGGGTTGATCGGCGGCGTCGTCTTCTTCTACGGCCACTGGTGGCCCGGTCTCGGCATCCTGCTGGTGCGCGGCCTGGTCGATCACGTCGATGGCTACAAGGCGCGAAACTTCAATCAGCGCTCCACCTTTGGCGCCGTGATGGACGATGTCTGCGACCGCTGGGTCCTCGGCGTCATGTATGCCGGCGGGTGTTTGAACCTCGCCTACGACTATCCCCACATCCTGGTCGTACTGGGTTTCGGGATCACCGGTGCACTCACCAACGTCATCATCAAGCTCTCGATCTACGCCGAGTCACAGCAAGACATCTGGCGCGAGAAGGGCAAGATCGGCCACCCGGTCGACGTCGTCGGTCTGTTCGGCTCGGCCGAGTTCCTCATCTACTACGGCTTCGGCGTGTTCTTCACCGCGCTGCTCGATGATCCGCGGCCGCTGCTCGCCGGGTGCTGGGCGGTCGCGATCATGAGCCACGTGTCCTTGCTCCAGCGCGTGCGGTTCGCGTGGAAGCGCTACCGGCATGTCGACCCGGCGCTCGTCGTGCTCGCGCACGAAGCCGCACCCACTCCCTCGCTTTCCGACGCGGACGCGAAGGCGAGTTAGTGGCGGTGGCCGTGGAAGCTCAGGTCGCGACCGAACCGGCGAAGCGCGTGGTGTCTCCGTACAACCCGGCGAACGCCGTCACCGCGTCGCGGTTCTTCACGCTGCCGTTCTTCTTCTGGGCCGTTCACACCGGGCAGCACCAGTGGGCGACGCTGTTCATCATCATCTGCGGCTTGATGGACAAGCTCGACGGCTTGGTCGCCAAGATCTTCGATTGCCGGTCGGCGTTCGGCGAGATGTTCGACGCGATCACCGACGGCATTTGCTACGGGTTTTGCCTGATCGTCCTCGCCGCATACGGCTGGGCGCCGATCATTCCGGTGGTCGCCATCATCGTGCTCGGGCTCGCGAACAGCGCGCTCCGCGGTGTCTATGCGAAGCGCGCGGGTCGAACGGTCAACTACAAGTCGTACGCGATGGAGCGCATCGTCGCGTACACCGGCTACCTGATCGGCTTCGCGACCGCCGACATGGAAGTCACCTTCTACTTCTGGCTGTTCGTGCCGCTGATGACGATCATCGTGATCCACGACTCCAAGCGCATGCTGGTCGATGCTGTCCCAGGAGCGTTGCGATGACCGATCCGATCGTCTCTCCAGACGTCTTCAAGTGGACCGTCACGTTGATGACCGGCGTGGTCGCCGGGACGTGGTTCGTGTGGGACGGTCTGAAGATCTTCCAGCTCCGCCACAAGACCGGCAACGACCCGACCGTCCACGACAAGCGCTTCGGCTACTCGGTCGGTATGGTGATCGGGTTCATCGGCGTGTGGGGTTGTCTACGGTTTCACGACGTCCTGTGAGCTCATCGCAGCGCGAAGCGCTCGCGGTGCGCGAGGATCTGGACGCCTCCCACGCTCCGCTCACCGGCTACCTGGGCGAGCCGGCGCTTCGGCATGCTCGGCAGGCCAAAGCGGAGATTCACGGTGCCCCAGTGGACGGGCACCAGCGCCTTGGCTCCGAGACGTTCGTAGATATCGAGTGCGCAGTCGGGGTCGATGTGGACGCCGCGGTCGAGCGACTCCCGCCGCCGCCGGTAGTACCAGACGGGCATCATGCCGCCGATCGGGAGCAGGGTAGCGTCGATCTGGTGAGCCTTGCCGATGTCGTCGAACACTGCATGGTCGGAGAAATCGATGTCTCCGCCGTGATGCAGCGCCGCGCCACCACCGCTCACCACGTAGCCGAGCGCGACCGGCGACTGGCTCTTTTTCCACCGCCCATGGTCGTGGCGGGTGCCGACAACGGTCACCTGGGCGCCGTTGATCTCCAGCGAATCTCCGACATCCACCTCGGTCAGCTGTCGAAATCCAAGATCGGCGACGATGTCCTTCGCCCCTTTGGGTACGATGAGATGGCTATCGCGATCGACCGCTTTCAGGCTCCAGCGATTGAGGTGGTCGACGTGCGAGTGCGTGACCAGGACGGCATCCACCTTGCCGGCTGCGCGGGTGCGCGAGCGCATCAACGGGTCGAACAGCACCCTCGCACGGCCGAGCTGAGCGACCGCGGTGGCATGTCCGAGCCAGGTCACCGACGGACTGTCAACCGGAGTCTCTACGGGGTTCCCGTCGGGCTCGCTGGCAGGCGGGTGCACCGGCGCGGTATAGCACGGTGGTTTCCGTGCTGATGTTCTTCGCGATCGGCGTCGCAGCTGGCGCGCTCACGGGCGTGCCGATCGGACCGGTCAACGTCGCGGTGATCGACGCCGCGTATCGCCACACGTTTCGCCGAGCCTTCGCGGTCGGGCTCGGTGGCTCGATCGCCGACGGGTTGTACGCCGCACTCGGCGTCATGGGCGTCACGCCGATCCTCCGGACCTACCCGGCGGTGCCGCCGATCCTCTACGCGATCAGCGGCGTCGTCCTGCTGATCTACGGCTTCATCACCGCACGTACGCAGGTCGTCGCGCCGGCCACGACCGAACCCGACGACTCCTCCAAATCGAAGAAGCGGAAGGAGATGCGGGAGGGCTTCATGGTCGGTGCCGCGCTCATCATCCTCAACCCCGCTGCGATCGTGACCTGGGTCGTGATCATGGGCTCGATCATCCCGGATGGCACCACCGCCGAAGGGCTCGCGTGCGCGATCGGCGTGATGATCGGGAGCCTCGCGTGGTTCGTGCTGGTCGCGTACCTGACGCAAAAAGGCCGCCAGGTCCTCGGTGAGAAGGCCGCGTGGATCCCGCGCGTGGTCGGGTTTGCGCTGATGATCTACGCGGTGTATCTGCTGTCTCGCGCCGTGAAGTTCGTGATCGCGTAGTACGCTTCGCGCGATGAGGGCGGTGTTGGTGGTGGTTCTGGCCGGCTGCATCGGTCAATACAACGGGACGTTCGGGGCGGGCAAATCCCGCTCGCAGGTCGTCCACGAGCAGGCGGCGCAGCTGACGCCGACCCGGATCAAGCCGAGCGGCTCGTGGATCGGCGCAGTCACGACCAAGAAGATCCGGGTCTGGGCCGACGACGAACATCGCGCGCAGCACCTGCGCTGGCAGCAAGAGTTCCAGGCGATCCTCGATGACGCCAACGACATCCTGGCGCCGCAGTTCGGCGTGCGCCTCAGCGCCGAGCTCGCGAGCTGGTCGTACACCGCGCCGATCGGAGCCAACCTCGAGGCGACGCTGACGGAGCTCGCGCAGCACGACCCGGGCACCGACGTGTTCGCGGTGGTCGCGTTGACCTCGTCGCTGACGATGGTGACCAACGACTTCGATCAGATCGGCGTGGCGCACACGCCGGGGCGGCACCTCGTCGTGCGCGGCTACTCCGACGTTCGCGAGCGCGCGGCGATGGAGACCTACTTCGAGGACCTGACGAAGAGCGAGCGCGATCTGATGTTCGAGTCGCGCAAGCACCACAAGCGGCTCGCGCTGCTCCTGCACGAGCTAGGGCATACGTTCGGTGCGCAGCACGTGGAGGCACCGACGTCGATCATGACGCCGTCGTATTCGATCCAGGCCACCCAGTTCGACGACGCGAACCGCACCGCGATCCTGACGCAGCTCGATCAACGGCTCGGTCGCGCGTCGCAAAAAACCGTCGCGGTGCCGATCTCCTCGGCACCGCCTCCACCTCCGAAGGCCACGCGCAAGCCGCTCGCGCTCGATCCCAAGGACACCACGCCGGTGATCGTGGTCGTTGTCGACCCGCAAGGGACCCGCCTGATCGACGACAAGCCGGTCGCGAACGCGCAGCTCGACGGGGTGTTCCTGCTCGCCGTGGACCGGAGCAAGAAGACGCGGGTCTACGTCCGGATCGAGCCCGGCTCGCCGTCCGAGGTGGTCAACGATGTCGTCGCGCGCGCGAAGGCGGCCGGGCTGACGCGCGTCCACGTCACCGAGGACTGAGCAGCTAACCAGAGTTCGTCTGTGTCGATCCTTCGACCAGGCGAATGATGGGGAACGGGGTGAGCCGATCGATGCAGTCGGCGCACGATGATCGATGCATGGGAAGCCTCGTCGGCTGTACCCAGAACTTCCGTGAAGCCCCCTACATGCTGCCTCGTCGACAGCGACGTAGATGCGGCTACACTGCCTCCCCTCGTGAAACCGATCACCAATGTTGTCGGGTTCGATGACGCGCCATTCGCGCATGAACATCGCGGTGATGTTCGCGTGGTCGGCGCGGTGTGTTGCCGGACGCGGCTTGACGGCGTGCTGTCGCACAAGGTCCGGCGCGACGGTGTGAACTCGACCGATGTGCTGATCGGCATGGTGAGCGGTGGAAAGTTCCGCGAGCACATCCGCGCGGTGCTGCTCCAGGGGATCGCGCTCGCCGGCTTCAACGTCGTCGATATCAACCGTCTCTCGCAGGAGCTCGACGTGCCGGTCGTGGTCACGGTGCGCCGGCAACCGCGGATCGCGATGGTCAAGGACGCGCTGTTCGATCGCACGCCGGGTGCGGCGCGCAAGTGGGCGCTCGTCGAGAGAGCAGGGCCGCTCGAGAAGCTCGGGGCGATGTGGGTCCAACGGATCGGCCTCACCGCCGAGGAGACGCTCGGCCTCCTGCGCGCGACCACGCTGCACGGCAACGTGGCGGAGCCGTTGCGGCTCGCGCATCTGATCGCCGGAGGTGTCACCACCGGGCAGTCGCGCGGCCGCGCGTAACTAACCCCAGCGTTCGCCTGTGTCGATCCTTCGACCAGGCGAAGGATGGGGAACGGGGTGGCTCCGCGATAGCGCGAACTCCTACTCTGGGGTTAGTTTTCGATCGCCTCGAGCAGCTCGCCGATCGTCTCCTCGAGCTGGACCGCGATCTTCTTCGGCACCGGCGAGTCTTCTTCGGCGATCAGCGCCGACAGCCGCCGCGCCGCACCGGCGATCTGGGCACGGGCCTTCTCGCGCTTGTCCTTCGCCGTCAGCGGAAACACCAGCTCTCCGAACTTGCTCTTGAGCACCGGCGCTTCGGCGCCTTCTTCGAACGCGACGCGATGGATCGTCTGCAGCGTCTCTTCATCGGCCTTGCCGTGCTCGGTGGCCCGCTGGACGAACTCGACGGTGGCGACGCTCGGGATCGGCATGTCGAAGTCGTCACTCCGGGCGCGCTCGATCACGCGAGGTGCGCTCGATTCGAGAAACCGGTAGCTGCCGAGCAGCTTCGCGACCGTGGACCCGCGGAGGTGGAGCTCCTTGCGGCAGTACGCGTCGAAGTCCGAGAAGCCCCAGCGCTCCCACAGCTTCTTCTCGTTGCAGCGAGACAACGCCTCGGCGAGCTCGAGCCACGTCCGTTTGAAGGCACGCGCCTTCGCCAGGGTATCCGCCCGCTCGGGATCGCCTTGCACGGCGAGCATGCGGTCTTCCATCAAGCTATCGGTCTTCGTCAGGATCTTCGCGCCCACGGACGGACCCTACGAGATGGGTCTGATCAACTCAGTTTTTCGAGGCTAGTCGGTGGGATTCCAAACGGTTATGCTCGGCACGACAACTGCTCCTCCTGTCATCCTGACCATGCGCTTCGGTTTCTCCATCCTCATGACTCTGACCGCCTGCATCGGCAGCGCGTCGGAGCTCGGTGTCCCCGACGACATCGATCCCGCGCCCGGCGCCTCGCCGTTCTCGTGCATCTCCGCCGACGACTGCGTTCCTGCAGGCGCCACCTGCTGTGATTGCCCGACGTTCGCGCTCCCCGTCGGGGATCCGAAGGCGCTCGCGTGCGAGGCCGTCGATTGCGAGAACGACACGAGCGTGTGCGCGACCAACGTCGAGCCCTCGTGCGAGGACAACGTCTGCGTGCTCGCGTGCAAGGCGCTCGAGTGCTTGCCGTGCCCCGACGGATACATCGCGGAGGTCAACGGCTGCTTGTCGTGCACGTGTGCGGCCGCGCCATCGACGATGCCGGATTGTTCGGTCGATGCGGACTGCACGCGCGTGCGCGAGGATTGCTGCGGCTGCGCGAACGGCGGCGAGGACACCGCGGTCCCGGTCGCTGACGCCGCTTCGTTCGATCAGTCGCTGATGTGCTCGTCTTCCCCGGCATGCCCCGGGCAGGGCAACCTGAGCGATCCCACCTGTGCCGCTTCGTTCGAGCCGCGGTGTGTTCGCGGGACCTGTGCGCTGCTCGACGCTGCGATGCCTGCGAACGCCTGTGGTCGTGCGGATCTCCCAGAATGCCCCGCCGGGCAAACCTGCCAGATCAACGTCGACCCGGCGGCGAGTCAGTACGGACTCGGTATCTGCTTGTAAGCCGGAGGCGGGGTTTAGGGCCGTCGCCCCAAATAACCGTTGCGACGCGTTATACTCGCCGACCAAAGGGGTCATGAGATGAGTAACGACGCGCCCACCGGACCGGCATCCGGATCGATGCCAATGCCCGCGGCAGCACCGTCACTCGTGGGCGAGGTGCTCGACAACCGCTACCGCATCACGCGCAAGCTGGGCGAAGGCGGCATGGGCGAGGTCTACGCGGCCGATCACGTTCACATCGAGAAGAAGTTCGCGATCAAGCTGCTGCGCCAGGAGATCCTCTCGAACCCCGAGGCGATCAGTCGGTTCCGGCAGGAGGCGCGCTCGAGCTCGTCGATCGGTCACCGCAACATCATCGCGATCGAAGACTTCGGCACTCTCAACGATGGCCGCATCTACATGTGTATGGAGCTGCTCAATGGCGCAGCTCTCAACGATCTGATCACCACGCCGCAGCCGCCGGATCGTCTGCTCAACATCCTGATCCAGACCGGCCACGGGCTCGCCGCCGCGCACGCGAAGAACATCGTGCACCGCGACATGAAGCCCGAGAACATCTTCGTCACCATCGGCCCGAACAACGAGGACGTCCCCAAGCTCCTCGACTTCGGCATCGCGAAGGTCGCCGGCAACGACGGCAATAACAACCTGACCAAGACCGGCACGATCTTCGGCACGCCGTTCTACATGGCGCCCGAGCAGGCGCTCGGTAACCCCGTCGACGCGCGCACCGATATCTACGCGGTGGGCGTGATCATGTACGAGGTGTTCTCGGGTGAGCTCCCCTTCAAGGGCGAGTCGTTCATGGGCATCCTCACCCAGCACATCACGACGAACCCGCAGCCGGTGGCGAACATCGCCGCGAAGAACGGCCGCCCGCTGCCAAACGGGCTCGCCGACGTGATCATGAAGTGCATGTCGAAGGATCCGAACCAGCGCTTCAGCTCGATGGACGAGCTGGTCAACGAGCTGGTCAACATCTATCGCAGCATCGCTGGCGCGGGCATGAGCACGTACATGGAGGCGTTCACCGGTGGCGCTCCCGGTCAACCGACGAGCGGCCGCCTGCCCGTTCCCACGCCGCCGATGACGGGTGGCTACTCACCCACGCCGGGCGTCGCACCCACGATGCACGTCACGCCGGGTGCGGGCATGCCGATGCCGATGCCGCCGCATCACGGAAGCCAGCTGCCGGTCGCGCAGATCGTTGGCGTCGCACCGTCGGGCCCGCACGCGATCGGCGCCGGAGGGCAACTCTACGACTCCGGCTCGTCGGTCCTCCACGTTCCGAAGAAGAGCAAGGCAGGTCTCATCATCGCGATCATCGCGCTGCTCGCGATCGGCGGTGGGGTCGCTGCGTTCGTGATCATCAGCGGTCAAGAAGAGGCCAAGCCGGTCGCCACCGCGGATGCAGCGGTCGCCGACCAACCCGATGCGGCGGTCGTCACCAACGACAAGCCCGATGCGGCGGTCGTCGTCACCAACGACAAGCCCGATGCGGCCGTCGCCGGCAACGATCTGAAAGACGCAGACACCAGGCCCGAGCCCGATGCCACGGTTGCGTCGAACGAGCCCGACGCCGCGGTCACGCCGCCCCAGCCGGACGCTGCGGTAGTCACGCCGCCCGATGCCGCCATCACCGTCGCGACGGTGCGGGTGAAGATCTTCCTCAAGAGCCCGGCCGTGCCGTTCGAGGCCTACGAAGGTTCGACGAAGTTGTTCGACGGTCCCGACGCGATCGAGATCACGCCGGGTACGCCGCGCACGATCACGCTCAAGGTGAAGGGCTACAAGCCGGCGACCGTCACGATCACGGGCAAGGAGCCGGGGGGCCAGTTCAAGACCTCGCTCAGGCCGGAGCCGCTCGATTGCAGCGCGGTGCTGGTCGACGCGAGGAACAACGCGTGCAAGACCCAGTTCTGCAGGAGCCACCCGAGCGACAGCAAGTGCGCCGTCACGGTCGTCAACCCACCGGCGCTCGACTGCACGGCGGCGATCAAAGAACCGAGGAACAAAGCGTGCGTGGCTCAATACTGCCGGCTCCACAAGAACGAACCCCGCTGTGACGCCGAGTAACACCGGCTAGGGTTCGGCGTTCACACGACATCTTCGTCCGACAATCACCACGGGTCCGAGGCAACGGACCGCAACTTTCCGACGTCGAACACGTCCGTTCTCGAACTCGTCCGACAACGGAAACCAGCAGTTAGCCGATCTTGTCCCTGGACGATTCAGCCTTAGCGAACTCCGCATCCTGTGGCATGGATCGTGGAAGCCACTCAGCTTCGAAGGAACCCCCACATGCGCCAACTCCGCCAGCTTCTCCTTGGTATGGGAATCGGCCTCGCGACCGTCGCTCCAGTAGCGCTCGATTCGCACGCTGCCCACGCGGACGCGCGTAGCGATGCCCGCACCCATTACCTCGCCGGCCAGAAGGCCTACAGCGCGGGCGACTACAAAGCCGCGATCCGCGAGTTCTCGGCAGCGCAGTCCCTCGCGCCGGCCGACCTCAACAACTACAACCTCGCGCTCTGCTACGACAAGCTCGGGGACGCCGAGCCGGCGGTCCAGTACTACAAGGCGTACCTCGACAAGGTTCCGGGCACCGACAAGCGTGCCGAGATCGATGCCAGCATCCAGCGGCTCGACTCCGCGGTGAAGAGCTCGCAGGCGAAGAAGGCCGAGGAGGCTCGCAAAGCCGAGGAAGCGCAGAAGGCGATCGAGGCGAAGCGGCTCGAGGACCAGAGGCGTGATGAAGAAGCGAGGCGTCGCGCCGACGAAGAGGCGGCGAAGAAGCGAGCGGATGAAGAGCCATCGCGCAATCCCGATCCGCCGATCGGTCCTGTCGGGGTCGGCTCGACCGGCACGCCGAGCACCGGGCAGGTCAAACCCACAGGTGATTCGCAGCTCGATCGCGTGAACCAGATCAGCATCGACGAGATCCGCGATCAGCGCGTCGGTGGCTCGTCGAGCGGCATTCCCGCGCAGCGCCGTCCGCCGAGCGCGGGTGGTCCGAACAACCCGCGCGTCGGCAGCGTGGATCCGAACGCGAACGCGTATCCACAGGATCCGAATCAGACGACGCAGAACCCGCGCGGTGCGCAGCCGACCGCCGAGCCTGCCGCGCCGACGGACAAGCCGAAGCAGACGCCGGTCTACAAGAAGTGGTGGTTCTGGGCGGTCGTCGGTGTCAGCGCCTACGTGCTGTACTCGATCGCGAGCGAAGATTCGCGGTCGAACCAAGCGCGCACGTTGCTGCCGCAGCCCACGGGCTCGACGGGCAATGGTGGCGTGACGCTGATGCGGTTCTAACCCCAGCGCGCCCGGTCGATCGTAGTGACACCAACGAGCCCGCCACGTGCGGGCCTTGCTGTTTCTACAGCCGCACGACGCGCTTGAAGCGCCGTCGCAGGGTCTGTCGAAGGCCGGCGCTGATCGCGTTGTCGCGCAGATCGAGCCGCGTCAACTGGTCGAGCCAGGGTGCCTCGAGAAAGGCCTCGGCGCCTTCGTCGCCAAGGTGGTTGCTCGAGAGGTCGAGCTGGCGCAGGTTCGGCAGCGTGGTCGAGGTCGCGATCACGAGCGCGCCCTCGGCGTCGATCCGATTTCCCGACGTCCGGAGGTGGACGAGGTTGGCGAAGTTCGGGTGAACGAACACCTCGCGGATCTGCTCGTCGATCCCGCAGAAGTTGCACGTGCAGAACTGCGACAGATCCGCGGAGGTGAGGAGCTTGACCTGCGGGCACGCCGCGAGCGCGGTGATCTCGTCGAGCGGCAGCGGAAACACCACGGCGCGCAACAGAGGAGCGACGCGGAACAGCTCCTCGGCCTCCTCGACGAAGCGATACGCCGGTAGCGTGATGCCGTGGATGAAGCCGTGGCGCATGATCGGCTTCTTCGCGAGCTTGATCCGCTTGATCGGGGCGAGCCAGCTCGGATTCGCCCGGATCAGCGCGCGCGCCTGTTTCTCGAGCAGCGTGCGCTGTCGTCCCTCGAGGCCTTCCGCGCCGCACTGCAAGCGGATCACGGTCGCCCGGGCGGACTCGCCCTGCTGGTCGAGCCAGTCGGCGTAGACATGACGAAGGTCGAGGTTGTCGGGATCCGCGAGGATCTCGTCGACGAACGCTTGCTCCAGCACGCTCCACAGCTTGCCACGAGGTCCCGATCGCGTGATCCTTTCGCAGCCTTGTCGGTGACTCTCGACGACCTCCAACGCGCGACGAAGCGGCTGCGCCAGCACCCGCTCGATTACGCCGCGTGGCTCGAGGTGGCGGCGTCGCTCGCCGCTCTTGGCCATGGCGAGGCTGCGGAGGACGCGTTCGCGGCGATCGGCGAGGGCGCGCGGGTCGGCGGCCAGGTCGCGCTCGCGGTCGCGTGTGGCCGGCACCTCGCCGAGCTCGGCAGCGTGCGTGGGCCGGAGCTGATCGATCAGATCGTCGACACCTACGCGGAGTTCTCGCGCGGCAGGATGAAGACAGCACCCCCGGTGCCGAGCGGGGAGATTCCGAACGCCTCGATCTCGGCGGGCGCACCGGTCGTGCCCGAGCAGGCCGACGCGATCGCGGATGCACGCGAGGTGGTGGCGACGCTCGGCGGGTGGCTCGCGGCGCGCAAGATCCTCAAGCGGCCGATCGCGCCGCTGCTGTCCTCGCTGTCGAAGTCCGGTGCGCGTGCCTTGATCGGGGTGATGTCGGCGCGGCCGGTGGCTGCGGGTACGGTGGTGATCGACGTCGGTCAGCCGGCGACCGCGTTGTACTGGGTCGCGCACGGCACGTTCACCGTGTCGCGGCCGTCGGCCACGCGTGCCGACACCGAGCTCGGTGAGCTGCACTCGGGTGGCTTGTTCGGCGAGATCGCGCTGGTCGGCGGGACGAAGCGAACAGCGCGCGTCACCGCACGCGAGGACAGCTGGCTGCTCGAGATCCCGGCGCGCGCGGTCGAGAACGCGGCGCAGAAGCAGCCGAAGCTCGCCGAGGTGCTTGCCGCCCATGCGCGCCATCGCTTGCTCGCGAACCTCGTGCGCACGTCGGAGCTGTTCCGTGCGCTCGCGCCGATCGATCGCGACGCGCTGCTCGAGAAGTTCACCACCGAGCTGGTCCCGGCGGGCACCAAGATCCTGCGCGAAGGCACGCCGAACCAGCACCTCTGGGTCGTCGTCTCCGGCAAGTGCACGGTGACCTCCGCCGGTGCTGCGCTCGCGGAGCTCGGGCCCGGTGCAGCCGTCGGCGAGATCTCGTTGGTGAGTGGCGCGTCCGCGGTCGCCGACGTCACGGCGCAGGAGCCGGCGGTGTTGCTGCGGTTGTCGAAGGCCGACTTCGACGAGGTCGGCAAGCAGCATCCCGCGCTCCTCGCAGAGGTCGAGAAGCTGGTCGTCGCGCGCGAGACCGCGAACCGCGCCCTGTTTCAGGATGCGTCGGATCTGATCGTATGAAGCACTCGCTCCTCCTCCTCGTCGCCGCCTGCGTCGACACCGGGCCGGGTCCCACGCCCGGCAAGAAGGTCGATCCGACGTATATCCAGTCCCACTTGCTGTCGGCGGTGCCCGCGGACATCGAGCGGTTCGAGCTCAAGCTCTCCGGCGTGACGTACCTCGGCAACAAGGTCGACAAGACGCGGGTGCCTCCCGGGCAGCCGGTCACGATCACGCACTACTGGCGGGTCGATACGCCGATCGGCGATCGCTGGCGCGTGTTCGCGCAGCTGCGCGGTGCCCCGAGCTCCGCCGACTTCATGAACCTCCAGCCGACGGAGATGCAGGCCGGTCACGGTCCGTCGACGTGGCAGGTCGGCGAGATCATCGAGGACATCCAGGTGATCAACCTGCGCCCCGATTGGCGCTCGCACGAGGCCACGTTGCTCGTTGGCTTGATCGAGATCGGCAAGCACAACACGCTCGATCGGATGCGCGCCGAAGGGCCGCGCACGCTCGACAACGCGATCATCGCCAAGCAGTTCGAGGTCGATCTCGCGCGTGCACCCGCACCCAAGGGCAGCCTCTACATCCAGAACGCGACCAGCTCGATCACGGTCGACGGGCTCGCGAACGATCCGGGCTGGCTAGGCATCCCGATGGCCGAGTTGGTCACCGCCGAGGGTGCGAGTGGCGAGCCGCTGGGCAAGGCGACCGCGAAGATGACGTGGAACGCCGAGTACCTCTACGTGTTCGTCAGCGTCACCGACTCCGACATCACGTCGCCGTACAAGAACCAGGACGATCCGCTGTGGAAGGCCGACTGCGTCGAGCTGTTCATCGACGCCGACAGCAACAAGCAGGGCTACGTCGAGCTCCAGGTCAACCCGAACAACGCGACGTTCGATTCGTGGTTTCAGACCACGCGCGCCAAGCCCGGCGATGTCGAGTGGGACTCGGGCATGGCCACGGCGGTGAAGCTACGCGGTAGCACCGAAGCGGGTGACTCGGGCGACCTCGGCTGGGATGTCGAGATCGCGATCCCGTGGGCCGCGGTGAAGGGCCGCGACGACAACATGAAGGTCCGGTTGCCGCCCGAGGTGGGTGATCGGTGGCGACTTAACCTGGTGCGCGTCGACGTCAAGACCGGCGCGAAGAACAACGAGATGTTCGCGTCGTCGTGGAACCGCATCACGATGGCTGACTTCCATGCGCTCGATCGGATGCTCACCGTCGTATTCGCCGATCGTGCGGGCTCGATCATCCCGCAGGCAAAAGATCCGAACGTGCAGGGCTCGGGTAGTGCGCAGGGTGCGGGATCAGGCGGTCCGCAACCGCAGAGCGGGAGCAATGCGCCAGCTGCGGGCAGCGGCAGCGCAGGCAGCAACGCAGGCAGCAACGCAGGCAGCAACGCAGGCGGCAGCAACGCAGGCGGCAGCAACAATGTGCCGAGCGCGGGGAGTGGCAGCGCGCAACGTGCGGGTGGCCAGCAACCGCAGAACGCGGGCAGCGCCAACGCGAAGCGCACCGGCAGCGGAAGCGCGCAGGTCGAGAGTGACCCGGTCGTGGTCGGGTCGGGTTCGGGACGTGGCAGCAAGCCGGGAGCAGGCTCTGGCTCGGCCACCAACGCGAACGCGCCAAGAGTGCCGGGTTCGGCGGCGAAGCCAAGGGCGCCCGACGCATCGCCGGACCTCAAGACGTTCGCAGGCTCCGGCTCGGCGAAGCGGTAGCGATTCCTCCTAACTTGGATTCGGGGTCCAACTCGAGGACGAGCCACCCCGTTCCCCATCATTCGCTGGTCGAAGGATCGACACAGGCGAGCTGCCACGAAAATAGAGTTCGCGGTTTATGCGAACTCATTTTCGTTCAAGGTGGTGGCCGGCCGCCGGCCCGCTGGTCTCTGGGGTTAGACGCGGTGTGACGATCACCGCAAGAGCGCGGAGAGGTGCGCTCGCAACCCCGTGTTACGATCGACGCCGTGACTCGTTGGCTCGTCGTGATCGCGCTGGTCCTCAGCGCTTGTTCGGGGCGCGGTCCGCAGAAGGTCGGCACGCAGCCGAGCTGGCGCGGTGGCGCTGGCAGCGGCGTGGCACGCGTGCCCACACCGACGGGTCCGGTGACGTTCGCGCCGGCGAGCTCGCCGGCGACGCGCTACAACGAGCCGCTCCAGGCGCCGCCGAAGAGCGCGCTCGGCGATGCCACGATCGCTGCGGTGCGCGAGGCGGCCATCAAGGCAGGCACTCAGGTGCCGGTCCCGGATGCGCGGCTGTTTCGCGCGTGCGCGGAGCTCGCCGAGATCATGCCGGAGGAGGGCGTGATCGCGTACAGCTTCGTCGAGTTCGCGATGCAGCGAAATGGCATCATCGAGCCGTCGCCGCACCTACTGCTCGTGTGGGGGGACATCGATTCGCCCGACATCGTCGAGCAGCTTCGCCCGCGGCTCCCCGATCTGCTCGGTGACGGCGCGACGGCGCGGATGGGGATCGGCGCCGTCAAACGTCTGCCCGACGGTACCGGCGTGGTCGTGCTCGCGCTCCAGGGCTCGGGCGTCGCCACCGCCCCGATCCCTCGCTCCGTTCGTGCCGGCGCCAGCTTCAACGTCGATGCCGTCGTCGACGCGAGGTACAAGGACCCCGAGGTCTTCGTGACCCGCGATACCGGCGTCACCGAGCGCCTCGATCTCAAGCTCGGCCACGCCGGTGGCTTCACCACGCAGCTGACGTGCGGCAACAAGCCGGGGCGGCAGCAGGTCGAGATCACGGCGAGCGGTGCGCAGGGCTCCACCGTGCTCGCGAACTTCCCGGTGTGGTGCGGCAGCGAGCCGCCGACGTCGATCACCATGGATCCGTCGCACGACGACACGCCGCTCACCGATCCGCTCGATGCCGAGAAGCGCCTGCTCGCGATGATCAACCGCGATCGCAGCGCTGCGGGGCTGCCGTCGCTGATCTGGGACGACAGGGTCGCCGACGTCTCGCGTACCTACTCGTCGGAGATGCGCCGCACCAAGGTGGTCGCGCACGTCTCGCCGACCACGGGCTCGGCCGCCGATCGCGTGCGCGCCGCGAAGATCAAGACCGCCGTCGTGCTCGAGAACGTCGCGCGCGCGTACGGCATCAACGAGGCACACCTCGGCCTGATGAACAGCCCGGGTCATCGCGCGAACATCATGTCGGGCACCGCCACGCACCTCGGCATCGGCGTGATCTTCGGGGACGAGGTCTCCGGCCGGCGCGAGATCTTCATCACCCAGGTGTTCACGCGCGTGCCGCCGAAGATCGATCCGGCGAAGGTCAGCGAGCAGATCCGCCAGAAGCTCAACGCGGTGAAGCAGATGGGCTCGGACGCGCGGCTGGTCGCGATCGCGCAGCAGCTCGCCGATCAGCTCGCGGCGGGCAAGACGCGCGAGCAAGCATACCCGACGGTGCGCAAGCAGGTCGACGGGCTCGGCAACGTGTACGCGAAGGTCGGCAGCGTCATCACCGCGGCCGCCGAGATCGATTCGCTCGACGGTGCCTCGATCCTCGGCGATGCACGCCCCGACGAGATCGGCGTCGCCGTCGCGCAGGGCCCGCATCCCGAGATCGGTGACAAGGCGATCTGGATCGTGGTGTTGATGGCCCACAAGCGGTGAGCCTCGAAGCACTCGAGCTCGCACTCGATGCGCTCGACGAGCCGACCTCGTGCGAAGGCACGTATCGCCTCGACGAGCCGCTCGCGGTGATGCTGCCCGACGGTGACGTGGCCGCGCTCGGCGATCCGCGCTTCGTCGACTGGCTCCTCGCTCACTCCGAGCTCGCGCCATTCGGCGATGGCTTCGTGACGCGCGTCGATCCCGGCGTGCGCAACGTGCAGCGCGTGATCGGGCGCGGCGCGATCACGGTCGCGGGCTTCGATCCCGCCGCGGTCCTGCCGGCGATCGAAGCAGCGCTGTCTCCGAGCGCGCACCTGTCGGCTCGGCTCACCGACGTGCTGGTCTACAACGCGGGCGGCAAGTTCGTGCGCCATCGCGACACGCCGTACACCGGCGATCTCGTCGGCACGCTGGTCGTCGGGCTGCCGATCGCCCATACGGGTGGTGCGTTCGTCGTCGACGATGGCGCGAAGCGGTCGTTCGACTGGAGCGCGCCGGTCGACGATCGCACCGTGCGGTGGGTGGCGCTGTTCTCCGACGTCGATCACGAGGTCACGGAGATCACGTCGGGCGCACGGGTCACGCTGGTCTACGCGCTCGACTCCACCTACGTCCCGCGCCGCGATGCAGCCCTGATCGGCAAGCTGGGGGCGGTGCGTGCGGCGATCGATAAGCTCGAGCTCGCGGACGCCCCGCTGCTGATCGCGTGTGCACGCCACGTGATCACCAGCAAGACGCCGCCGACGGTGGGCTCGCTGCGCGGCATCGATCGCGAGGTCGCCGAGCAGTTCGCTCGCGCCGGCTACAAGGTCGCCGTCCGCCCCTGTCTGGCGGCCTCCAGTAGCAACGGCAGCGAGCGGCCGCAACTCGCGCCCGATCAGTGGGGTGGGGAGATCTCGTTCGCACGGCTGCGCGACGGCGTCACGCCCGCGCTGCTCGACAGCCTCGGCCCGGTGCACGCCTTCGTCCCGCAGCACCGGTGCAGCGGTGACGACGGGGGCGGCTGGGTCGACGCCCAGCCGGTCTCGCTCGCGCCGCACTTGTTGCCCGGCTCCCAGCTCTGGCTGATCCGCGCAAAGGCGGCCGCGACCTTGCTCCACGAGACCGCCTTCGACGAGGACGGCTTCTTCGGCAACGGCGGCTTCGAGGCGTTTCTCTACACGCTCGCCGCGCTCGAGATCACGCCGAAGGGATAGGGCGGGTACAACTCTCGAATGCGTTCGCTGCTGTTCGTCATCGTTGCCGCATGCGGAGCGTCCACCCCGAGGAAGACCATGCCCACGCCCTCTCCACTCGCCGGTGATGCCGTTGCCGGCGTCACTGATCGCGCGCTGCGCTCGACGATCGCCGACCACTGGGAATACATGATGCGATGGAGTCCGACGTACGCGACGACGCTCGGCGATCATCGCTACGACGATCGGCTGGCACCGCGCGATGCGGCGGCGATCGCGCGAGCCGAAGGAGAACGCGATCGCTTGCTCGAGCGCCTTGTCGCGATCGACGCCGGAGCCCTCGGCGACACGGATCGCGTGACGCACGCGTTGCTGCGGGGTCAGCTGGAGGCGCAGCACGCCCTCGATCGATGCAAGTCGTGGCAGTGGACGGTTGATAGCGGCGGCGGTTCCCTGTTCGGAGAGATCACGTATGTCGTCGAGTCGCACACGGTGAAACAGCCCGCGGACGCGGCGAACCTGGTCGCTCGAATGCGGCAGGCAGCGCGGGCGGTCGACGACACGGTCGCGAACTTGACGATCGGGCTCGACGGCGGACGGGTGGCCGCGAAGGAGAAGATCCGGCGCGCGGTCGAGCAGCTCGAGGTCGCCCTCGCGAAGCCCGCCGAGACCTGGGAGATGGCGAATCCCGCCTGGAGCAAGGTGGAGAGCGATCCGTGGCCGGCCGGCGAACGCGCGAGGCTGCACGCGGAGCTCCGCGGCATCGTCACCGCGAAGCTGGCGCCTGCGTTCGGGCGGCTCCGCGACTTCCTGCGCGATCAGCTGTTGCCGCGAGGGCGCACCGAGAAAGAAGGGCTCTCCGGGCTCGCGGATGGCGCAGCCTGCTATCGCGCCTCGATCCAGGTGCACGTCGGCTTGCCGATGACGCCGGCGGAGCTGCACGCCCTCGGCCTCGCCGAGATCGCGCGCAGCGATGCGGAGATCGCGCGACTGGGCAAGCAGCTGTTCGGCACGCCGGATCTCGCGTCGACGATCGCGCACCTCCGCACAGAGCGATCGCTGTACTTCGCGTCGCGCGACGAGATCCTCGCGGCGGCGCAGGCGCAGCTCGATCGCGCGAAGGCCGCGATCCCTCGGTTCTTCTCGACGCTGCCGAAGACCGATTGCGTGATGCGGGAGATTCCCGCGCACGAGGCGCCGTACACCACGATCGCGTACTACCGGCAGCCGCACTACGACGGCAGCAAGCCAGGCGAGTACTTCGTCAACACGTACAAGCCGGAGACCCGGCCGCGCTTCGAGCTCGAGGCCCTGACGTGGCACGAATCGATCCCCGGCCATCACCTGCAGATCGCGATCGCGCAGGAGCTCGGCGCGGTGCCGGCGTTTCGCAAGCTCGACGGCTCCACCGCCTACGTCGAGGGCTGGGCGCTGTACACCGAGCGACTCGCCGACGAGATGGGGCTCTACTCCGCCGATCTCGATCGCCTGGGCAAGCTCAGCTACGACGCGTGGCGCGGCTCGCGACTCGTCGTCGATACGGGACTGCACGCGATGGGCTGGACCCGCGCCCAGGCAGAGGCGTTCATGCGCGAGCACACGGCACTCACCGAGGTGAACATCTCGAACGAGGTCGATCGCTACATCGGCTGGCCCGGTCAGGCACTCGCGTACAAGGTCGGCCAGCTCGAGATCCTGAAGCTGCGCGCCGAGGCGGAGCGCGAGCTCGGGGACAACTTCGAGATCAAGCGCTTTCACGAGGTGGTGCTCGGTGCCGGTGCGGTCACCCTCACCGTACTCGGCGAGCGCGTGCGAGCGTGGATCGCAGCATCGCGTTAGGATCGGGCATGCGCTCGGTGCTTGTCCTCGTCCTCCTCGCGAGTCCCGCCTCCGCCGACCCAGAGCTCAGCCTGGAGGACAGAGTCTTCCGGCGAAGCCGGAAGATCGAGATCAACCGAGGTGAGCTCTGGGGTTAGTCGACCATCGCGAGCTCATCGAGGCGATCGTCGCGACGCCCGACGACGATGCGCCTCGGCGGGTCTACGCAGACGCGCTGCTCGACACGGGCGAGCCGCAAGGCGAGCTGATCCATCTCCAATGCGAGCTCGCTGCCGGTGGGCTGACGCGTGACGCCGCGGTCGCGAGACGCCGTCGTCAACGAGAGTTGCTCCACGATCATGCGGCGCGGTGGACGGCCGCGATCGACAAGATCGCGACCCACCCGGTGTTCCGGCGCGGCTTCATCGACGAGGTGCAGGTCGATCCGTGGATCTTCCCGAACGTCGGCGAGTGGCTGCTCAGGGATGCGCCGGTGCTGCGCGGCGTGAGGTTCGCGGGGATCACCGAGGACGGGATGACCGACGAGGCTGGTGCCGCCGCCCGCGTCCTGGCGACCTGGCAGCAGGTGATCACGTGCCCGGCGTTTCGCCTGCTGCGAGGGGTCGGCTTCGGTGTGCTCGGCTACGACTGCCGCGTGTTTGGCGAGGTCACGCCGGGCTGGGAGTCCGTCGGCGGCGAGGCCTTGATCGCGCTGCTGGCCACGGACACGTCGCGACTCGACGCTCTCGATGTGCGCCATGCCAAGAGCCACAAACCGCTGTACGCCGACCCGCTGCTCCAGCAGCTCGCTCGACTCGAGATCTGGCTCCACAACATCAACGACTCTCAAGCCTTGTTCGCGGCGCTGACCGGTTCGCGAGTTCGCAGTCTCGCTGTGTCCGGCGACCTGGGGACGCTGAAGGAGCCCGTGCTGGCGATGCTGACGGAGCTGCGGATCGAGTCGCTGGCCCTGGAGCTGGACTGGGTTCCCGCCAAGCTCGAGCGCTTCGCGTTCGCGACGAAGACGATCCGCGACGAGCCCGTGGAGCGCGCGATCGTCTGTGCGCGGAACGTTCGTGAGCTACACCTCGATGGCGGTCAGGTACCGGGTTGGCGTCGTCTCGCGCGGGCAGAGTTGCCGCAGCTGCGTGTGTTGCGCGTGTATGGCGACGACATCGGGGCGACGGAAGCCGAGAAGATCCTGCGAATGCCGTGCGCCGCGCAACTCGAGGTGCTGCAGCTGAAGCAGATCGACGACGCGGCGCGAGACAGACTCGAGCGGCGGTTCGGCGTCCTCGTCGAGGCCATCGAGCTCCGACCGTGCGTCTACTGGCGTTAGATCGGAGAAGCTGCCAAGCGCGGGCTGCCCGAAGTACGACCGGCGCGGATCGGCTCCGACGCCGTGCCCACCGCCGATTCCACGGGTCGATACCTATGTGTTCGCCGCCGAGGCGAGGCTCCGGATCGTCTACGACCGCACGGGGAGATTCGTGACCGAGCGCTCGACCGCACCTGTTTCGATCCCGTACACCCTGACCAGATCGTGATTATCGCGAGCCGAGCGCCGACAAGATCGCGATGTCGAGCGCATCGGCGGCGGCGTAGAGGCCCTCGCCGTCGGTCGGCTCGAGCGCGGACAGCGTCGCCGGCATCGCGGTATCGACCTCGTCGCACAGCTTCTTCGCGAGCGCACCGAACGACGCGTCCGCACCGGCGATCGTCGACAGCAGCGCGACGATCGCAGTCACGTCATCGGCGGGCGTGGCATCGGCGACGGGGCCGAGCCCGGCCGCCATGATCGTGGGCACGCCACCGTCGTCGATCACGACGGTGCGCGGACCGATCGCACCGTGCGTGCCCCCGACCTCGTGGACGGCAACCGCCGCACGCGCCAGGCGCTTGAGGATGCGCACGACCTCGGCCGCGGGCAACACCGGCGACGCATCGGCGAGCGACGCACCGGAGGGCGCTTCGAAGATGATCATCTGGGCGGCGCGGTCGTAGGACAACGCACGCTGGACGAACGGCGATTGCGCACGACCGAGCGTGCGAGCGCGCTCGAGCGCTCGGGCCGCGTCGTCGGTGGGCTCGAAGCGCTCGATGATCACGGTGCGATCGAGGATGGAATCCACCGCACGCGCGAGCTGCGAGACCGGCGTTGCCCCGAGCGGTGTCTCGAACTGGTAGCGAGGCTTCGCGGCATCGTCCTCGATCTTGACGGCCGGGCGCTCCATCGAGACGCGGCGGGGCAGGGACGTCAGGGCCGTCTTCGTGCCGAGATCGAGGTTCTCGATCTGGCGGCGCAGATCGCCGAGCGTCTGCGTGCGGTCCTGCGGGTTCTTGATCAGGAGGTCTTTCAGGATCGGATCCCAGCCCGGGTTCACTCCCTCGGAGACCTCCGTCGCGATGGGGGCCGGCTCGCCTAGATGTTGCGCGACGAAGTCAGGGCCGAGGAACGGCATGCGCCCTGTGACGGCCTCGAACAGCGTGACGCCGATCGAGTAGAGATCCGCGGCGATCGAGATCGGCGCGCCGGTGATCTGCTCCGGAGACATGTACGCGAGCGTGCCGATCAGCCCGCCGGTCTGCGTCTGGCCGAGGTCGACCAGGTGCGCGACGCCGAAGTCACCGAGCTTCGCGGTGCCGCGCGCATCGAAGAACACGTTCGCCGGTTTGACGTCGCGATGGACGACGCCGCGGTGATGTGCCGCCTCGAGCCCGCCGATGATGTCGAGCGCCATCCGGCGGACCTGTGACGGGGACAGCCGCTCGCCGGCGGCGAGTCGCTGCGCGAGCGACCCACCCGGCAGGTACTCCATGACCAGGAACCCGCGCTCGACGGAGACGTCGTAGACCTCGACGAGAGAGGGATGACGCAGGGTGCTGGCAAGCCGCGCTTCGCGAACGAACCGCTCGTAGGCGGTGCCACCGCGCGCGCCGGCGGCGAAGAACATCTTGATCGCGACGGAGCGACCCGCGACTTCGTCGTTCGCGAGGAACACGCGCCCGGAGGCACCGGCACCGAGCAGGCGATCGATCCGGTAGCGACCGGCGATCACCTCCTTGTCGCGGCCACCGCCTTTGCGTTCGGTCACCTCGTCGCGCCAGGCGCGAAGGTAGGTGTCGAGATCGGCGGTGAGCTCGGGATCCGACTTGCGGAGATCGAGGAGCGCATCGCGCGCACCGTCGCGGAGCCCCATCGCGGCGAGCGTGGCGATCAGATGGCGCGTCGCTTCCCGCCGGACCTCGGCATGCGCGCGCTCCTGCGTGGACATGGCTTCGTCGGAGGGTGGTGCGTCGCCCAGCACACGCTGAGCACGCCTGCGCGCTTCCTGGAGCAACCGGGTGGCCTCGGCGTACGCCCCGCGACGCGCGAGGATGCGACCGAGGGCGAGTTGCAGCTTCGCCCGCTCCGGCTCGGAGGCGAGATCGAGCGCTCGCTCGAGCAGCCGACCCGCTTCGCGATCCCGACCGGCCGCCTCGAGCAGGCGCGCCGCGTTGATCTCGTCGTGGGCGCGGGTGAACAGATCGATCGCGCGATCGGTCTCGCCGAGCTGTTCCGCGAGCGGCGCGGCCTGCGCATGGCGACGCAGCCGCACCAGCAGGTCGAGGGCCACCCGCGTGCCCTCCTCGGTGCCGGTCATCACGCTCAGGAGATCGTGGACCGTCTGCGCATCATCGACCTCGAGCGCATAGCGCAGGGCGCGGGGCCGATCTCCCGCGGCCTTCGAGGCCTCGAGCGCGGCGCGGAAGTCCCACAGCTTCTCGTAGAGATCGGCGGCGCGGCCGTGCTGGCCGAGCTGCATGGCGAGGCGGGCGGCGTCCTCGTGACGATTGGCGGCGATCAAGCCGTCGATCGTTTCTTCTCCCGGATTGCTAGCCACCGGCGCGCGATGGTACCAGACGGGCACGTATGCACCAGCGCAGCGCTCACGCAGCCAGTTCGCACCGCTCCCTTCTCGTCATCGGCTCGGTGGCGCTCGACGACATCGACGGCCCATTCGGCATGCACAAGGATCTGCTCGGCGGATCCGCGTCGTTCATCGCCCGGGCCGCGTCGTACTTCACGAAGAACGTCGCCGTCGTCGCCGTCGTCGGTGAGGATTTTCCGGCCAAGCACATCGACGAGATGACGGCGCTCGGCGTCGACACCTCGGGCATCGAGCGCAAGGCAGGCGAGACGTTTCACTGGGTCGGCAAGTACGCCGATGACCTGGCGAGCCGTCAGACCCTCGATACGCGCCTCGGCGTGTTCGGGGATTTCCAGCCCAAGGTCAGCGACAAGCAGCGGGATGCCGAGCTCGTGCTCCTGGGCAACATCGATCCATCCCTCCAGCTCGATGTCCTCGAGCAGGTGAACAAGCCGGATCTCATCGCGATCGACACGATGAACCTGTGGATCGACATCAAGCGCGACGCGCTGATCAAGGTGCTCGGTCGCTCGCACACGGTGATGCTCAACGACGAGGAAGCGCGCCAGCTCGCCGGCACGCACAACCTCCGCCAGGCCGCCGCGAAGATCCTCAAGCTCGGCCCCACCTCGGTGATCATCAAGCGCGGCGATGCGGGCGCGCTGTTGTTCCACGGCGGTGGCGTGTTCGTGGCTCCCGCGATGCCACTCGCCGACGTCAAGGATCCCACCGGCGCGGGCGACAGCTTCGCGGGTGGACTGATGGGCTACCTCGCGTACGCGGGCAACCTGGAGCCGGCGACGGTCCGCACGGCGATGATCATGGGCAGTGTGATGGGCAGCTTCGCCGTCGAGCAGTTCAGCGTCGAAGGCATCCGCGATCTGACCACCGCGCGCATCCAGCAGCGGTTCGACGAGCTCGCCGAGCTGACCTCGTTCGAGCGCGTTCGCCTGTAGGTCGGGAATAGCTCTCCGCGCGGGTCGGTAGTGCGCTCGTGCTGTCGCTGATCACGCCGCTCCGCGGTCTCGTCGCGCTGTTCGTCGTCACCCTCGTGATCGCCGCCTGGCCCAGGCCTCACAGGTGCTCCGACGACTGGCAGCTCGGCTACATCCAGCGCGGTTCGCTGCGCGCCGTCGACGGCGGCTACACCTTCACGCTCGTCCGCAGCCTCGGCGGTCGGTGCGCCGAACATCTGCTCGACGTCTTTCTTGAAGGCGGGTTGTCAGACAACGTGTGTGAAGGCGTCGAGGTCGCGGTCGAGGGCACCCAACTCTCGCATCGTATGTTTGAAGCCGCGCACGTGCACGGCCTTAACAACGGCCCCTACGACGGTTGCTGGCAGCTGCGTTGCAGCCACGACGCCTATCATCGGTGTCGTGGTCATCGCCACGTCTTCGAGTGATCAGTCGGTCTGCGGCAGGTTCGCGCCCGAAACCTCAGGCGACGTCTCGATCGGGACATCGCGCTTACCGGCGAAGAACTCCTCGATCAGCTGATCGTCGAACTGGTCGGCGAACTTGCCGACCGCCGCGATCATCGTGCCGAGCTCGTGGGCATCAAGCCCCTTGAGCGCACGACCCGCATGCAGCACCACCCAGCCGTCGGGCTGGAGGGCGAACGAGGCGATGCCACCCATATGGGCGTTGAGCTCGAGCAGCTTCTTGAAGAACTCGCTCTCCTTGCCGGCTGGCAGCGTCTTGAACAGCGGCGCGATCGCAACCACGGCAGAGCCGGAGATTCCGGAGATCACGAACGCCGATCCCCACTGCAGGCGGACCAGGCGATCGTCGAGCTTCTCGGCCTTCTCGGCCAGACCGGCCTCGGCGAGGAGCTTGTGGAAGTCAGACATCAGAACAGGCCGCCCAGCTTGTCGCCGAGCCCTCCGGGGAGCTTGTCGGCGATGCCCGACTTGGAGAGCAGCGCCACCGCGTCGTCGGCGTGGTCCTTGAGGAACTCGAGCACCTTGTTCGCGGTCTCCTTATCGATTCCGACCTTCTCGGACATCTTCGCGGCGAATTCTTCCATGACGGCTTCTCCTGTAACTTCGTTGGGCAGTTGCGTGAAGGCGGCCATGCTACGACGCTTCCGTGCGCGAGCGCAGCATCTGGGCCTGGGGATATCACGACCGATTTCCGGATGACGCTGCACGAACCGGGCTCGCCCAGCTGACGCGGGTGATGCTTCCAACAGCCTCACCCCAGGCGCGTGCGCTTCCTGCACGAGACCCCGCCGTGCCGACGAGCACGGTCGGTGTTCCCGACGCGCTCGCTGCGTTCAGCTCGGCCGCACCGCGTGATCGTGCGATGCGGTCGCGCGGTCGCGCGTATCCCGACCTGCTCGCCGGGTTCGCGGGCGAGTACCGCGGTGCTCCGGATCTGGTGTCGCGTCCCCGCGACGCGGCCGAGGTCACACGCGTGCTCGAGATCTGCGAGGCGAACGACCTGGCGTGCGTGCCGTTCGGTGGTGGCACCAGCGTCGTCGGTGGGGTCGATGCCGCGGCGGCGCGCGGCGATCGCCGTGGAGTCGTGTCGCTCGATCTCGGGGCGCTGTCGGGGGTGCACGAGGTCGATCCACACAGCAGGCTCGCGCGGATCGGCGCGGGCACGCTCGGCCCCGTGCTCGAGGAGCAACTGGCTCCGCACGGCCTGACGCTTCGCCACTACCCCCAGTCGTTCGAGTTCTCGACGCTCGGCGGTTGGCTCGCCACGCGCGCCGGCGGCCACTACGCGACGGGGCCGACGCGGATCGACGAGCTCTGCCACTCGCTGACGATGATCTGCCCGCGTGGAGTGATCGCGACACATCGCCATCCCGGCTCCGGTGCGGGACCCGAGCCGGCACGCCTGTTACTGGGCTCCGAAGGCGCGCTCGGCGTGATCACCGAAGCGTGGATGCGCGTGGTGCCCAAGCCGCGGTGGCGCGCGTCGGCGAGCGTGGCGTTCCCCAAGTTCGAAGACGGCGTCGCGGCCGCGCGTGCGCTCGCGCAGTCGGGTCTGTACCCTAGCAACGCGCGCTTGCTCGATGCGAACGAAGCCAAGCTGCATCGGGTGCGCTTCGATGGCACGAGCGTGCTGCTGATCGGCTTCGAGTCAGCCGATCACCCACTCAGCGCATGGCTCGCTCGCGCGGTCGAGCTCGCAAAGGATCACGGCGGCACCGTGGTGTCCGGACCCACGGAGAACGACTCGGCGGGCAAGACCGGCGAAGCGGGTGCGTGGCGGCAAGCGTTCTTCGACGCGCCGTATCTGCAGTCCGCGCTGCTCTCGATCGGCGTCCTCTCCGACACCTTCGAGACCGCCTGCACGTGGAC
>JBBQJJ010000055.1:0-30478 GCA_038325805.1 Haliangiales bacterium
CAGGTCTCGATCGACGAGGCCACGCTCAAGCACATCGCGAGCGAGACGGGCGGCGAGTACTACCGTGCGACGTCGAACGACAGCCTCGCGGACATCTACAAGCGGATCGACAAGCTCGAGCGCACCACGTTCGAGGAAGAGCAGTTCCTCGAGTTCCACCAGTACTACGGCGTGTACCTCGTGTTGGCGATGGCGCTCGTCATCCTCGCGCTCGTGCTGCGCGGCACGATCCTGCGGAGGCTGCCGTAATGTTCGACTGGACGTATCTCGAGGTCGAACGGATCCATCTGGTGTGGATCGCGCTGCTCGTGATCGGCGGGCTGGTCGCGCTCGAGCTGCAGAGCCAGAACGCGCTCGCGAACTTCTTGTCGCCGGTGATGCAGGGACGGTTGGCCGAGCGTGCCGGTACGGGGCGCACCATCGTTCGGCTCGTGCTGGTGTTCCTCGCCATGTTCGCCGGGATCCTGGCGCTGATGCGGCCGCAGGCGCCGGGTGAGCTCGAGACGATCAAGACGACGAAGCCGTCGGCCGACGTGATGTTCGTGCTCGATACCTCGCGGTCGATGCTGGCCGAGGATGTCGCGCCGACCCGGCTCGAGCGAGCGAAGGCCGATATCGCGAGCATGGTCGATCAACTCGACGGTGATCGCGTGGGGCTGATCGCGTTCGCCGGTCGCGCCGCGCAGCTCTGCCCCCTCACCCCGGACCACTCGTTCTTCCGCACCGCGCTCGCAACGGCGGATACGCGGAGTGCGGGCCGCGGCGGATCTCGCGTCGGCGAGGCGATCAAGGCCGCGCTGCGGGGCTTCCCCACCGAGCCGGGCGCGAAGTTGCTCGTGCTGATCACCGACGGTGACGATCAGGATCCGTACTCCGAGGAGGCCGCGAAGCTCGCGCGCGATGCCGGGGTACGGATCGTCGCGCTCGGGTTTGGTAGCGAGACGGGGAGTCAGATCACGCTGGTCGATCCGCAGACCAAGGCCCGCAGCTTGTTGATGCACGACGGCAAGCCGGTGATCAGCAAGCTCGACGGCGCGGCGCTGTCGAAGATCGCGCTGGTCACCGAGGGCGTCTACATCCCGGTCGGCACGTCGGCGGTCGCGCTCGACGACATCATGCAACAGCACGTCAAGCCGATCATGCGGTCCGCGGAAGCTGCATCGCAGCGCTCGATCCCGGCGGAGAAGTTCCAGTTCTGGGTGTTCGCGTCGCTGCTCCTCCTGCTCGCGGCGCTGTTCGTCGGCAGCGGAAAGGATCGCGCGTGAGGTACTGGCTCCTGCTCCTGCTCGTGATCGCGGCGTGCGGTGGCGAGTATCGTCCGGCGCGCGACACCTACAACGAAGGCGTCGGTGCCCTCGCGGGCGGCGATCACGAGAAAGCCGAGAAGCTGCTCGTCGAGGCCCGCAGTGCAGCAGGCGTGGATCCCGAGCTGCGGTTCCGCGCAGCGTTCGATCTCGGAGTGGCGTACGCGCAGCACGCGCAGAAGATCCGCGCGGGTAAGGAAGACGATCTGCCAAAGGCGCTCGAGCTCGCGCAGCAAAGTGTCTCGTGGTTCAACGATGCGCAACGGCTGCGCAAGGACGACGAACCGACGAAGGGGAACCTCGCGATCATGCGCGCGCGCGTGCAGGCGCTGTCCGACGAGCTGCGCAAGAGCGAGGCGAAGCTCGAGGCGCGACTGGATGCCGCGATCAAGGAGCAGCGCGAGGTGCTCGATGAGGCGCGGACAGCCTGGTACTCGATCAAGCAGACTGGTGGCAGCGATCCCCTGGCGGAGCAAGGCCCGCTGACACACCTCGCGGACCGCGAGCGCGGCATCGTGAGCGAAGTGGGCGTCGTCAGCGATCTTGCCGTCGACGAGATCGACCAGATCGCGAAGAAGCCCGAGGACAAGCGCAGCGACGAAGAGAAGGTCCGAGTGATCCAGCTCAAGTCGCTCGACATCTACGTCACCGACGCGCGGTCACGAATCGCCGAGGCGAGGCGCAAGCTGCAGGACCTCGCCGCAGAGGCCGGGGTGGCGCGGGCGGAGGCAGCGTTGGTCGCGCTCAAGCGGGCGCGCGAGCAGCTGCTCGATCCGATCAACGTGCTGCGCGGCGTGGCGCAGGATCAGCTCGCGTTGCTACAAGAGACCGCGTACGGCGGTGGCAAGTCGGATCTGCTGGGCTCGGGCCCCGAACCACTTCCGGGCTGGCTCGCGCCGCCGTTGCTCGCAGAGCGGCAGAGCGGGCTGCGCGATCGTGTCAGCGAGGTCAAGGCGCGATTGTTCGCGGCTGTCGATCGTCCGGTCGAACCTGGTTCGACCTCATCCATGGCGAATCCTCCACCTCCCCCCGACAAGCAGGATCCGCAGCAGATGAAGATGCTCGACCGCGTGCGTGCGGCGCTGCCGGGCGTGGGTGAGGCCTACGACGCGATGGAGCTCGCGAAGGCATCGCTGCTCGCGACCAAGCTGACCGACGCGATGGAGCACGAGCGCAAGGCACTCGAGGCACTCGCCCGAGCGATCGAACAGTTCTCGGATCTCAAGCAGACGGTCGAGCTCGCGTACGCGGAGCAGCAGGCGGTCGGCAAGCTGTTGTCGCCCGACTCGAAGGAGCTGGACGCGAAGGAGCGCGGCACGCAGACCAAGGACGGCCTCACGCGCAACGTCGATCGGATGAAGCGCTTGCAGGGCCTGATCGCGGATGCGCTCGCCGACGCGAGCAAGCCGGCGCCCGCGCAGGGCCCCGACGGAAAGCCGATCGATGCGGAGCAAACAGCAGCGCACGAGCAGGCGGCCACGCAGGCGAAGCAGCTCTACGCGCGCGCCGAACAGCTGCGCGGCGAGATCGCCGGGACGCTCGAGACCCTCGACAAGGCGATCGTCGACAACAAGGATCCGCTCGTTCCGCAGAAGGAAGCCGAGACCAAGCTCACCGAGCTGCGTAAGCTGTTGTTCTCCGTGATCGAGCACCTCCAGCAGCTGATCCGCGATCAGGGCGAGACCCGCGATCAGACCTCCGCGATCGCCGGCACCGACGACATCGCACGCGCGCCGAAGCTGCCCGGGTTGATCGAGCGCGAGTCTCAGCATTCGCAGATGGCGAAGGCGATCGTCGAGGCGCTCGCCGCGCAGGCCGATGCAGCGGGCAAGCAACCTCCGCAGCAGGGGCAACCGGATGCGAAGACCCTGGCGGCCGCGGCCGAGGAGGTCCGTCAGGGCGATACGTCGATCGACGGTGCGCGCGGGATGTTGACCAAGGTCAAGGACACGACGACGCAGAGCATGAGCATGAAGCCCGCGCTCGAGGACCAGGCGAAGGCGCTCGAGCACCTCGAAGCGGCGCTCAAGCTGCTGCAGCCCCCGCCGAAGAACGACAAGGATCAGAAGCAGGATCAGCAGAAGCAGGACCAGCAGAAGCAGGACCAGCAGAAGCAGGATCAAGCGCAGCAGCAGCAACAGGGCGCGGCACAGCGCGCGCGCGATGAAGATGCGCGGCAGCAGAAGCGACGGCGCGATCGCGAAGCCGGGACCAACCCGGTGGACAAGGACTGGTGATGCGCCAGCGAGCCAGGACCCTCGGGGTGCGCGCGATCGTGGTGATCGTGCTGCTCGCCGTCTGCGGAATCGCCGAGGCGCAGACCGCGAAGTTCACGCTGCGCGAGCGCCCGCACGTGGAGCTGCCGTTCACGCTGCAGCTCCAGATCGAGGGTTTCGACGACGCCTCGGCGCCGGATCAGCCAACGCTCGATCTGCCAGGAGCCACGGTGACGCCGCTCGGGGCCCAGCCGAGTGGGCGCTCGATCACGATCATCAACGGTCGGCAGGTCCAGGATTCGCGGATCACGTGGGTGATGTCGTGGCGCGTGGTGCCGCAGACCGCGGGCGTGCTCAAGCTCGGCCCTGTCACGGTCAAGCAGGGCAGCAAGTCGGTCACCACCAAGCCGGCGGACATCACCGTCGAGACGATCCCGATGACGAATGACATGAAGGTGCAGCTGGTGCTGCCCGATCGCGCGGTGTTCGTCGGCGAGACGGTCCCGGTCAAGATCGCGTGGCTGTTCCGGGCGCAACCCGAGGATCCGCAGTTCTCGGTGCCGTTCGCGAAGCTCGACACCTTCACGGTCAGCGCGCCTCCTCCACAGAACAACCGACGTGCGCTCAAGATCACCGTCGGTGCGAAGGAGCTCGACGTGCCGTTCGACGTCGAGACCGCCACCGTCGATGGCCTCGAATACACGCGCCTCACCGCCACGCTGTACGCGGCGCCGCGAAGTGCACCGCCGGGTGGCAAGCTCGACATCCCACCCACCTCGGTGATCGCGGGTCTGCAAGTCGGCCGTCGCGACTACTTCGGGCGAGCCGAAACGCGGCTATTGCGCGCGGTCGATGTCCCGCGATCGCTGGTGGTCAAACCCCTACCCGAGAGCGACCGGCCGCCGGCCTTCGCCGGTGCAGTCGGCGAGAAGTTCTCGATCGACGTGCGCGCATCGCGGTCGGTCGTCTCGCTCGGCGAGCCCGTCGAGCTCGAGGTCACGATCAAGAGTGACCAGCGCCTCGACACGCTGGCGCTCGGCAAGCTCGACGGCCCGGGCCGCCTGCCAAAGGACAAGTTCACCGCGCCCGCCGAGTCGCCGACCGGTGAGCTCGCCGAGGACGGCAAGTCGAAGACGTTCAAGGTGGTCGCGCAGGTCACGGGACCCGCGACGGAGATCCCCGCGATCACGTTCGCGTACTTCGATCCGAAGGCCCAGAAGTACGAGACCACAGCGAGCCAGCCGATCGCACTCTCGGTCAAGGGTGGCAGCGTCGTCGGAGCGCAAGATGTCGTGGTCGGCGCGAAGCGGACGACGACCACCAGGCAGGTCGAAGACACGCTCGTCAACGCCGACCTCGCGTTGTCGAGCGCAGGTGCCGCCGAAGACACGCCGCTCGGCGGGACGCTCCTCTGGCTCGTCGTCGGCTTCTTGTATGCGATTCCGCTCGGCATCTTCGGCTTCCGCAGCTGGCAGCTCCGCACCGCCGAGTCACGCGAGGAAGCCGGCGAGGTGCGTACGGCACGCAAGGCCGTCGAACTTGCGCTCGACAAGGCGGGGACTGCACCGGCGCGCGAAGTCGCGGGACCGCTGGTCGCAGCCATGCGGGAGCTCGCACGCGTGCTCGGCCGCGAGCTCGACGACAAGGACCTGCTCGCGAAGATCGAGACCGAAGCCTTTGCCCCCGATGCCGCCGGCAAGCCGCTCGGTGCAGACCTCCGCTCCGATGCAGCGGGCCTGTTGCGTCGCTGGCTCGGCGACGAGCGCAAGGCGCGCGGCCCCGGCAAGGCTGCTGCTGCGGTGGTGATCGCCGGTGCGCTGTTCGGTGGCGAAGCTCACGCCGACGCGCTGGCCGATGGCCGCACCGCCTATCAGTACGCGATGGAGCAGACCGGAGATGCCACGGGTCGCAAGGCCGCGTTCGCGCGTGCGTCGGCTGCGCTCGGCGATGCGGCGCGCGCGTTCCCCGATCGCCCCGAGTTGCTCGCGGATTGGGGCAACGCCGCGCTCGGTGCCGGCGAAGTCGGTCTCGCCACCCTCGCCTACCGTCGCGCGCTCGCCCTCGATCCGAGCAACGCGCGGGCCCGGCACAACCTCGCCTGGCTGCGGGGTCGGCTGCCCGAGCGCATGCAACCGAAGGTCGTCGCCGGGGCCACCGACACGCTCCTGTTCTTCCATCGCTGGCCACGTGCACGGCGCCTGATCGTCGGTGCCATCGCCTTCGCACTTGCCGTGCTGCTGGTCGTCCCGTGGGGCTCGCGCAAGCGGCGCGGTGGTCTGTTCGCGATCAGCATCCTCGCGCTGGTGGTGTGGATCGCGATGCTGGCATCGGTGGTGCTCGAGGATCGGCATGGTGACGATGCCGTGGTGATCGACAGCGTGACCATGCGAGCCGCGGATTCCGCCGGTGCGCCGGCCGCGCTCTCGGAGCCGCTGCCGCGTGGCGTCGAGGTCACGATCCTCGAGCGGCGCGAGCAATGGACCCGGATCTCGCTGTCGAGCGGGACGAGTGGGTGGGTTCCGGACGGTGCGGTCGAGCGCGTGATCCGCTAGGTGCTGGACGCGAACGGGGAATCGTGTCGTGATCCACGCGCATGACTGCGGCTGCTCCGTTTCTCCGCGCCGCCTTGTTCGCGCTCGACGAAGCTGGTGATCCGACGGGTGATCGGCAAATCGTCGTCGACGCGATCGAGAAGGCGCAGCCGCTCGTCAGCTTCCACAAGCCCGGCACGGCGAAGAAGGTCGTCGGCTGGGCCGCGACACAGATGGCGATGAGCGCCGAGGATCCGGGGCGTGCGTACAGCTGGTTACGCGAGCTGCTGCGTGCGTTGCTCGAGCCGGTCGGTGGCACGCGCGGAGCAGCGCCGGCACCCGAGGTGGCGATCGCGATGTCGCCAGGCGAGCTGGTCGAGACGCTCGCACCCACGCCACGCGTGATTGCACGAGCGATCGCGGCGGGGAGCAAGCTCGATGCAAAGGCCTTGCTCGCAGGTGCTGAGCTGGCGACGCGCGTGCTCGGCGTCCGCGCCATCCCGCAGGCGTCTGTCGGCAGCCATGCGAACGAGCTTGCCGCGACGATCGTCGGCATGGCTACCGTCGCAGCGACCGAGCTCGCCACAGGAGCGACCGAGCGCGCGGACACCGGCTCGGCACGCGATGGATCGTCGGCGGACCGCGAGGCGCTGCGTCGAGAGGCGATCGCGATCTGTCAACCCGCCGCCGACAAGGCACGCGCGAAGGTGGTGGAGACGCTGCAGGGATTCGCCGTCTCGCGCGACGGCAACGTGCGCGCGGCGGCGATCGAGGGTATCCACGCGCTGCGCTTCCAGCTCGACGACGAAGCGCTCCTCGCAGCGCTCCACGATGCAGAGGCGCCGGTTCGCACAGCAGCGACGCGAACGATCGGCACGGGTCGGCGCGGCTATCCTCCGGCGATCGAACAGCGCATCGTCGCCTTGGTCGCCGATGACGATGCAGCCGTGCGCCTCGCCGCGCTCGGCGCGATCGTGCGCTTCCCGTCGGTGCTGTCGTCCGCGCTCGTGGAGCCGTTGCGCGCGGCAGCCGAGCGCGGTGGCGAGGAGGGCAAGACCGCGGTCTTCCTGCTCGGACGCTTGGGCGCGCAGCCGAACACCGCGGTGATCGATCTGTCGGCGATCGACACCGAGCGACCGGAACCCGAAGAGCTTCGCGCGTACGTCGTCGCGCCGATCAAAGGCGGGCTCGCCGTCTCGGATCGCGGCACCGGCAAGCAGCTGTTCGTCGTCGAGCGTGCGGATCTGCTCGAGTTCATCCCGCGCCGTGCGGAGGTCGCCACGATCCGCGAGGAGCGCCGGCGCACGTGGCAGTTCGAGCGATTCCGGATCCCCGACGGTCAGCGCCTCGGCTCGATCGCGATTCCACTCGCGCTCACGCACGGCACGCCCAAGCAGCTCGCCCTCGCCGCGGACCTGGTGACGGTGTGGTGCGATCACGCGGACGCGCCCTATCGCTTCCACATCAAGCTCGGCGATCCCGATGTCGTGCTCGACGACGCGCCCGTTCCCGGTCGCCCGCCGAAGTAGGAGCGATCGCGATCCGGCGCGACGCCGGTTGCGGAAGGCCGTGAGACGATGCCGCCGAACATGCGCTGGCTTGTCCTCCTCGCCATCCTCGCCGGTTGTCCTGCGCCGAAGCCGGCACCCACCACCCCGCGGCAACCCACGGGACCCACGGAGCCCGACGAACCGAAGCACGTCGAGCCGGTCGCACCGGGCATCACCGTCGCGCGGGTCGAAACCGCGAAGGACGTCCCGCCTGCACCCGCACCGGGAACGTTTCAGATCCACCTGATCGACGTCGGCACCGGGCTCGCCGTGCTGATCCGGGGCGCCGACTTCGCCCTGCTCTACGACGCCGGCACCAACGACAAGGCGGAGCGGCCGCTGCGTGTCGCCGCCTATCTCGCGGCCACGCTGGGGCCCTCGGGAGATGACTCGTGCGTCGATGGCGGTCCCGTGCCGAAGACGCGGCTCGCGATCGATCACGTCGTGCTCAGTCACCCACACCTCGATCACGCGTCCGCGCTCGATCTGATCGTCCACTGCTACGACATCAAGCAGTTCTGGGACTCCGGCCGGATCAACGAGACGGTGTTCTATCGCGAGCTGCTCTCCGGCATCAGCCGCTCGAAGGGCACGCGCTATCACACCGCCGCCGACGTTCCCTCCGACAAGCGCGTCCGCGTCAAAGGCCTCGACGTCACGATCGCCGACTGGGTCCGGTTCTCCGAGGGCGATGCCATCAAGCTCGGCGAGGGCGCGAAGTTCACGATCCTCCACGCCGAGGGCAAGCAGCTCAAGGATCCGAACCAGAACTCGGTCGTGATCGCGGTCGAGCTCGGCGGCACCAGGCTGCTCCTCGTCGGTGATGCCGAGTCGGGTCCGCGCAAGGATCCGAGCGCGGAGGTCGGCGATGTCGAGGCGTTCCTGATCGATCACCACGCGAAGGACATCCGCGCCGACATCCTCCAGGTCGGCCATCACGGCTCGAAGACGTCGAGCCGGCGCGCGTTCCTCGACGCGGTGAAGCCCTCGATCGCACTGGTCTCCTCGGGTCCCAAGACCTACGGCAAGGTGACGCTGCCCGACCAGGAGGTGCTCGATGCACTGAAGGCCGTCGGTGCGAAGATCCTGCGCACCGACGAGCGCGACGGCGACTGCCCCGTCAAAGGCAGGATCGGTGGTGACCGCGGTCCTGGCGGATGCGACTCGTACGTGATCACGGTAGGGTCTCCCGCCGCGCCATGACCACCCGCCTCTATCACGACGACCCGCAGCTCCGCCGCTTCGACGCGACCGTCACCGCGATCCTGCCCTTCGACGGCAAGCGTGCCCTCGTCCTCGATCGCACGGCGTTCTATCCCGAGGCCGGCGGGCAGCTCGGCGATCGCGGAACGCTCGGTGGAGCCGCCGTCCTCGACACCCAGGAGCACGAGGGCTCGATCGTCCACGTGATCGACGGCGAACCACCCGCCGTAGGCTCGGCCGTCACCGGCGAGCTCGACTGGACTCGTCGTCGCCAACACATGGCGCAGCACACCGCGCAGCACCTGCTATCGGGAACGCTGCTCGATCGCGCCACCGCACCGACGGCCTCCGCACGCCTGGGCGAATCCGCGCTGACGATCGACGTCGCACGCGATCGCATCCCCGAGGCGGAGCTCGCCTCTGCCGAGGATCTCGCGAACGACCTGATCGACGACGATCTCGCGATCCGCCAGTGGTTCCCCGACGCCGCGGAGCTCGCCGCGATCAGGCTTCGCCGCGATCCCAAGGTGACTGCCGACATCCGCGTCGTCGCGATCGGCGACTTCGACTTCTCGCCCTGTGGTGGCACGCACTGCTCGCGGACGTCCCAGCTCGGAGCGATCCGCATCCAGGCGGCCGAGCGCTACAAGGGCATGACGCGCGTGACGTTCACCGCGGCTCGTCGTGGTCGCACAGATCTGTTCACCCGCGATCAGATCCTGCGCAGCCTCGCGACGACGTTCTCGTGCGGCCCTGCCGAGGTCCCCGCGGCCGTCGACAAGCTACGTCGCGATGCCGTCACCGCCGACGCGACGATCACGCAGATGCGCGGGCGGCTCGCCGATGCAATACTCGCTGGCTTCATCGGTACCGGGCGCGTGGTCGCCGAGATCCCCGGCGATGCCGAGCTGATGCGCAGCGTCGGTGGCAAGCTCGTCACCGCGGGTCGCGATGCGCTGCTCGCGGTGAAGCTCGACGACGGGATGCAGGTCGTGCTGTTCCGCGCCGCCGGCTCCACGCTCGATTGCGGTGCGCTGTTCAAGCAGCTGTCGGCGAAGTACGGCGGGCGCGGTGGAGGGAAGGCCGATCGCGCCGAGGGCAAGCTCGCCACGCAGCTCGACTGGCCAGCAGCGATCGCCGAGCTCGGCTGATTCAGAACCACACGACCTCGTAGCCCGCGTCGGTGATTGAAATCAGCGACTGCCGCAATGGAGGCACCGCTTGGTGCGTGCCTGATCCGTGGCGCCGTCGACAAGCGCACGGGAATCGTGCGACTTCTAGGTGCGCCATCCGTCAGATTGATCCGGGCCCATGACCGCATTCACGTTTCCCGCGAAGGCCGACGCGAAGACCGTCACCGAGCTCCGTTCGGCCCACAACCACAGCCACGACTTCTGGCGTGCCGTGCCCGAGGCGCAATGGAACTTGTTCGCCAAGCCGGGATTGGACTGGTGGTCGCGCACCATTGGTTTTGCGCGCGGCCTCGTGACGACGGGCTCGTTTACCTGGGATGCACAGTGGACCCCCGGCGAGCTCGACACGTTGTGGGAGCTCGCGGTCAGCGGACGGCCCGGGATCACGGTGCACTACAACACGCACCAGACCGCCGCGCTGAACGCATGGGTCGCCCGCGCAACCACCGCCGAGCTTGCCCGCGCGCTCGACGCGAGCTGCGAGCCTGGCTCGGTCACCACGCTGTTCCCCGCGTTCTCAGCTGCGCAGGTGGCGGCGATCAAGCCCACGCGGATCGGCGCGGATGCCGCGAGCACGGACTACTACCAGAAGGCCGCGGCGGCGACGCGACGCTGGAGCTTCGTGATCCACACGAGCCTCAGCGAGGCAGAGTTTGCGGCGCTGGCGAGCGTCAACCCGGAGGACCTGTTCCCCGGGAACATCCTCGATCCTGAGAGCGTGGCCAAGGTTCGGCCCCACCTCGCGGCGGTTCGCCCAGCGTTGCGCGCGTGGGTGACGAGGGCACTCGAGTGGGAGCATGCCTTCACGTACGACGCGCACGCAAAGACCGAGACGATCTTCGTGTTGTGGGCGGCGGCTCTCGAGGGCGCGCAGGATCCGCTCGTCGCGCAGGCGGCAGCGATGATCGCGGCGCAAAAAACCGCCTTCCGCAAGGAACGCAACCGCGAGAAGCTGGCCGAGCGCTACGGTGGGGCTCTCGTCGCGGCGTCGGATCCGAGCGGTGTGCTGGCAGCCTTGCGCGCAGCGACCAAGGACAAGAGCACGATCGACATGCTCGATCGCGCCAGGAAGGTCCTCGACACGAACCTGGGTCGTGCAGGAACGGCGCCCGTATCGTGGGGCGCGATGGATCCTGTCGCCGGCGAAGCGCTCCTCGCCGCAAGTAGCAACGCGAAGCAGGCGATCGCGGACGCGCTCTGCAGTGCCGATGGCAACGTCGCGTTGCGCGTGTTCCTGTCGACGTCGCTGCTCCTTCGCGGCAGCAAGCCGGACATGCTCGGTGGCGACGAGTGGAAGACGCTGAGGTCGATCCTCGCGACACTCGACCGCACAGCCGGAGACTCGCTGCCGGACAAGATCGTTCGTCCCACCTGGGGGAAGATGACGCTGGACGAAGCGTTCGCCTGGGCGTGGGAGGTTGCCGTCTACGCGCTCACGCGCACCGCGTACAGCTCGAAACCGACAACCGAGGACAAGCTGCGCGCCGACGTGCAGAAGCTGCACGACGCGTCCGAGAACGAGCGATTCCGCGGACTGCTCAAGGGTGTGCTCGGCGAATCGCAGGGGGCGAAGCTCGTCCGTCTGGCGGCGGCGTGCGATCTGGCGAAAGGCACCATCACGCGTTACTTCGTCGAGCGGACCGACGAGGAGCCAGGCAAGCAGGACGTCAATCGTCTCTATGGCGCTCCGCTCGGTGTGTCGGCGAAGGCGTGGCCGCGCACCAAGAAGAAGCAGCCGATGCATCACCTGATCACCCTCGAGTCGCGTGCGCTCTCGCCGGAGGTGCGGCGCGATCTCGATCGTGCCGCGGCCATCGCGGTGTTTGCGTCAGACCTGGACGATCCGACTGGCGGGTTCGCGCTCGTTTCTCTGAGCCGCGCGGATCTCGCCAAGGCGCACGAACCCGTGGTCGCGCCCGTGATTGCCGGCGTGAAGCTCGCGCTCCTGGAGATCGTGATGCCCAAGGCTGCCTTCCTGGGCGGCAAGAAGACGGGTCCGCTCAAGGAGCTCCGCATTGCACTCGACAGTCTCGACGTCGTGCTGTCGACGGACACCGTGTCGCCCCGATGGATCCAGGAGCCCGAACCCGATGGAACGTTGATCGTCGAGCTACGCGAGAGCTTCGCATCGAAGCTCAACTTCGGAGATGCGGGCGCGATCTACGTGATGACGGGCGGTGTCGTCTTCCAGTGCCACTGAGCATCGTCACCTTCGAGCTCGCAGCGCACGATCACAGGACGGCCGAGGCCGAGTTGCTCGCGGCGATCGAGGCGTTCGGACGATAGCGGTTCATGCCACGCGGAGTGGATCACCTGTTGCGAACGCACCCCGATGTGGCGCCCCTAGCGAATGTTGCCGGCGAGCTGCCAGATCGGCATGTACGCCGCGTAGTACGTGAAGATCGCCGCGATCAGCATCGCTCCACCGATCGCGACGATCAGCCACCTCGTCGGCCGCAACCAGATCGCCATCGCGAAGCCGACGCCGAGCAGGATCGGCGCGCCGTAGCTCCACAGCGGCCCGAACGCGAAGATCGTCGGCGACGGCAGCGTTGCCGACGGCCCCATCTGACGGTACATGCCGATGAAGTCACCGCGCACGACGACCCAGGACAGCAGCGGCACCAGCATGAGGCCGCCGATGCCGACGCCGATGCCGTCGACGAAGCTGAGTGGACGCTTCACAGATCACAGACCGGGGATGCCGTCCTTGCCATCCTTGACCTGCATGGTGGTGGCCTTGAGCTCCTCGGGCGTGATCGGCAGGTAGAAGCCGCCGATGTGCGCGGACAGGAACGCCTCCATCACCGCGAAGAACGCGATGCTGTTCTCGGGGCGGTGGAAGCCGTGGCCTTCGTCGGGGAACAGCACGTAGCTGACCGGCAGGTCGTGCTTCTTCATCGCCGCGACGATCTGCTCGGACTCCGCCTGCTTGACGCGCGGATCGTTGGCGCCCTGCCCGATCAGGAGCGGACGCGCGATCTTCGCGACGTGCGTGAGCGGCGAGGCCTGGACGAGGAGCGCCTTGCCCTCGTCGGTGTTGGGGTTGCCCATGCGCGTGTGGAACACCGCGACGAACGGCGCCCAGTACGGCGGGATCGACTCGAGGAGCGTCAGCAGATTTGACGGACCGACGATGTCGACGCCGCACGCGAACACGTCGGGCGTCAGCGTGAGACCGGCGAGCGTGGCGTAGCCGCCGTAGCTGCCACCCGCGATGCAGATCTTGTCCTTGACCGCGATGCCCTGCTGGACCGCCCACGTGACGGCGTCGAGGAGGTCGTCGTGCATGGCCTTGCCCCACTGGAGGTTGGCCGCGTTGAGGAACTTCTTACCGAAGCCCGTCGAGCCGCGATAGTTGACCGACAGCACGGCATAGCCGCGGTTCGCGAGCTGCTGGTGCACCGGGTTGAAGCCCCAGTCGTCACGTGCCCACGGACCACCGTGGACGAACAGCACCATGGGCGCGGCGGTGTTTGCCTTGCCATCCTCGTCGGGATCGGCGGACTTCGGCAGCGAGAGGTAAGAGACCAGCTCGAGCCCATCGCGCGCCGGGATGGTCACCGTGGACATCTTGACCAGCGGCTGCTTGTACAGCTCCGGGCTCGGCGAGAACAAGAACGTCGCCTTCTGCGTGGCGCGATCCCACAGGTAATAGGACGCCTTGCGATCGGAGCTGGTCGCGACGACCCACTTCTTGTCGTCGACGGTCCGCGAGGTCACGTTGACGTCAGCGCCGTCGTCGAGCTTCGCGAGCGCGGCGAGGTCCTTCTCGATCGTCTTGTCGAGGATCTTCCACGTCACACGACCGGGGTCGAACGAGATCGCCTGGATCGTGTGCTTGGTCGGATGGACGATCACGCCGCCGACGTCGGCCTTCGGATGCTCCGCGAGCACCTTGGTCTTCTTCGTCGCGAGGTCGAGCTCGACGAACGCCGCGGTGTCGCGACCGCGCGATTCGGTGAGGTAGATCGACTTGTTGTCGGGTGAGAAGCCGGCGATGTTGGTGGTCTCGGCATCCTCGAACGGGATGGTGTCGAACGGCTTCCAGGTCTTGCCGTCGCGGACCAGCAGCGCGGTCGAGCCGTCCGGGTTCTTCTTGTTGGCGAACCGAACCTTGTTGGCGTTGTCGAGCGTGAAGCCGCCGTAGCCGTCGTCGTTCTGGATGACGAGCGTGCGCTTGCCGGTCGCGAGATCGTACTCGTAGAGATCGAAGACCTTCGCGTCGCGATCGTTGATCGTGACCCACACGGTGTTTGGTTTCTTGGGGTCGAGGCCGGCGAGCTCGGCGCGTGCACCCTTCGAAGGCGTCAGCTCGGTGGTCTTGCCGTCGGCGATGTCGACCTTGAACAGGTGGTAGTTCTCGTCGCCGCCGACGTCCTGCTGGTAGAGGATCTGCTTGCCGGTGAACGCCCAGTTGTAGCCGGGGATCGGGCGGATCTTCTCGTCGGTGACGGCCTTCGCCTGGTCGAGCTTGTCGACGGGCGCGACGAACACGTTCATCACGCCGTTCTTGGGCGCCATCCACGACAGCTGCTTGCCGTCGGGAGACAACCGCACCGCGACGCGCTCGGGGTTACCGAACATCAGCGCGCGCGGGATCAGATCCATACGCGGCTTGCCGACGGCCTTCACCACAGGCGGGGTGATCGGCTCGGGCTTGGGCAGCGGATCGGGCTTGGGATCGGGCGGTGCCGGCGGAACCACCAGCGTTGGAGTTCCGCCGCAGGCAGCGAGGATCAGCAGGAGAGCGCGCTTCATGCGCGCAGCATGCCGCGTCAGCCGAGCCAGCGCAGCAGCGCGTCGCTACGATCGTCGGGCAGATCGACGCCCATGCTCACCCCGCCTTGCGCCTCTGGTCCGTGCCAGTCGGAGCCGCCCGTGCAGACCAGCCCTAACGAGTCCGCGACGGCCAACCAACGCGAGCGCTCGCGCGCATCGTATGCACCGTGGAACGCTTCGATGCCGTCGAGCCCGCGGTCCTTGAACGCGCGCAGCATGGCCGCACTTCGCTCGTCGTAGAGATGTGGATGAGCGAGCGACAGCGCCGCTCCTGCGGCCTTGCCGAGCGTGATCGCGTCGGCCAGCGTCAAGCCTTTGTGCGGCACGTCGACGGGGCCGTGGTCGTAGAGGTGCCGCGAGAACGCGTCCTTGATCGAGCTCGCGTGCTTGCCGGCGACCATCAACTTCGCCAGATCGGGCCGCCCCACCGAACGACTCTTGGCTTCCTCGAGGAGCTTCGTGATGTCGAGCGTGATGCCGCGCATCTCGAGCTTGGTCGCCATCACCTTGAGTCGGTTCGTTCGCGCCTCGCGAATGCCCTCGAGCCTGCTGGCCAGCGCGTCCCACGCACCACCGCGGTCGTACGCCAGCACGTGCACGGTGCGCTGCTGATCATCCGCGCACGACAGCTCGACCGCGCGGATCGATCGACCATTGGCGACGGGGACGCCGGAGCCCGCGTCGGTGTCGTGGTCGGTCAGCGCGAACACCGCCACGGCGCGCTCGCCGGCACGCGCGGCGACCCGCTCGGGAGCCTCGCTGCCGTCGGAGCAGGTGGAATGGCAGTGCAGCTCGAAGCGCATGAGCAAACCTTATACCTGCTATTGTCGTCGGCGGATGGCCATCGGAGGTCCGGCAGCACCAGCTCGGCTCGGTCGTTACGAGCTCCTTGCTCGGCTCGCCACGGGTGGCATGGGCGAGATCTTCCTGTCGCGGCTGGAGGGCGCCGCGGGGTTCGAGAAGCTGTTCGTCGTCAAACGGATCCTCCCGCACCTCGCAGATGATGCGCGGTTTCGCTCGATGTTGATCGCCGAGGCACGGATCGCCTCGAAGCTGTCGCACGCGAACATCTGTCAGGTCTACGAGCTCGGCGAGACCGACGGCCACCTCTACATCGTGATGGAGTACCTCGAGGGCATCACATTGCTGCCGCTCCTCCGCAGAGCGAGCAAGGAGTCCAAGGAGCTCGACTACGGGTTCATCGGCGGCGTGATGCAGCAGGCGGCGGATGCGTTGCACTACGCCCACGAGCTCCGCGACCGCGATCGCGGCAACGAGCACCTCGGTATCGTCCACCGCGACGTCACGCCGTCGAACGTGTTCCTCACCGAGTCGGGCGTCGTCAAGGTGCTCGATTTCGGCATCGCGAAGGTCAAGGACGCGTCGTCGAACACCCAGACGGGCACGGTGAAGGGCAAGTACGCGTACATGGCGCCCGAGCAGCTCCGCGGACATGCCGTCGACCGCCGCGCGGACGTGTTCGCCCTCGGCATCGTGACCTACGAGATGTTAGCGCTGCGACGATTGTTCCAGCGCAAGACCGACTACCTGACGTTCCGCGCGGTGATGGAGCAGCCCATCCCCGACGTGCGGAAGTATCGGCCCGACGTGCCGAACTCCGTCGCGGAGCTGATCGGCAAGACGCTGGATCGCGATCCCGACAAGCGCTTCGAGACCGCGCGGCAGTTCGGCACCGCGCTCGTCGACGCGATCGCCGGGATCAAGCGGCCGTGGACGCAGGGCGAGATCGGCGACTTCGTGCGCGAGCACTTCGCGACGGAGATCGATAAGCGCAGCCATCAGGTGGCGGCCGCGATCCATCGCACCAAGCCCAGCGAGCCCGGCATGGGTCGCACGACGATGCCGCTGATCGTGCAGACCGACGATCTGACGGTCGTCGACGACGACGATGACGACGAGTTCCCCGCCGTCGAATCGACGGTGTCCGAGCTGCCGCGCGAGGTGCAAGCACAGCGTGGAAACACGCCGAGTGATTTCGGTGGCAGCACGCCGCAACCGTTCGGCGCGGATTCGAGCACGAGTGGTTATCAGCTGAGGCCGCTGGAGACGAAGCGGATGGAGAGCCGCCGCAGCGTGCTGTGGCCCATCCTCGCGATCGCGATGGTCGGTGTCGCGGCGGCCGCGCTGTTCCTGGTGTGGAAGCAGATGCAGCACACAGACCGCCCTGCGGTGGTCAACATCATCAGCGAGCCCGCACAACTGCCGCTCGAGCCGGTGCCCGTGCCGGAACCCGTCGGCAGCGACGCCGGTTCGGCGAAGCCGGTCGCTCCGAAGCGGCCGCCCACTACGCCTTCGCCCACGGCCAAGGGAGATTGGAAGGCTCCATACAAGGCCGTGATCCAGGCCAACAGCGCGCCCGTCTCGCAATGCGCTCGCATCCACGGCGTGCCACCGCGCAACGCAAAGATCGTCCTGGCGGTGTCACGCGACGGGAGAGCGAAGACCATCACCCTCGAGCCGCCCGACCTGAACGTGTCGACGCTCGGCGCGTGCATCAGGAACGTCCTGTCGAGCGCGAAGTTCCCGACCAACAAGGAAGATGTAGAGCTGTCCGTCAATATCAACTGACGACGCTCCTACGGCTCCTCGAGCAACTCCTTGTGATACTCGCCCAGCGCCCGTTCGTAGCCATCGAACGAGCCGGGCTTCGCGACATCGAGCACCATGCCGAGCATCGCGGCGAGCGCCGCCTTCGGATGGCCCGCGGAGAGCAACGCGAGCGCGAGGAACGCGTCGAACGCGGGGTAGTTCGGATCGTCGGCGACGGCCTGCGCGAGGATCGCCACGGCGTCGTCGATCCGCCCGACGTTGCGCAGCGTCGAGCCATAGCCGACGAGGAAGCGACGGCGCAGCGGTTCCGGCACGCCGAGTCGATGGGCCTCGTCGTAGTGGCGGATCGCTGCGCGCTCGAGGTTGTTGCGATCGTGACCGTACGCGGCCTCGATCTGCGCGAGCACGTCGAACGGACGCTCGGCGACGAGCTTGTTCGCCGCCGCGAGATGCTCCTCGTGCTTGCCGGCCTCGCGCAGTGCGCGCACGTCGTCGACGGCGATCATTTCTTCTTCTTGGGAGAAGGCTTCTTCCCCACCGGCTTTTTCTTCACCGATTTCGGCTTCGGCGGCGGTTCCCATGATGTCTCGGCGAGCGCGACGATGTGCTCGTACTCGGCCTGCTCGACGGGCTGCACGCTCAACCTGCCCTGCCGCAGCAGCACCATGTTCGCGAGCTTCTTGTCGCCTCGGATCCGCTCGAGCAGCACCATGTTCGACAGCGTCCTGACGTACTCGACCTCGACGCAGTCCCATCTCGGCTTGTCGCGCGTCGACTTCTCGTCGTAGTACTCGCTCTTGGGGTCGAACTGGGTCTCGTCGACGAGCCTCACCTTCGACACCTTCGCGAGCCCGGCCACGCCCGGCGGGGTGCAGCTCGAGTGATAGAACAGCACCGCGTCGCCGACCGTCATGTTGCGCATGTGGAACCGCGCGAACATGCTGCGCACGCCGCTCCACGGCTCGAGGCGTCGCTTCTCGAGATCCGCGATCGAGAACTCCTCGGGCTCGGTCTTCATCAACCAGTACTTCATGATCTGACCTCGAGCGTGCCGATGGTGAATTCACTCGACACCGCACGGACTTCATCGGCAAAGCCCGTCAGGTTGACGTTGAACGAGAACCTGGTCTCGGCGTCGAGCGGCCTGAAGAAGTCATCGTAGTGCGTCGGCACGATGACCTTGGGGGAGAGCGCCCGCAGGATCCGCGCGGCGTAGTCATGCGTGAACCGGCGGCCCGAGATCCCGCACAGGAAGATGTCGACGTCGCGATCGATGATCTCGTCCTCGACGAGGTCCGCCGACCCCTGGTGATAGATCTTGATCCCCGCGACCTCGATCGCCACGCCCCACACCTGTCCGCAGCAATACGCTTGTGCGGTCAGCCCCTCGACGTGCTCGCACGTCAGCTCGCCCGCGTACGGGATGCCGAGCCCGAGCTGCAGCTTGCTATGAATACTCGGCACGAAGTGGAACCTGAAGGGACCCACTTCGTAGTCGCGCTTCGGCTCCACCACCACGGCCTGCTCCGCCAGCCCGTGCAGCGCCATCAGCGCCTGCAGGCTCGTCGAGCCGTACACCTTGCAGCCGTGCGTCTTGGCGATCGCCGGCGTATCGAGCGCGTGATCGAAGTGCGTGTGCCCGACCAGCACGGCATCCGCGCGATCGACGTACTTCGCGACAGCCACGGGTGACGACGGGACGACCTGCCGTAGCGCCACTGCCGCCAACGACATCCGCGTGACGTACGGGTCGATCCAGATCACCGTGCCCTGATAGGCCAACCGGAACCCCGCGGTGCCGAACCACGTCAGCTCCAGTCCCGGCGGCAGCTGCTTGGTCCACGCGAGCTGCCGAGCCGTCAGCCGATCGCTGTTGTGTTGGCGGCGCGCCGTCGCCAAGTAGGCGAGTCCGGCTCCGATATGGCGCAACGGCCCGATCACTGCTGCACTTTACTCCGCTCCCGACTCCCGCGGGTCTCCGGTCGAGGCTACAACCTCGGCATGGCATTCACCCTCCCCGAACTTCCCTGGGCCAAGGACGCGCTCGCCCCCACGATCTCTGCCGAGACGATCGACTACCACTACGGCAAGCACCACAAGGCGTACGTCGACAACCTCAACAAGTTTGCCGAGGGCACCAAGTACGCTTCCATGACCCTCGACGAGGTCATCAAGGCCTCCTACAACCAGGCCTCCGAGAAGAAGATCTTCAACAACTCGGCGCAGGTCTGGAACCACACCTTCTTCTGGAACTCGCTCGCCCCCAAGGCCGGCGGTAACCCGACGGGTGCGGTCGCCGGCGCGATCGACAAGGCGTTCGGCAGCTTCGCCGACTTCAAGACGAAGTTCTCCGAGGCGGCCATCGGTCAGTTCGGCTCGGGCTGGGCGTGGCTGGTGAAGTCGGGCGACGGTCTCGCGATCGAGACCAGCGCGAACGCCGACACCCCGTTCGCCGCCGGTAAGACGTGTGTCCTGACGCTCGATGTCTGGGAGCACGCCTACTACATCGACTACCGCAACGCGCGGCCGAAGTTCGTCGAGGCGTTCTGGAACCTGGTCAACTGGGACTTCGCCAACCAGAACCTCGGCTAGGCGAGCTCGTCGAGCGCGTGAGTGACACACGCATAGCGTGAGCAGATCAGCGTCCGCGGTCACGACAGTGCGCGCGAGTCTGCTGCGACGACAAGTGGCATGCTGCCGGCATGGAGCTCGGCGCCGAAGCGATCAACCACATGCACGTCACCACGTGGGCCGGCGAGATGGGCATCGCGCTCGTCACGGCCACCCGTGACGAGGTGACCGCGACGATGGCGATCCTCCCGAAGCATCGCCAGCCGATGGGCATCGTCCACGGTGGCGTCTACGCCGGCATCGTCGAGACCCTCGCCTCGTGCGGCGCCGCGATCGATGCCGCCACCCATGGCAAGACCGTCGTCGGGCTCGACAACCAGACCTCGTTCATCCGCGCCACCCGGGAAGGCACGCTGTCCGCGCGCGCCACCCCGATCACGCGCGGTCGGCGCACTCAGCTGTGGGAGGTCACGATCCGCGATGACAAGGCGCAGACCGTCGCGACCGGGCGCGTGCGCTTGCTCGTGGTCGATCCGACCTCCGTGCCCTAGTCGCAGGCAGCGACGGGCGGCACGTCGATCGTGCGTAGCCATTTCTCTGCGCATGCCGTGGGATCGAACCCGGTGACCTGCTCGATCTTCGCGAGCATCTGACTCATCCGCGCGGAGCCGAGCGTGTGCTCCTCGTAGAACTCGCGGAGCACGGTGTCGAGCGCCTCGGCGCCGACCTTGAGCGCGACGGCGCGATAGAACATCCCGCCGCGGATGTAGACCTCGGTGTTGATCATCGCGACGCCGTCGACCACGCCGCACGACTGTGGCCACACGTGATCGACATCGGGCAGCGGCGTCAGTGAACCAGCGATGCGCGCGAAGTAGGTGTTGCCCGGCTGGATCTCGTCGAGCACGCGACCGGTCAGGTACGTGATCGTGCCCTCGGAGAGCACCATGTCCTCCCAGCAGGCGATCCGGATCCCGTCGCCGTACCAACCGTGCCCGGCTTCATGGATGTGCGACTCGCTGAAGCGCAGGCTCGATTCGTTGATGTGCCAGAACGGATGGTGCTCCATCCCGCCGAGCACGTAGTCGGGCGCGATGCCGGAGAACTGCCACGACACCGCGACGGTGCCGGCCTTCGGACCGAACTTGTAGTCGCCGAGGTGCTGCTCGTACCAGTCGAACGCCTCGACGAGCTGCTCGGTGCCGGTGCGCAACTTGGGCTCGAGGCTCGGCAGGTACCAGCCGACGATCTCGGTGCCAGCCGTGGTGGTGCCGAGCTGGAGCTCGGTGAGATCCGCGATCGACCAGGCGAGCTGGTACGCCGGCGCATCCGGGATGCTCGTCGGGTACACCGCCGTCTTTCCCGCCGGAACGCCGGTGAGCTCGAGCGTGAACGCCGAGCCGTCGTTCGGATCGGAGTGGCAGGGGAAAATATTGAAGCAGTAGTACGGCCACACCAACGTGTAGCCATTCGCGGACACGCCGTCGGCGCGGTCGTGCAGCTGGTAGTCGTAGTCGAGGACCACCGCGACCGGCACCTCGGAGCCGGGGATGCCGAGGTCGAGGAGGCCCTCGTGTTGCTCGGTCGCGATCTCGATCCCACCGACGGTGACCGAGCCGATCGTGAGGTCGCCGATCTCGAGCGTCGCGCCCGGTCGGGTATCGCCGGCGAACGTGACCACGGCGGTGCCGTGTTGCGTGGTGACGTCAACCACGAGGTCGGTCGACACGATATCGCGTGTGATGTTCTGCTTCGCAGGGAAGTCGAACGCGTTGTCGCCACACGCCACCAACACCAGCAAGCAACCGATCCGCATCTCGATACTGTAAGCGCCAGCGTGGTTGACCAGGGCATGCCGCTCGGGTTTCCGCGCGTCAGGGTTCGCGAATGAGCGAGCGCGGACGAACGCGCCGCCGGATCGAGCGAGCGCCCGCCGAGGCCGAGCCGTTCGCGATCAGAGCTGGTGCGCGGCGAGGTCATCGTCGCGAGTCATCTCAGGCAGATGCAGTTTTTCTGCGACAACCGCCGCGTGGTCACTCCGGGTCGTCATGAAGAAGCTCGTGCTGAGTATGACGATGGTTTGCACGATGGCCGCCGCCGTCGAAGCAAGCCCTTGGTTCGCCGTCCCACTCGGACAGCAAGGAGATATCCCGGTCGTTCGCGACTACGACGGTGACAAGGTCAGCGACTATGCGACCTGGCGGCCCAGCGATGGGACGTGGCACCTCAAGACGTCGCCAAACGCCGCCGAGCAAACGCAGCAGTGGGGTCAATTCGGCGACGTGCCGGTCCCCGCGGACTTCACTGGTGACAACCAGGTCGACTGGGTCGTGTGGCGACCGTCGGAGGGCAACTGGTACATCCGCGATCGCGTGACGGGACAGCATCTTCCGGTGCGTCAGTGGGGGCAGCCCGGCGACGTTCCACTGCCCGGCGATTACACCAACGATGGTCGCACCGACTTCGCGGTCTACCGACCGAGCAACGGCTACTGGTACGTGATCGACGGTGTCACCGGTGCGTTCTCGTCGGGTCAGTGGGGGCAGCCCGGCGATGTTCCGATCGCGGGTGACTTCGATGGCCGGCCTGGGTTCGACTACACGGTGTTCCGGCCCAGCACCGGAGAGTGGCTGATCTACGGCCCGCTCGTTCGACGCCAGCAGGCAACGTATCGCTGGGGGCAGACCGGCGACACGCCGCTCGCCGCGAACGCCACCTGCTCGACGAAGGCGGGACAGATGATCTATCGCCCCTCGACCGGCCACTGGTGGAGCAACGGTGTGCCGGTTCAATCCTGGGGCTATTCGACGGACCTTCCGACGCCCGGCGACTTCACCGGTGATCGGGCTGCCGATTACACGATCTGGCGACCGAGCGAGGGCAAGTTCTACGTGCTCGAGAACGACCTCCGCCCGATCTGCGGCCCCACGTGGGACGCGACGACCGCACTGATGGACGCCGCCAAGGAGCATGTCCACGGCGTGACCGTTGCTGCGGTGAAGAACGGCGCGATCGTGTGGAGCTACGGCGCTGGGATGGCGAACGACCGGGATCCGGCGACGCCCGATATCCCGTGGCAGGTCGCGAGCCTCTCGAAGCTGGTGCTCGGGACCGCGGTGCTTCGCGCGTCCGACCAGGGTCAACTCCAGCTCGACGGGCCAGGTGGCCTGACGAATCCGTTCACCTTCCAGAATGCCTCGCTCCGCATGCACGCGAACCACACGGCGACCCTGCGCGCGGACCTGTGCACGATCATCAACGGTCTCGACGCGCCCTCGAACCTTTCGGCGGTGCTCCAGCCATGTCTGTTCTCGCCCAATGTCTTCTTTCACTATCAGAATCGAGCGATGGGGCTCGTCTACGAGTACTCCAACCTCGGCGCGGCGTGGCCTGCCCGACGACTCGAGCTGGCGACCGGTCGCGACTTCGCCCAATTCACCCACGACGAGATCTTCAACAAGCTCGGCATGACCTCCACGGGATGGTTCGCGTCCGTGTTCGCGGGTCGCTCGATCGCGAACGCCTACTCCGCGCCGAATCACCCGTCGTCACTCGCGTTCGGGATGTCGCCCTATCCCGCCGGTAATCTGCGCACCACCGCGCACGACCTCGCGCGCTTCATGATCATGTGGACGAGTGGCGGCATCGGCAACGGCACCCGAATTCTCCAGACCTCGACCGTGAACATGGCGCTGAGCCCGAGTGCTCCCCTCCAACCAGACGTCGGCTTCTACTGGCACAAGGCAGGGAACCTCTGGATGCACCGCGGTGAATTCACCGGCGGCATCTGCACGAAGATCAGCATCGACCCGCAGACGCGGACAGGGGTCGTCGTGTTCGCGAATGGCCGATGTGCCGAGGCGAAGACGCCCATCGATCAAATCGAGGCCGCCGCGTACCAGGCCCTGAGCCTCCCGTAGCTGGCACGTATAGGTGAGAACTCGGCGCGAGTCGGGATCTAGGTCCTCGCGACCCCACCAAGCGTCATCGTTATAACGATCGTTATAACGAATCTCGCTATAACCGTCGTTATACCGAACGTTCGTCGAGGATGTGTGCGGGTGGTCCGCAGCCAACGCGTCCTCGCTGGCACTACAGCCGGCCGCCTCCGAGCGCGCGGTAGAGCGTGATGCGATTCACCATCGCCGCCTGCTGCACGGTGATCAGCGAGTTCTGCGCGCCGTACAGCGCCCGTTGCGAGACCAGCGTGGTGATGAACTGATCGATGCCCGCCTCGTAGCGCGCCTGCGAGATCTCGAAGCTCTTGTGCGCGGCCTCGACGAGCGCGTGCTGCGCCTCGAGCTGATCGGCGAGCGTCGCCTTGACGGCGAGCGCATCGGCGACCTCGCGGAACGCGCGCTGGATCGAACCTTCGTAGGCCGCGATGAACACACGCTTCTGCGACTCGGTGTACGCGAGGTTCGCCTTGTTCGCGCCACCGCGAAACAGCGGCATCGCGAGCGACGGCAGCAGCGAGTAGACCCAGATGGGGCTGGTGAACAACGTCTTGAGCGCGGCCGAGGCGATGCCGCCACTCGCGGTCAGCGACAGGTTCGGGAAGAACGCCGCACGCGCCGCGCCGATGTTCGCGTTGGCCGCCATCAGATCGTGCTCGGCCGCCCGGACGTCGGGACGATCGAGCAGCACCGTCGACGACATCCCGACGGGAACCTCGGCAAACCAGTCGGGCTTCTCGGGGAGCTCGGCCGGCAGCAGGTCATCACCGACCGCGCTCCCGGCGAGCAGCTCGAGCGCGTTCTTGTCCTGCGCGATCGCGGCGGTCAGCTGCGCGACATCCGCGCGCGCCTGCTCGTAGACCGTCTTCGCCTGATAAAAATCGCTGCGGTTCCCGGTCCCACCAGCGACGAGCTTGTCGGAGAGGTCCATGACCTTCTTGCCGAGCTCCATCGTGTCCTTCGCGATCACGAGCCGCTTGCGATCGGTCGCGAGCGTCACGTACGCGGTGGCGATGTCGCCGACCAGCGCCACCCGCGCCGCACGCGCGAGCTCGAGCGTCGACAGCACCTGCTGTTGCTTCGCGTTGGTCAGCGACTTGATCCGACCGAACACGTCGATCTCCCACGACACCTGGCCGAGCACCTGCCCGGTGGTCGACGTGAACGCTGCGAGCCCGGGGATGCCGGTGACCTGACGTGCATGGTTGACGGTCGCGACGGCATCGACCGACGGGTACAACGCCCCGCGCTGCACGCCATACAGCGCGCGCGCCGACTCGATGTTCTCGACGGAGCGCCGCAGATCGCGGTTCTCCTTGATCGCCTGGGTCATCAGCTGACGAAGCGGTGCGTGCTGGACGAACTGTTCGATCGCCGGAACCGGCGCCGCACCGGACCCACCGGGGAGCTCCTGGCGGATCGGCGCCTCCGGGCGCTCGTAGGTCGGCGCCATCGACGCGCAGCTCGCGAGTGCGAGGATCAGAGGCAGACGCTTCATGAGTGTTCCGTGGTGACGACGGTCGCCTGAGGAACGATCCGCTTGCCCTTGACGATCCGGCGAACGATCACGAAGAACACGGGGACGAAGAAGATCGCGAGGACGGTGCCGGTGAGCGTGCCGCCGATGATGCCGGAGCCGATCGAGACGCGGCTGTTCGCGCCCGCGCCGGTGGAGATCGCGAGGGGCAACACGCCGGCGATGAAGGCGAGAGACGTCATGATGATCGGGCGGAGGCGAAGCTTCGCACCGCTGATCGCCGCTTCGAGCGCCGTACTCCCCTTGAGGTACGCCTCCTCGGCAAACTCGACGATCAAGATCGCGTTCTTCGACGCCAGCCCGATCGTGGTCACCAGCGCGACCCGGAAGTAGACGTCGTTCTCGAGGCCGCGGACCTTCGCCGCGATCACCGCACCGACGATCCCGAGCGGGATCACGAGCAGCACCGAGAACGGCACCGACCAGCTCTCGTAGAGTGCCGCGAGCGCGAGGAAGATCAGCAGGATCGCGATCGCGTACAGCGTCAGCGTCTGCCCACTCGCGAGCTGCTCCTGATACGACAGACCGCTCCACGCGTACGTCGTGCCCGGCGGCAGCTTCTCGGAGAGGCTGGCCATCGTGTCCATCGCCGTCCCCGAACTGACGCCCGGTGCACCTGCACCTTGCAGGTTCGCCGACGCGAGACCGTTGTAGCGGGACAGCGTCTCGGCGCCGTAGGTCCAGCTGGTCTTCGAGAACGTATCGAACGGCGTCATCTTTCCGGTCTGGCCGCGCACGTACCACGACCCGAGATCCTCGGGCTTCGACCGCGACTCGGCCTTGCCCTGCATGAACACGCGCTTGACGCGACCGCGGTCGATGAAGTCGTTGACGTAGACGCCACCCCACGCCGCGCCGAGCGTGAACGCGATGTCGTTGGGCGACACGCCCGCTGCGGCGGCCTTTGCTTGATCGATGTCGATCTTGAGCTGTGGCGTCTCCGCGAGATCGCCGCGGCGCACGCCGGCGAGCAGAGGCTCCTGCGCAGCGATCCCTAGCAACTGATCGCGTGCTGCCGCGAGCCCCGCGCGATCGGTGCCGGGTGCAGCCTGCAGCTGGAAGTCGAACCCGGCGCTGTCGCCGAGGCCGTTGATCGGTGGTGGAGTCAACGCGAAGATCTGTGCCTCGCGCAGCGTCCACAGCATGCCCGTCGCGCGCTGGGTCACCGCCTGCGTGGTGTTGTCCTTGCCTTCGCGGTCGCTCCAGTCCTTGAACTCGATGAACGCCATGCCGGCGTTCTGCCCGACACCGACGAACGAGAAGCCGGCGATCGTGAAGATCGAGTTCACGTTCGCCTTCTCGACGTCGAGGAAGTGCTGTTCGACCTTCTTCGCGACCTCGAGCGTGCGCGATTGCGACGCACCCGACGGCAGCGTCCAGATCACCATGCCGATGCCCTGATCCTCTTGCGGCAAGAAGCCCGTCGGCAACCGCACGATCAGCACGCCCATCACGGCGGTGATCGCGGCGTACGGGATCAGCCACTTGAACGGTCCCCGCAACATCCACGCGATCACGCCGCGGTACCCGTTGGTGACGCGGTCGACGCCGCGGTTGAACAGGCCGAACGGACCCTTGCGCGGTCCCGGCGCGTGCGCCTTGAGCAGCGTCGCACACAGCGCCGGCGTGATCGTCAACGCGACGAACACCGACAGCAGCATCGACGCGACGATGGTCACCGAGAACTGCCGATAGATGACGCCGGTCGCGCCGGTGAAGAACGCCATCGGCAGGAACACGGCCGACAGCACGGTGGCCACGCCGATCAGCGCACCGGTGATCTCGCGCATCGACTTGACCGTGGCCTCGAGCGGTCCGAGGTGCTCCTCGCGCATCAGGCGCTCGACATTCTCGACCACGACGATCGCGTCGTCGACGAGTAGCCCGATCGAGAGCACCAGCGCGAACATCGTCAACGTGTTGATCGAGTAGCCGAGCACTTGCAGCACGCAGAACGTGCCGAGGATGACGACCGGCACCGCGATCACCGGGATCAACGTCGCGCGCCAGCTCTGCAAGAAGATGAACATCACGAGGACGACGAGCAGGATCGCCTCGATCAGCGTCTTGACGACCTCCTCGATCGAGATCCGGATGAACGTGGTCGAGTCGAACGGGTACGAGACCTTCCAACCCGGCTGCATCGTCCGCTCGAGCTTCGCGACCACGTCCTTGACGTCATCCGCCACCTGCAGCGCGTTCGCACCGGGGGCGAGCATCACGGCGAGGCCCGACGCCGGGTGACCGTTGAGGCGCGTGTTGATGTCGTACGACTCGCTGCCGAGCTCGACGATGGCGACGTCCTCCAGCAGCACGCGACCGCCGGCGGCGTCGGCCTTGACGATGATCTCCTTGAACTGCTGCGCCGTCTGCAGCTTGCTCTGCGCGGTCACCGTGGCATTGAGCTGCTGGCCCGCCGGTGCCGGCATCGCACCGATCTTGCCGGCGGAGACCTGGACGTTCTGTGATGCGATCGCCGCCTGCACATCCGACGGCATCAACTGGAACGATTGCAGCTTCGCGGGATCGAGCCAGATCCGCATCGCGTAGCCGGAGCCGAACACCTGGATCGCACCGACGCCATCGATCCGCGCGATCGGATCCTGCAGCGTGCTCGACAGGTAGTCGGCGATGTCGCTCTCCTTCGCCTTGTCGGTGGTGTCGTAGACCGCGACGATGGTGAGGAAGTTCGCCTGCGACTTGCTGACGACGATGCCCTGCTGCTGGACGGCGGGTGGCAAGCGCGGGACCGCCTGTTGCACCTTGTTCTGGACCTGGACCTGCGCGACGTCGGGATCGGTGCCCTGCGCGAACGTCACGTTGATGCTCGCCTGACCGGCGGAGCTCGACGAGCTCGAGAAGTACAGCAGGCCATCGATGCCGGTGAGCTGCTGCTCGAGCACCTGGGTGACGCTGTTCTCGACCGTCTCGGCGGACGCGCCGGTGTAGGACGCGCCGATGTTGACGCTCGGCGGCGCGACATCGGGATACTGCGCGACCGGGAGCGTGCGGATCGCCGCCACGCCGGCGAGCATGATCGCGATCGAGATGACCCAGGCGAAGACGGGGCGATGCGCGAAGAAACTCGCGATCACTTTGCGGAGCCCGATCCCGAACCCGCGGCGGCCGTACTTCCCGAACCCGCACCCAACACGACCTCGCTCGGCTTGACCTTCATGCCGGGACCGATCTTGTTGAGCCCCTCGACGATCACCTGATCACCGGCGGCGAGCCCCTGCGTGACGAGCCACTTGTCGCCGATCGCGCGGTCGGCCTTGAGTGGCCGCATCTCGGCCTTGCCGTCCTTGCTGACGATCATCGCGACGGCCTCGCCCTTGGCATCGCGCGTGACGCCCTGCTGCGGCACCAGGATCGCGGCCTGGTTGATCGCCTGGTCGAGCACCGCGCGCACGTACATCCCCGGCAGCAGCGTGTCGTCGGGGTTAGGGAACTTGGCGCGTAGCGTGACCATGCCGCTCGCGGGGTCGACGGAGACCTCGGCGAACTCGAGGACGCCTTCGCGCGCATACATCGAGCCGTCGCCGAGCCGCAGCTTGACCTTGGTGCTGCCGGCCTTGAGCGCGCCGGAGCCGAGCTGTTCGCGGAGGCGCAGTCGATCTTCGCTCGATTGCGTGAGATCGACGAACATCGGATCGAGCGAGCGAATCGTCGCCAGCGGCTCGGGTTGACCCGCAGTCACGAGCGCGCCCGCGGTGACAGTCGAGGTGCCGATCCGGCCGGAGATCGGCGCCTTGATCTGCGCGTAATCGAGGTTGATCTGCGCGGCCTGGAGAGCGGCCTGGCGCTGCGCCACGCCGGCGGCGGCGAGCTCCACCGCCGCACGCGCATCATCGGCTTCCTGCTTGGACACGCCCTCGATCTTCGCGAGCGAGACGTAGCGATCGTTCTTGGTCTTCGCCGCGGCGAGCTGTGCTTTCGCGGCCCCGAGATCCGCCATCGCCTGCGCGTAGGTCGCGCGGTACATCGCCGGGTCGATCTGGTAGAGCACCTGCCCCTGCTTGACCACCGCGCCTTCTTCGAACGTGCGCGCCTTGATGATGCCGGTGACCTGCGGTCGGAGATCCGCGACCAGCGAGGCCGTCGTGCGCCCGGCGAGCTCCGCTTGGAGCATCACCTGCTCGGGCTTGACGGTGACCACGCCGACGTCTGCCGGCGGTGGCTCACCCTGCGGAGGTCGGGTGCCTTTCTCCTCGTTCTTGCAGGCGAAGACGAGCACTAGCAGGCACATCGAGCGCGTCATGGCCGGTGTCGTGTAGCACCTGAGAGATGCTGTCGCAGGTGTCGCAAGCGCAAAGATCTACGGGCGAAACATCGCGACACGCGGGCGCAATGGACACCGTGCACATCGCGTGCAGCTCCGCGCGACGCGAGGACAACAGTCCATACCGAAGCTGCGCCTCGGAGACCTGGCTCCCATGGAAACTCGAGTGGTCAGCGCACAAGGACTGAGGATTTTCAGCCCGCGTTTGGTGTCGTGATTGCACCGAGGGCAGGCATGCGCTTGGCCCTACTCGTCGCGTTCGTCGGATCCCTGCTGTTCGCCACCACGACCGTGGAGGCTCGACCAGGCAAGGCCACGGCGGCGAAGCAGACGAAGAAGGTGAAGGTGAAGGTGAAGGCGAAGAAGGTGTCGAAGAAGAAGGTCGTCGAGGAAGAGGCTCCGACCATCGAGGAAGAGACCAGGCCTGTCGCGAAGCAGGAAGCCCCGGCACCGCGCAGGACCGGCGCCTCGGTCGCGCAAGCCTCCGATGACGAGGTCCCTCGCAACGAGCCCGGCAAGAACAAGCGCTGATCGGGGTGGGGGTTCGGGCGCTTGCCCCGGACGGTGTGTTATCGCGTGGACGTGCGAATCAGTCGACGAACGCTGATCCAGACCGCCGTGATCGGCGTGCTGATCGCCGCCGTCTTCCTGGTGACGATGGCGCTCTCCGAGAGCCCGCCGCCGAACAAGATCACGATCGCCGGGGGACAGATCGATAGCTCGTACGACCGCGCCTCGCGCGACCTCGCGTTGCTCGTCGAAGCGCATCACGGCCCGAAGGT
>JBBQJJ010000056.1:0-30414 GCA_038325805.1 Haliangiales bacterium
ATTCAAGCCGACGTCGCCGTACTTCCTCGACGGTCGTGGTGGCGTGGTGCGCGAGTACTGGCCTCCGACCGAGACCACGAAGCGCGTGATCGAGCGAGCCGTCGGCCGATGTCTCGACAACCGGGTCGAGTGGACCACGGCCTATCCCGATCACGAGCGCGAGGAGCACTTCGAAGAGCTCGCCACCGACGAACTGGCCGAGCGTCGGTTCGACGCGCTCGAGCTCGACTGGTATCGGCGCGGCGGGCGACCGTACGAGGTCGAGTGGATGAAGACGGCGAAGCGCCGCTCGCAGTACTCGATCTACGACTGGTTCCGCTGGTTCGGCGAGCGCCTCGACGTGCAGGCGTACGCGACCAAGCTGCTGAAGGACGCGAAGCTCGCGGCGACGCGACTCCCGGCGACACATGCGGAGATCTGCAAGGTACTCGACCAGATGCCGGAGACCCGATGGGTCCACGTCGGCGAGACCGTCGGCCAGGTGACGAAGAAACCCGGCCCGAAGGCGAACACCGAGCGGTTGCTCGATCACACCCTCCATGCGGTGGCCACGGTGACGCGCGACAAGACGGGGATCCGTAACGTCGTGGTCAAGCGGGCAAACTCCGCCGCCGCCGCGAAGGCATTGTTCGAGAAGTAGGAGCATCGAGCCGTGCGAATCCTCACCGAAGCCGCGCTCGACCAGGAATTCCAGATCAAGGCGAAGCTCGAATCGGGCGGCAACTACGGCTGCATGTGCGTCGTGTTCGACGGAGACGTGGTGTTCGACGAGCCGGTCGCGCTCGAGGACAACTACTTCTCCCGGCTCGACGACCTCGTCGAGGGTGACGTCGGGACGATCCTGTTCACCGGCAACGTGACGTGCACCGGGCACGCCTCGATCTCGGATCGCCTGATGTGTCTGATCGTGCTCGGCGATTTTCGCGCGCCCCAGCTCTCGGTGTACGAGACCGAGATGCTGGTCTGCGGGACGCTGGAGGTCGGCGAGCTTGTCGATCGAGACGGCTATCTCACGTGCCGCAGCACTTCTTGAACTTCTTCCCCGAGCCGCAGGGACACGGCTCGTTGCGACCCGCCGCCGCGCCACCGAGCAAGCGGTGCACCGCCGAGCCCAGCAAACCAAACGGGTGATTCGGGCGCAGCGACGCGTGCATCGCGAACCGCATCGGCCGCTGCTCGTCGTAGAGTTCCTCGGTCGGTGGGTGCTGGAAGTACGGGATGCGCACCTCCCCGGTGAGGTCGTTGCAGTACTGGTTGGTGTCGAGCGCGTGCACCTTGCGGCACAGCGACGGACGCACCGGGTAGACCATGCACGCGCCCTCGTGGTTGAGCGCGCACATCGCGTCGCGCTTGCGAACCTCGTCCGCCCACGCCGGGTCGTCGCTCGCGTTGTCGACGAGCTCGCCGACGCTGTCTCTCCACGTCGGGTAGGCATGCTCGAAGCGCGCGCGTGCCGCGGCATGTGCGGGCTCCTTCAAGTACTCGGCGACCGCGATCGCTTCGCCTTCGGTGACGACGACGGCAGCACGACAGCACGCGTCGCACCCCTTGTGACAGGCGAGTCGGCTGCCGAGTTGCGTGTCGCGATCCGCGATCGCTTCGTCGAGCTGTGCGTGCATGATGTGCGTCAGCCCCGCGGCGTCGGAGCGCTGCAGCACCGGCAGCCGCACCGTCTTGCCTTCCTCGCGGGCGGTGATCGCATCAGCGAGGGCGAGGGCCACGCGCTGCAGGCGCTCCGGGTCACTCATCGTCAGCGACCTTACCTGGCGAGGTCCCTTCTTGCAGGCCCCGGCCGCGCTACAAACCGCATATGTGGATCCGATTGCTCGTGGTGCTGCTGATCGGCTGTCGAGGTGCGGACCTACCGGCGGCTGATCTCGGTGCCGAACGCTTCGCGACGCGCGGCAAGATCATGAAGATCGAGGGGGGCACTATCGAGGTCCAGCACGAGCTGATCCCTAAGATGCGCACTGTCGACGGCACGCTCGAGCCGATGGAGCCGATGACGATGGTGTTCTCGGCGACGAACGCCGCGCCGATCGATGGCATCGCCGTGGGAGACCTCGTCAAGCTCGAGTTCACCACGCACTACCGGACCGACGCGGTGCTGCGACTGGTCTCGATCGAGAAGCTACCGGCGAGTACGCAGCTCGAGCTTCGATGATCGACCTCGGCGAGGTGTTGGGTTGGTTGGCGGCCCTCGTCAGCCGAACTCGCCGAACACGCCCTTGAACTTGTCGAGGATCTGCGCCCAGTCCTCGATCGTCGAATCGATCGCGAGCGCCACGGTCCGAGTTCCGATGCTCGCACGTAGGTGGATGGTCCTCGTCGCATCTCGGCGGGCTCCGCGAAAACTGAAGTGGGTGTGCGCCACGGCCGGCTGGTTCACGTCACCCGGGAACCAGCTCTCGGTGCGCTCGAGCACCAGCGTGCAGTTGACCGTCTCCTGGTGCCACCTGGTGGTGACTTCCTCCTCGTACGAGCTCGCCCTCGGCGAGCGGTCGATCGGGGCCGGCGGTGGCTTGGGATCGCCTTGCACGGGCTCGTTCGCGCAGCTCAGGGCATCGAGGAGAAAGGCGATCAGCGCGTCCTCGGAGTCGTTCGAGATCTCGCTCGCCGCCCACAGTTGCTCGTTCTGTTGAACGCGTTCGCCCACGCCGCATCGTACTAAGTTACCGCCATGGACGAAGCTGCCCTCGTCGCCGAGTTGGTCTCCGCGCACGGCGTCCACACGATCGTCCTCTACGGCTCGCGCGCCCGCGGCGACGCCACCGAGGAGAGCGACATCGATGTCGCCACCTTCGGTGAGGTCGCGGCCACCACGCGCGATGCCCGGGTCTGGAACGGGATGTACCTCGACGTCTTCGTGTATCCGGAATCCATCGCTGTCGCGCCCATCGACGATGATCTGCTCAAGCTGCAAACCGCACGCGTCCTGCTCGACGCCCGCGGGCTTGCCTCGCCGCTCTTGGAGCGAGTCGCGGAGCGGGTGCGCACCGGCCCCACGCCGATCACCGACGACGATCGGCAGATGCGGATCGCCTGGGCACACAAGACCGTGGAGCGCATCCGGCGTGGCGACATCGAGGCGCACTACCGGCGCCACCAACTGCTGTTCCAGTTACTCGAGGATTACTACGCGTTGCGCGGCCGCTGGTATCGCGGCCCGAAGGAGTCGTTCGCGGCCATGCGCGTCGACGACCCGGCGGTCTTCGCGGTGTTCGAGCGGGCACTCCCACCGGCATCGTCCATCGACGCGATCGCAGCCTTGGTCGCAGCCGTGACCGCTGTCCGCCGAGCAGCTCCGTGAGGACTCGGGCAGGGAATCACCCGTGCTCGAACGCGCGTTGCCGATGAGCGCCGTGCGCATGGCCACGATCTCGCATTCATGGTGCCGCACCACTTGCCGCGGTGCGAGATCAGCCCACTCTGGAAGCATATGACCACGCAGCTTAACGACCCGAAGCCCACCACTCTGACGCGCGTTCTCGACAGCATCGATCGCGGTCACGCACGCGCCGCGGATCGGATGCATACGGTTCGCAACTCCGTTCGCGCGCGTCTCGACCATGGTCTCGATGTTCTCGAAGGAGCGATCGGCGGCCTGCGCGTTCGCCTGGATCGCGCGGACCAGGGCGCCGCCGACGGCATCATCAAGGCGCAAGGCGTCGCGTCGAGCGCACTCGAGAAGCTCCGCCACGCGCGGTCGCTCCCCGAGCAGGTCACGTCGTAGCTCCTTCGTCACGCTTCATCCCGTCGATATACTCGCTGGATGCGGATGGTGATCCTCGGCCCGAGCGGAACGGGCAAGTCGACGCTCGCCCGCCGGCTCGGCCGATCCACCGGCGTACCGGTGATCCACCTCGACGCGCACCACTGGCGAGCCGGCTGGAACCCGCCCCCCAAGGCCGAGTGGGTCGCGCAGGTCGACGAGCTGGTCGCGCGCGACGAGTGGATCATGGACGGCAACTACAGCGGCACGTTCGTCCAGCGGATCGCCGCCGCCGACATCGTCGTGTTCCTCGACTTCCCGCGACGGTACTGCATATACGGCGTGATGTCGCGCTGGTGGAAGACGCGCGGTCGCGTGCGCGAGGACCTCGCGCCGGGCTGCCCCGAGAAGCTGCCCGACCTCAGCTTCCTGACCTGGATCTGGAACTACCCGACCAAGACGAAGCCGACGTTGATGGCCTTGCTCGACGCCGCACCACCAGCGACGAAGATCGTGATCCTGCGCTCGCGCGAGGAGGTGAACCGCTGGGCGGATCAGCTCGAGATGATGCCGGCTTCCCAGCGCTCGTAGCTGCCGTCCTTCGCAGCGTCGACGAGCAGCATCACCACCTCATGAATGTGGTCGAGCTCGATCGGATCGACGCGATGGACATGGGCGAGCGGCGCCTCCGTCTCGACGGTCGTGAAGCCAGCGGCCTCGGCGAGGGTGAGGAACGCCGCCCGCGCCTCGACCGACGAGAACGTCAGCCGGTGATCGACGCGCCGCGGAACCGACAGCCGATCGCCCTGCTCCGCCAGGATCTGGACCATCCGTCGATCGTCCGTCCACTGGCGACGCTCGGCATCGGGGAGCAACAGCTCGCGGTAGTAGCGCCACTCGGGGTCGGGCGTGCTGCGTGCGTCGATCCGCCGGTCACCCGCGCGATCGGTCGCCACCTGGCGAAGTGCAGCGAGCTGGCCGTCGGCACCGTACAGCACGGTCTCCCAGATCCCTCGCGTCCGGATCCGACCGACGTAGGTCAGCGAGAGCTCGACGCCGCGATCGATCAGTGCCTGCTCGACGACATCGAGCGCCGCGGCTTCCTCGGCGGTGCCGATGCCGTGCTCGCCCTGTTCGCGCATCGCGATCGCGACGGTGTATCGGTGGCCACCGGTCGACTGCTCGAACCGGAGGTTGACGTAGATCGACGCGGCCGCGCCGTCGACAAGGCACGGGTAGAACTCGAACTCATCCTCGCTCACAGTCGAAACTCCCAGCCGATGTTCATCGTCGCGAACAGGTTCACCGGCAACGGATCGTAGGTCTGTCCCGCGATCGTGGCATCGCCGCTACCGTGCAGCGTCACGCCGATCGCGACCCACGGCATCACGTAGAACCCGTACCTCGTCGGCTGCCACTTGTAGCCCGCGATCGCCTCGGTACCGAATTCCCACTTCTTCGCCTCGGCCGTCTCGCCCTCGCGCGTGAACGTCAGCCGCAGCAGGCGCAGCGAACCACCGAAGGCGAAGCCGCTACGGTCGTCCAAGAAGTAGAGGATGTAGAGCGCGTTCGAGTGACGGACGTGCTGGTGAAAGCCGTCGTTGCCTCCGAGCTCCGTGATCAGATCAGGCACGTCGAGCCGAAAGTTTCCGAGGCCCGCGCGCAGGTGGTTGTAGCGAATGCCCGGCTGGACGCCGTAGCCTCCGAGCGCGAAGGGCTGCGGATCGACCTCGAGGTGCAGCCGGAGGTCGGCGGCTTCTGCGTGTGCGGTCGAGGCCGCGAGGAGCACTGCGAGAGCTGCGGCGCGCATCGCCCCTAGCGTACTCCGCTGGCCTCGACATCGAGGGTCACCGTATGTGGCTGGAATCATTTAATCGCAAATCCCGTCGAGTTTTCTGCGCGACTTCGGAGGTCCCGCCGCCCTTGTCCGTCATGAGGATTCGAAGCGCTGTCGCGTTGCTCGTGTTGCCGGGGTGTCTGGTCGCTGATCAATCGCCGAAGGACACCCGGTCCAACTTTCACGACGTCACCATCAACTGGCACCTCAAGAATGTCGACGGCACCGTGATGTCGGCGTGCCCGCAGGGCTTCTCGACGCTGGTGACCCACCTCTATCAACAGGGGTACGTCGAGCCGCCGGATGCGCTGATCAAGACGCCGTGCACGCCCGAGGGATCGCTGACCCAGCCGGTCGCGACCGCGGGTGATTTCCCGGTCGAAGACTTCGTGGGCGGCGCCAATTTTCCGTACGACGCCCAGAAGGACATCTGGATGGATGTCACGGAGGAGACGCAGTTGGTGAAGGCCGCGACGAGCTACGTCTACTACGTCGAGACGCTCGCTTCGGATCTGACGATCGACTTCGACATCTATCCCGAGGGTGGCGTCGGCGTCGCGGCATGGACGCTCAAGTCGTCGTTCACCTCGGCGCCGATCCCGAGCTGCACCACGGCGGGCGTCGACGAGATCGAGGCGGCCGTGCGCCGTTACGACGCGGGCGAACAGGCGCCGTTCGTCGTCGCGGGCAACTGGCCTTGTGATGCCGTGGACCCGTACTTCTATTACGACCCGACCGGCAACGGCACGACGCTCGGTGGCGAGTTCGAGCTCGGCTCTGGTCATACCGCCGCGCTGACTCCCGGCGACTACGAGGTGGAGCTACGCGGCAAGCGAAGCGGGACGGTCGTCGGTCTCGGCGCCGGCTATCTGACGTCGCTGTACGACGAGAACGCCGCCGCGATGATCAACAGCGACCCGATCACGATCACGGATCGCTAGTCGTGGTTTGATTCGACGCGGTCCATGTCGTCCCACGTCACACCGGAGCTCGCGGCGAACTACGTCGATCACGAGCTCCCGGAGCAGGAAGCGCAGGTCCTCGAGGACCACATCGATACGTGCGGTGTATGCCGCGAGCTGATCTCGGCGCTCGCGAAGGCACAGTGGTCGATCAGCGGGGACGAGGCCGACGAGGAGCTGTCGGTCGTGTTGCCACGTGGCACCGTGATCGGGCAGTTCGAGATCGATCGGCCACTCGATGCGGGTGGCATGGGAATGGTCTACGTCGCGAGGGATCTTCGGCTCGAGCGCGACGTCGCGATCAAGGCGATCCGCAACGCCAACGCGGATCCCGCGCAGCTGCTCGCCGAAGCGCGTGCGATGGCCCGCGTCGCGCACCCCAACGTCGTCGCGGTCTACGACGTGGTGGAGAAGGCAGGGCGCGTCTATCTCGCGATGGAGCTGGTCGCCGGCATCAGCCTGCGGCGCTGGCTCGACGAGCCTCGCTCGTGGCGGGACGTGCTCGACGCCTTCATCGCGACAGGCACCGGCCTCGCCGCCGCGCACGCCGCGGATGTCGTGCATGGCGACATCAAGCCGGCGAACATCCTCGTCGGCAACGACGGTCGCGTGCGGATCACCGACTTCGGCCTCGCGACGTCGAGTGAGGCCAGTCACAGCGGCGAGCTGCGCGGCACCCCTGCGTACATGGCGCCCGAACAGCGCAGCGGTGCGGCGAGCGATGCCCGCGCGGATCAGTACGCGTACTGCGCGAGTCTCTATGCGGCGATCTTCGGGGTATTGCCCGACGAGCCGAATCCTCGTCGAGTCCGCGTGCCACGCACGTTGCGGCGCGCACTTGCACGTGGGCTGTCGCGGGATCCCGCGTCCCGCTTCGCGACCATGGCGGAGCTCCTGCGCGCCTTGCGCTCGGCGGCCTCGCAGCGCCAGCGGTACATCGCGATCGGCGCCGCGGTGCTCGTCCTCGTCGCAGCCGGGACTTTCCTCCTCGGGATGCGCAAGCGCGACGCCGAGCAGTGCGATGTCCTCACCGCGCCCCTCACCTCGCCGTGGAACGAGTCAACGAGGTTTGCGGTGCGCCGCTCGTTCGAAGCCACGAAGCTGACGTTCGTCGAAGGGATCATCGATCGCGTCGAAGCGAACCTCGATCGCTGGTCGAAGCAGCTCGACGAGATGCGCGAGGCCGTGTGCACCGAACAGCAGCGCGCCGCGATCGCCGCGTGTCTCGAGGAGCGTGCGAAGGAGGGCCGCGCGATCATCGGGCTGTTCCAGGACACCTTCGATGCATCGTCGGTGATGAACGCCGTCGCCGCGACCGAGCAGCTTCCGCCACCGACCAAGTGTCGCGAGCTCGTCGCCGTCGAGGCCCCACCGGCGCCGCCGAGTGATGCGCGTCGAGCCGCGTCCGATCAACTGGCGAAGGCGTTCGCGCTGATGGCGTCCGGCAAGTGGCAAGACGCGGTGGCTGTCAACCGCGAGCTCGTCGCCGCCGCGAGCAAGAGCGGTGATCCTCATCTCGAAGGCGCGGCGAGGATCTCCCTCGCGCGCAACCTCATCAACTTGTCGAACTTCGACGAGGCGAGCACGGTCTTGATCGATGCACTGACGTTCGCGGAGCTCGCGCGCGAGGACCGCCAGCGCGTCCAGATCCTGGTCAACCTCACCACGCTCGAGTACCGGCGAGGCCAGCATCGGAACGCGCTCGTCTACTACGAGCTCGGGTTGCCGGCCGCCGCACGCGTCGGTGACCGCTACCTCGAGACCGAGCTGTTCGTCGTCGGCGGCTCGTCGATGCTCCAGCTGTCGCGTGCGAAGGAAGCGGTGGCGCTGTTCGAGAAGGCGATCGAGCTTCGCCGGGCCCTCTACGGGGACACCAGCCCTCGCCTCGCCGCCGCGATCACCGCGCTCGGTAACGCCTACGCGATGCAAGGCGATCTCGGCCGCGCGAAGCTCGAGCACGCACGGGCCCTCGAGATCACGCGCAACGCCCTCGGCGCCACGCACCCCGATGTCGCGACGATGCACGGCAACCTCGGCAGCGACGAGCTCTACGCGTTGTCGTTCGAGGCTGCGATCGTCGAGCTGACCCAGGCGCTCCGGATCTTCGAGGCGGGCTACGGGACCTCGCACCGCAATGTCGCGAGCGTCCTTGCGGATCTCGGCACCGCGCAGCTCGAGGCCGGCAAGACGACCCAAGCGCTGGCGAACTTCGAGCGCTCGATCGCGATCTGGGCCACCGTCGCGCCGCAGCACCCGGGCTTCAGCGACGCGCTCTACGGGAGGTACCGCGCCAGCGATCACGGCAACCACGCCGACCTCGAGAAGGCGCTCGAGCTCGCGAAGGGCAAGCCGCCGTTCCAGCGCGCGCGGATCCAGTTCGAGCTCGGGAAGGCCGTGGGTGGAGAGCGTGGAGCTGCGCTCGTCAGGGATGCGATCGCCGGCTTCAGCTCGACGCCCTTACCCCTGACACAACGCGAGCTCGCCCTCGCACTCGCGTGGCAAGTGGCGCATGCTACGCCGGGTGACCGACGCTGAGCTTGCCGCCGCCTGGCGCTCTCTCGCCGATCAGGGCATCGCGATCTCCGAACAGGATCTCGTCGCCGCGCTTCGCTCCAGGCTCGCCGACTCGACGCGCGTCACCGACCTCGCACTTGCCGTCGCCTGCGAACGGCAGGATCCCGCCGCGATCGCGCTGTTCGAGCACACCCACCTGGCGATGGTTCGCCGCGCGCTCGGCAAGCTCAAGATCAACCCCGCGATCATCGACGACGTGCTCGGCTGGATGCGGTTCGAGCTGTTCGTCCGTCCCGCGCCACCGCTGATCGCCAGCTACACCGGGCGTGGCGACCTCGGCAGCTGGACGCGCGCGATCGGCGTCCACGAATCGATCAAGCGCGCACGGCGGGCTCGCCGTGAGGTGTCGCCCGAGCTCGCGCCCGAGTTGCTGGTACCGGCACCCGAGCTCGTCGCGATGCGCGGTGCGTACGGGAAGGAGTTCACCCAGGCGCTCTCGACGGCGTTCGGCACGCTCGAAGCGGCCGAGCGCACGCTGCTCCGCCAGTACTTTCTCGACGGTCTGACGATCGACGTGCTCGCGGAGCTCTATCAGATCCATCGCGCGACCGCGGCACGTCGCGTCACGGCCGCGCGAGAGCGGTTGGTCGATCGCGTTCGAGACAAGCTCAAGCAGGAGCTCGGCGTCGGCGATCAGAGCGTCGACGAGATCATCACGCTGTCGAACCTCGACGAGAGCCTCGGCACGCTGCTGCGCCTGACTCGTTAGGGTGAGTTGAGTCCCAGCCCCGGGTCGTAGACGAACAACACCTTGTAGATCTCGGTCATCACGGTGTCGTTGTTCTTGTCGGGCATCTCTGCCTTGAAGTACTTCACCAGCAGCTCGAGCTTGCCCGACGCATCCATCTCTTCGGCCTTCGCGCGGAACTCGGCGCGCGCCTTGTCGTCGGCCTTGTCGGCCTTCTGCACGCAGCCCGACCGACCCGGATAGCCGTGAAACACGCGCAGCGTGCCGTTGGTCTCGATGCGCACGACCATGCCGCCCGAGATCCACGATGCCCAGCCGTGCTTGGGATTGCGTCGCCACGCTTCGTCAGCGAACACGCCTTGATATGATCCACCCTCGAGGATCATCGGCTTCTTGCAGACGTCGCACAGAAGTGCCTTGCCGCCCTTGCCCATCGTGGCGAGCGGTTCGACCGGCGTTTGACCGGAACCGGAGGTGGCCTTGGCAACCTCCGCCGCATATCGGCGAGCGGGTTCGAGGACTGCGACCTTGGCGAGGTAGTCCTGGTACATGGCCTTCGCGGCAGCGTGGGCGTCACTCATCGCATTTCATGGGTAGCACGATCCGACGACGGAGATGACCGGTGGATGTGGGTGCGCGACCGCGCCAACTCGAGGTGAACCGCGAGCTGTCTTTGCGTTAGCGTTGCCGCAGATGCCCGAGCTCGTCGACCTGCCCGATTCCCCATGGTCCGAGAAGGCGGATCGGCATCGGCCGCGCCCGTGATCCGCATCGCCTCGATCGATCTCGGTCCGATCGCCGAACTGCGCTACCTCAACGCGCGCTCGGGTGGCGGTACCGAGGTCTCCCGCCTCGAAGTCTTGCGCGCACACGTGGGTCCGCTCGCCGACGAGCTCGACGCGATCGTGTGCACGAGCGATCTGCAGGGCATGGCGAACGGCGCGCTGCTCGGTGTCGCGGTCGCCGATCTGCTGCTCGATCTCGCGGAGCGTGGCGTGCTCCCACGCGCCGCGCGCACGGGCGTCGTCCTCGCGGGCGACCTCTACAGCGTGCCGGCGGCGAACAAGCGCGGTGGCTTCGGAAATGTCGTCACGGTGTGGCAGGCGTTCGCGAGCGGGTTTCCGTGGGTGGTCGGCGTCGCCGGCAATCACGACGACGTCAGTAACGTGCGCGAGCTCGGCGAGCACGTGCACTTATTGGATGGAGAGTCGGTCGTCGTCGACGGGATCCGGTTCGGTGGGATCGGTGGGATCATCGGCAACCCGCGCAAGCCGGGCCGGCGAGACGAAGCCGATCAGCTGTCGCGAATCTCCTCGGTGCTCGACGAGTCCTGCGACGTGCTCGTGCTCCACGAAGGTCCGCACGGGGACGAGGGTCAGCCCGGCAACGCGGAGATCCGCGAGCTGATCGATGCCGCCGAGCTCCCGTTCGCGGTCTGTGGTCATGCGCACTGGAAAGACACGCTGGCCGTGACAGCCTCGGGGCAGACGCTCAACGTCGACGCGCGTGTCGTCGTGCTTGTCACTTCCGGGGAGTGAAGCGCCAGCCGGCGTCGAGGTGAACGAAGAACATCGGCATCCCCTCGTGCTTCTCGCCCTTGTCCTCGACGACGAGCACCACCGCCGCGATCTCGATCTCGCGCTTGACCTTCTCTCCGGCCGGCAACGTCTTGCGCTGCGCGACCTTCGCCGACACCACCTTGCCGGTCGGGTTCTCGCGACCCTCGCGCGCCATGCCGTCGATCACGCTGGCGAGCTCCTCGTCGTAGTCGGCCTTCTCGATCGACTTGTTCGAGATCGCCGAGAGCTCCGTATGTGTCAGCGACAACGCGATCGCCTCCGCGCGGTTGCCGCCGAGCGCTGCACGGCCCCAGCGCAGCGCGACGTCTTCCACGGTGGCGACGGCGTCGGGGTCGCTGTTCTTTTCGGTGCCGCCACATGCGCACAGGAAGATGACAAGGAGCAGCGTCTTCACGCTTCCCAGCGTAACGTGTGCGGCCTGCGGTGGGTCATCCAGACCAACAAGTTCGCCGAACAGGCCACGCCCTGCTCGCGGCTAACGTCGACGCTGTCTGACCGGCTGGCCTTGCTCAGGGTGAGAACACCAGCGGCGTGCGGAACGTCAGGCCAACCGTTGCCTGAAACGCGTTGACGCCTTCGACCATCTGCCGCGCCCCCGCTTCGGCGTAGACACCGACGGCGTACGTCCCGAGGAACAAGCCGCGCGGCTCGATGCCAACACCACTCGCGAACAGCTCGGCGCTGAGTCGACCGGAGACACCGACGCCAGTGCTCGAACCGTTGCCGAACGCGGTCGAGCTGAGGTACTCGCCGCGGGCCGAGGCCCACGTGCGGCCCCAGCCGTTCGACGACAGCTTGCGCGCACCCTCGAGGTACGCACCGCCGTACGCGAGCCCGTTATCGGTGTCGTTCGCGTCCATCTTCTCGGCGATGTGGATGCCGCCGAACACACCGATGCCGATGTCGAAGTTCGTCGGACGCGGGCTCAGCGATGCCCAGTGGATGCCGACCGCACCTGCGACGCCGGGGGCCATGCCGCGCTCGGTGCTCGCCGTGCTGGCACCGAGATCGATCTTGAGCGGCATCATGAAACGCGGCCCCGGGCGACGGCGATAGCGGACCGCGGGACCGCCGGGACCGACCGCAGGACCGGCAGAGGGTCGGGTCTCGGCGGCAGCTGCCGAGAGGTCGAGGGTGGCGAGGCTAAGGAAGGCAAAGAGGAGTTGGCGCATGGGATTCCGTGACGGCGAGAGACCTGTGTCCAAGCGTCGTGCCAGCGGGAACGCAGGCGGAATCGACCGAATGCAGGCAACCCGTGAACCGTGGGTCACGCGGCGAGTGTGGCAATTCACGGATCGTCGTCGATGCGGCCGATGAACGACGACTGGGCATGGACGGGTTAGCTCGGCGCTTCTGCGGCGGCCGGGGTCACACTCGAGCCCTCGCCCATCACGAACGCGATCCGCTGCAGATCCGGATCGCGCTCGAGCACGATCCTCAGTGCCATGGTCAGCGGCACGGCGAGGATGGCCCCGACCGGGCCGAGCACGAAGCCCCAGATCAGCATCGCGAGCAACACGACCAGGGGTGACAGGTTCGAGGTCTTGCCCATCACGCGAGGCTCGATGATGTTGTCGACGATCAGGTTGACGAGCACGTAGCCCACCGCCACACCGACGGCATTGCCGACGCCGTGCGTGAGCAGGCCGATCGCGATCGGCGGGATCGCGGCGAGCACGCTGCCGATCACCGGGATGAAGTTGAGCGCGAAGGCCAGCACGCCCCACATCAACGGGCTATCGACACCCCAGATCCAGCACCACAGCCCGAGGAAGATTCCGTTGGCGGCGCTCAGGCTGACCTTGACGAGCATGTAGCGCTGCACGTCGTGCAGCGCCTCCATGACGCTGCGCACCGGCGCCGGACCCTCGAACGTCTTGATCAGCTTGCGGCGGTAGTCGCGAGCTTCGAGCTGGATGAACGCTGTCATCACCAGCACGAAGAACAACATCTGGAGGTAGCCGCCGACGCTGATCAGTGACGACTGCGCGAACCCGGTCAGCGGCGCGAACAAGTCATACGTGCGCACTGACTTGGCGGCCGAGTCCATCGAGCGGTCCTGCAGCCAACTAGCCAACCGCTCCTGGAACGCCTGCAGCTTCGTCGCGTACTGCGGCATCTGGGCCGCGAGGTCCGAGGCCGCGATGTAGATCATGATCCCGACGCCGCCGACGATGATCAGGACGAGCAAGATCGAGATCACGGCCGCCAGCGCCGACGGCAGGCCTCGGCGTGCGATGCGCTGCGAGATCGGTTGAAAGGCCGTCGCGAGCGTCAGCGCGAGCAACAGCGGCACCACGATGTCCGACGCGACGTGCACCACGCCGAGCAGCGCGCAGACACAGACCAGAGAGACGAGGATCCGCATTCGCCCGCTGTCGCTGCGACAACCATGCCTTCCGAAACTACTGCAACGACTACGTCAGCGATGCGCGCCAACGCTCACGTAGGAAAGTCGCTCAGCGCCAGCCGAACGCATGTTCGTAGCTGCCGAGCGCCTCGACCTGGCCCTCTCGGTCCTTGACGACCAGGGTCAGGTGACCATCCTGCGAGACGATGATCGCGGCGGCCTCTCGCGGTTGCCGCATGCAGTAGATGACGCCCGCCGGGTGGCGCGTGCCCTTGAACGTCGACAGGTCGTCGAAGTGGGTCTCGCCGGAGTACGGGTTGCGATGGCGAAACTGCATCCTCGGGGCGTCGCCTTCGATCACCTGGACGCCGAAGCCACGAACGCGCAGATCGGTGTCGAGCAACAGGGCGTTATCGACGGCGGTAAGGCGTGCGACGAGCTCGATCGTTTCGGCGAACGCGATCTGATCTTGGTCGCGCACGGTGACGCGACCATCGTAGGCGCGCGGGCGAGAGCCCATGAGCCGCGCGAGCTGATCAGAGGCAGTGGCCGTGTCGCGAATCACGCGGGTGTAGCGCTGCCCGAGCAGGTCGCCGCCGCCGGTGATCGGGTAGTGTGCGCGAACGCCGACTGGCTCGACCTCGACGGGCATCACCAGGATCATCCCGCCGTGGCGGTGTGCGAGCACCTGCGTCGCGATCCGCGTGACGATCGCCGCGCAGAGATGAATCCCGGTGACCGGATCGGTGGTCGTACGCCAGGCGTCGAACGATCGACTCAGCGTCTCGGAGGCCGACGCGACCTGCCCGTGATCACCGAACAGCACGATCTCGCCGCGGGCGTACAGCGCGCGTGGCCAGCCGGCGTAGTCCACGCGGACCACGCCCGCATCGAGGGCTCGCACGATCAACGGTTGCTTCGCGGCGGTATTTCGCTCGAGCAAGGCCCACGCGACGATCGCGTCACCGTCGGGCCGCACCGCGATTGCCGTCGACTCGCCCAGTGTGGCAGGCGCGAGCTTCGCGAGGTTCCTCGGCGTCAGCCGCACCGGCGTGTCGAGCATCAGCACGGCCGCACACTCGGTGGCATCGGGTTTCCACGCCACGCCGAACTCGACGCGCCGTGCCTCCTCCTCGTGCAGGCTCGCGTAGAACACTGTCTCGACGAGTGACGCGAGCTGTGCCGCACTCGGGATCGCCAGCGCCGGATCTCGCAGCGGCTCGAGGTGCGTCATCAGGTGGGCGGCGAACTCGGACGTCGCCCGGAGATGCTCTTCATTCACCTCCCCACGCTACAACGCCTTTCCACTCCGCCCACCACGGCGCTAGCCCGGAAGCAGCGTCGGAACTTCTCGGCCGGTGAGAGGATCCACGAGCGTGACCGCATCCTTGTAGACGCGCGGGGTGCGGTGGAGCTGGAGCAGTGCCTTCGAGAGGGGCATCGACTGGTAGCGCTCCGGCCAGTGCTTCTGCAGCAGGTCGCGCACGGCGCGCGCGTGTCGCGAGCTCATCGCCGGGAACACGTGGTGCTCGACGTGGTAGCCGAAGTTGAGGGTGAGACGCTCGTACCAGCGTGGCGTGGTGACGCTGAGACCGCTGACCACCGGATCGTTGATCGCGACGCGCGGGCTCAGGCTGTGGTTCGTGAGGATGTACGACATCACGATGGTGTTCGCGATCAACAGCGGGATCACGTAGACGAACAGGAACGGCACGAAGCCGACGAGCACGGCGACGGTGGCCCACACCGCGACGCCGAGCAGCGTCTCGACGAGGGCGAGGGACATATTGCGCGCGGAGAGATACTCGCGGCTCCGCGCATTGATCAGCTGCATCAACGCCTGCAACGAAAAGCCGAGCGCGAGGCTGAGCCCACCGCGCAGCTTGCTGTTGCCGGGCGAGAACCAGTTGATGAAGAACCTGGCGCGACCGTTCGCGTGGTACTCGTCGAGCGTCGGATACATGTCGGGATCGCCGTCGGAGTTCGCGCTGCCGTGGTGAACGCGGTCATGCCACGCCGCCCACAGCCGCGGCGACACGGTGAACGGCAGGAAGCCGATCCAGCCGACGAGCTGACGCGAAGTCCGGCCGCGCACGATGCCGCCGTGCACGGCTTCATGCCCCATGAAGGTCAGGCACGACATCGCGACGCCGATCACGATCGAGAACACCGGCAACACGAACCACGGAATCAGCCCCATCGCGACGACCGCGATCGCAGCGCCGATCACCCCGAGCGCAGCTGGAATCACCAGCAGGCGAGATCTGGCGGGCTCGAACATCTCGGGCGGCAGCTCCGGCCGCAGTTTCTTGACGTAGTCGGACCGGGCAACCAACAAGTCCGCGAGCTGCGACGCCTGCATGGGCGCATCATGCATATTGTGACCTCGTCTGGCTCGTCATCTTCTGGTCATTCGCGCGGTCATCTGGTCGCCAAACCGGCCTCGTGCGTCGACTAGCAGACCCCGACCAGAGATCCGATGAGGCTCCAGCGCCCATGCAACCGATCTCACCCCACGGCAACGCTGCTTTGGATCGGCTTTGACGCCCGATGACTCCCGTGTAGCGTTCGCGGATGAACAAGCACCGCTTCGTCTGGCACGACCTCAACACGAACGATCTCGAGGGTTCGAAGACGTTCTACGGCGAGCTGTTCAACTGGACGTTCGAAGGCGAAGGCTATCTGCACATCAAGGCCGGCGACGAGATGATCGGCGGTGTTCGTCAGATGAACGAGAACGAGCGCCAGCCAACCAGCTGGCTCGGCTACATCGGCGTCGAGGACGTCGCTGCGGCGGTCGAGTCCATCACCACCGCCGGCGGCAGGGTGTTCGTGCCGACGACGAAGCTCGACAACGCCGGCACGTTCGCCGTGACCGCGGATCCGACGGGCGCCGTGTTCGCACCGTGGAAGAGTGCGCGCGACGGCGACGCCGTCGAGAAGCAGGAGGCGCCGAAACGGTTCACGTTCTGCTGGGACGAGCTGGTGACGGCCGATCCGCAAGCCGCCGTCGCGTTCTACGAGAAGGTGTTCGGCTGGCAGGGCCGAGTGATCGATATGGGCGGCGCGATGAACTACACGCTGCTCGACCGCCCGGGGGTCACGAACCCGAAGGGCGAGCAACAGTCGGCGGGCGGAGTGATGCAGTCACCGCCGGGCGTGCCGCACTCGTTCTGGATCGCGTACGTCGGCGTCGACAAGTGCGACAAGGTCGTCGCGCGCGCGAAGGAGCTCGGCGCGGAGATCACGGTGGGTCCCCAGGACATCCCGAACATCGGGCGGTTCGCGTACTTCACCGATCCGCAGGGCGGGACCCTCGCGGTGCTGCAGCCCGACTAACAACCGCGTCACGACATCGCGTGCCGTGCTAACCAACGCGGCCTGATGTCGTACGCGATCGAGACGGTTGGCCTCGCGAAGAGTTTCGGTAAGACCACCGCACTGGCCGGCGTGGACCTCCAGATCCGCAAGGGCAGCGTGTATGGCCTGCTCGGCCCCAACGGCGCGGGCAAGACCACCACGATCCGCATCCTCACGACGCTGATCCGCCCCACCGCGGGCACCGCTCACGTGCTCGGCCACGATGTCGTGAAGGAAGCCAAGGCCGTGCGTCGCAAGGTCAGCCTGACTGGCCAGGCGGCGTCGGTGGATGAAGATCTCACCGGCCGCGAGAATCTGATCCTCGTCGGGAGACTGCTGGGTCTGTCGTGGTCCGTCGCGAAGGGCCGCGCCGAACAGCTGCTCGAAGCCTTCGGGCTCGACGACGCGGGTGGGCGCCAGGTCCGCACGTACTCGGGTGGGATGCGCCGGCGCGTCGATATCGCGGCGAGCCTCGTCGTCGTCCCCGAGGTGCTATTCCTCGACGAGCCAACCACCGGTCTCGATCCGCGCAGTCGCAATCAGGTGTGGGACCTCGTTCGCATGATCGCCGCCGCCGGCACCACGGTGCTGCTGACCACGCAGTACCTCGAGGAAGCGGATCGACTCGCCGAGCGGATGGCCGTGATCGATCACGGCAAGGTGATCGCAGAAGGCACGAGCCGCGATCTCAAGGCGTCGATCGGCGCGAACGCACTGCGCGTGCGGGTCGCGAACGCCGACCAACGCGCACGGGCCATCGAGCTGGTGACGGGCGTGATCGGTGACGGCGTGTTCGCGGCACAGGAGCCGGTCGAGTTGACGGCACGCGTCGAGGGTGCGGCGCAAGCAGCGCGCGTACTGGCGGCGTTGGGCGAGGGCAAGATCGAGATCGCGCAGTTCGCGGTCGGCGACCCGAGCCTCGACGAGGTGTTCCTCGCGCTCACCGGCAAGACCAAACAAGAACCCGCGCAGGAGGCGAAGTCGTGAGCGACGGCAGTCTGCCCAGTAACGCCCGCATGCACGAGCTGCTCGCGATGCGCGCACCGGAACGCCCCGCCTCGGGGTTGTCGTCGGTGATCACCCTCGCCTGGCGCGCGATGCTCAAGATCAAGCACGTCCCGTTTCAGCTGTTCGACGTGACCATCACGCCGATCATGTTCACGCTGCTGTTCACCTACATCTTCGGCGGCGCGATCGCCGGCTCGCCGGGCGAGTACATCCAATACCTGCTCCCTGGCATCGTCGTGCAGACGATCGTGTTCATCACGGTCTATACGGGCGTCGGCCTCAACACCGATATCCAGAAGGGCCTCTACGATCGGTTTCGTTCGCTCCCGATCTGGCAGCCCTCTCCCCTGCTAGGCGCGTTGCTCGGCGACGTCTTCCGCTACGCGATGGCGACCACGCTGATCATCGTGCTCGGCACGATCCTCGGGTTCCGTCCAGGCGGCGGCCTGCTCGGGGTGCTCGCGGCCGTCGGACTCGTCTTGCTGTTCGCGTTCGCGATGTCATGGCTGTGGATCATCATCGGCATGCTCGTGCGCACGCCGGAATCGGTGATGACCACGAGCTTCGTGTTCCTGATGCCGCTGACGTTCGCCAGCAACATCTTCGTCGGGCTCGACACGATGCCCGGGTGGCTGCAGACCTTGGTCGGCAACAACCCGGTGACGTTCCTGGCCGACGCGGCCCGCAAGCTGATGCACGGCGATCCCGCGGGACCAGAGGTGCTGCGCGTGCTGATGGCGACGGCGGTCGTCCTCGCGATCGCAGTTCCGATCGCGATCCGGCTGTATCGCAAGGAGCGCTAACGCAGATGGGGTGGCAAAGCCGGGGACCCCATAGGAAATGATCAGGTGAACGCGAAAGCGTGAACCCGTTAGCTGTCCTCGACTTCGGCTTTGGCGACTCGCGCGAGGAGCTCGTCGCTTACTGCTTGCGCCGCGACCAGCGCGAGCTCGCGGTCGCCGTACGTCTCCAGCAGGCCGTCGTACATCGCCTCGATGATCTCTCCGATGGAAAGCTGAATGGTTCGCATGCCCCGAAGTGCATCAATAGGTGTGCCAGGGCGCGCGCAGATCATTTCGATCACTTACGGCGTCGGTGGCGACGACAGTGATCACCGAACTGGCGACTGTTGTGATCACCCACAACACCACGTCGGTCGCCTCCTACCAGGACGAGGGGGGTGATCCGACGGTTCTAGCGTCCGCACCGGATCGCAAGAGTCCTGCGTGCGAAGGTCCCAGCGTGACGACACACCATGTCTTCCTGATCCCCGGGTTCTTCGGGTTCGTGAATTTCGGGCGGCTCGTCTACTTCACACACGTTCGCGAATTCCTCGAGGACGCCTGCGCGAAGGAACGAATGCAGGTCGAGATCCATCGCGTGCGTCTCAAGCCCACGGCCTCGCTGCGCGTTCGCGCGCTCGAGCTCGCGAAGGTGATCGCCGAGATGTCGCCGCCCGACGCACCGGTCCATCTCATCGGTCACTCGACCGGTGGCCTCGACGCTCGTCTTCTGGTCACACCTGGCGTCGCGCTCGAGACCGATCTCGCGATCGAGGATCTCGCCAAGCGCGTGCGATCGATCGTCACCGTGGCTACACCGCATCACGGCACGCCACTGGCGGAGTTCTTCTCGAGCCACATGGGCGCGTACGCACTCCGGCTGTTGTCGCTCGCTACGATCACGCTCCTCCGCCGAGGACGGTTGCCGGTCGCGTTGATGGCGCGCGTCAGCGGAGTGATGCTCAAGCTCGCGGTCGGCCGCTCCGAGCCCGGCGCACTCCTCGATCATCTCGAAGGCGAGTTGCTAGGCACGCTCCCCGACGATCAGCGCGATCAGATCGGAGACTTCGTCCGCGATGTCTCTGGGGATCAGACGCTGATCCCGCAACTCACGCCCGCGACGATGGACGTGTTCGACGCGGCCACCTCCGATCGCCCCGGCGTGCGCTACGCGTCGGTGGTCGCCAGCGCGGCGCCACCGCGGCTCGCCACCCGTCTCGCACTCGGCCCTCGCCCGTGGAAGCAGGCGACCTACGCGTTGTACTCGTGGCTGCACCATCAAGTCGGCGCCGGCGACGGCATCGTCCCCGCCGCGTCGCAACGGCGAGGCCAGGTGTTGTTCGAGGCCAAGGGCGATCACCTCGACGTGATCGGCCACTTCCACGATCCGGACCATCAACCGCCGCACACCGACTGGCTCAACACCGGATCGAAGTTCGATCGCCCGCAGTTCGAGCAGCTGTGGACGGCGGTCGCGAGGTTTCTGGCGAACGGCTAAGGAAGGTCGATCGCCGGCAGGTCGAGCGGCTTCGACCATGCGCGCGAGCCAGCCTTGGTTCCCTTGTCGAGCGCGTGCGGCGACAACTTGGCCGACAGCGTCAGCTTGCCCCTCTTCGCGGGCACGTCCCACGCCTGGAACGTGAGCGGCCGGAAGCTCACGACCTTGGAGCCCGGCACATACTCGTACGCGCCCCTGCTCACCGGCACGCGCAGCGTCGCACCTACCGGCAGCGCGACGATGTACGGCGGCCCGCTCGCGTGGCTGCCCCCGACGGCACCGGGGGGCACCGCCTTGCCGTTGTTCGACAGCCCGAGCTCGAGCATGTCGCCGACGTAGCCCCACGGCAGCGGGATGCCACCATCGGTGTCGCTGACGTTCTCGACCTCGAGCCAGAGCTCGACCTGCGGTCGCTTGCTCGCATCGGTGGTGGCGGTCGCCGTCAGTCGCGCACGCACGCCGTCGACCGGCGCGGACCACGCCCCCGGTGCGGCGTCGGCAACGGCGGCCGCAGACAACAGCGTGACCGGCAGGAACCAGCGAAACATGCTCATGCCGGCAATCGTGTCAGCTCGCGGCTACTGCTGCAAATGCCTCGACCCCGCGACCAGCCTCGAGGTGCTGTGACACAGCCGGGCGCGACACCGGGAATACCTCGGCAAGATCGCCCACCGGCGACGGCTTGCGAGCGATCCTCTCGAAGACTCGTCGACGGGTGGCGTCGCCAAGTGCCGCAAACCCAGTGGCAACTGCCAGCTTACGTACCGACAGGGAATGTCACGACCGCTCACTGTCCCGCGCGCGCGCAGGCCCTGCGGATTGCACGCCTTCGCGACATGCGCAAATCCCACAACAAAACTGGTCTCGATCCCAAGGCCCTCGAGGAGCAGCGCGCCACGCGTCGTGCAGCGAACAACGATCCGCAGCTCCAGGAGCAGGTCAAGACCGAGGTCGAGCAACGACCCTACCTCGACACCGAGGGCGGCGAGTAGTGTGAGCTACTTTTTCGGATGCAGCTCGGCCCACGTCGGGCAGCCCGCCTCGCGATTCCATTGATCGGTCCGTGCGCGCTGCTGCGCCTTGGTGCCGGCGCCAGGCCGGCGATCGTCGACGTTGTAGGACGAACACATGTTCTGCCATTGCATGCCGCCGTGCACGGAGGTCAGAGCAGCAGCGTCGAGCGCGATCAGCTTGGGCGACTTCATGGGAAGGTCATCGAGCACGCGCTATACCGACGGGGCCTGTCACCTCGAGTCGACACCACGCGATCGCCGTTCCGCGTAGCTACCGACCGAGTCCCCACCTGTTGTCACCCGGCGGCGACGGCTGCTCGGGCTCGCAGGCAACTCGCGTGGCCGTGGCCGCGACGAGGAAGTGATCCGGTCGTGATCGCGACCGCGCCTGCGATCGCGCACGTCGCGGCACCGAGCATCCGGCGAACGACGCCCCGTGCGAGCGGCACCTGGTCCCACGTGAATCGGTGACGGCGAGCGATGCACCGAACCTCGGCCAGCGACGGCCGACCCACCGCGATTCACATCATCGTGGTCGCCGTCGCCCACAGGCACTCCCCTGATCATCCACCCAGGTCTGCCGCCACGTGCCGATCAGCCCTCGAAGTGACCGTGCGCCTCCGGCTGATAGCGGATCTCGAGCACGCGAAGCTGCTTGGTTCCACTTGGTACCTGCCATTCGATCGTCTGGCCGGTGCGGAGTCCGAGTAACGCACTGCCGATCGGCGCGAGCACCGAGACGTGCCCTCGTCCCGCGTCGGCGTCCTTGGGAAACACCAGCGTCACGCGCCGCTGCACGCCGCTGGCGCAGTCCTCGTAGACGACCTCGCTGTTCATGGTCACCACGTTGGCCGGCACGGCTCGTTGGTCCACCACCTCGGCGCGATGGAGCTCGGAGGCCAGGGAATCTGACGCGGGTGTGTCGTGTTGATCGACCACCGGCAGCAGACGCTCCAGATCGGTATTGGTGATGATGATGTTCTCGATACGCATGGGATCTCCAAAATGACGACAGACCAGCTCGTGAGCCGGTCGAGGAAAGCTGCGCGCTGGGAAGCGGTCAGCGCTGTCGAGCACGCAAGGCGCTCGTCGGCACGAGGTGCACGACGGTGAACGCGAAGCAGCTCATAGTGGCTCGCAGGCTACGGCGGAACGGCGGATTGTCAACTCGACGGTTCGGCGAGTACCCTGGCGTCGTGCTCCGGTTCGCCGTGATCGTCGTGGCTGCGTGCAGTCGTTCCGCACCGGCCGAACCCGTGGCGAACGCGCCGGTCGCACCGACGACAGTGGTCGCCAAGCTCGACAAGCGTGAGGCAGTCGCCGGGCTGATCGGCCTCACGCCACCCGCGTGGCACGCGGAGCGTTGGGTCAACTCGAAGCCGCTGTCGCTCGAGGAGCTGCGCGGCAAGGTCGTGCTGGTTCGCTGGTGGACCGCCGGCTGTCCGTTCTGCTCGGCATCCGCGCCGGCCTTGCGGACGTTTCACAAGGACTACGGTCCGAAGGGCCTCGTCGTGGTCGGGCTGTATCACCACAAGGGCGACGGACCGTTCGATCCTGCGGTCTACGAGGCCACCGCGAACAAGTACGGCTTCACGTTTCCGCTCGCGGTCGATCCCGACTGGAAGACGCTGGGCAGCTGGATGCGCGATGCCACCGGCCACGCGGTGGAGACCGGCTTCACGAGCGTGACGTTCCTGCTCGACAAGCACGGCGTGGTTCGCCACGTCCATCCCGGTGGCGATTACGTTGCCGGCGAGCCCGAGCATGCCGAGCTCGAGCGCAAGATCACCGAGCTACTCGCCGCGCCGTGAGCCATGATGCGGCATGCGCTTCGTCGCGTTCACGCTCCTGATCGCCTGTAGCGCGAACGCTCCGCCCGCCCCGAGCACCGGTAGCGGCTCGACGCCGCCGGAGCCGGTCAAGAGCGTCGAGCCAGTCGTGAAGCCGCCGTACGCGGGCCCCGCCGAGCGAGGCCCGTGCAACGACGCGCACGAGTGCAAGCTGCGCAGCAACTGCGGTTGCAGTTGCGAAGGTGTCGCGCTGGGTGCGCCTGCGATCACCGCGTGTGACAAGTCGTGCAACAACCCGGACGTCTGCAAGGACCACAGGCTGATCTGCGATCTCGGCTCGCAGACGTGCAGCGCGATTCCTCCCTCGCCGTAGGACTCCGACGAGGCGATCGCCGCGTACCACGCGCGATCGCGTGATCACCACCGATCGAGAGCGGACCTCGAGGTTCGCCGCGCGGAGCTCGGTCCAGCGCGTCAGCTGGAACTCGACCCCGAGCGAATTGAGGCCCGACGGATCCGACATGGTCAGCGGACGCACCGGAGAGATCGTCGTATAGGCGGCGAGCGCGGTCGCGGGAACGCAGATCGTGATCGCTGCGAGCGCGATGTAGGAGTTGTCGCTTGAATGGTGTGAGTGATCGCTCGGGCGATTCGCGCTTGACGAACTACTCGATCACGGGACCGGGACAGCCGTACACGAAGCTGACGTTCGTGTTCGCACCCGCCATGATCGACGAGCAGTAGCTTCCGAAGAACGTGATGGTCATCGCGTCGGGGTGATAGTCCCAACCGTCGGTGTGCGACGGCGAGCGCGGCACGACCGTGCCGTTCATCGTGACGGTGACGTCATCGGGGACCGGCGGCACGCTCGCGAGCTGGTAGCTGCACGACGGCACGATCACGCCGCCGGCGATCGCCTGCAGCGCTGCGTCGAGATCGGCGGCGTTGTTCGCCTCGTAGTACTTCGTGTTGCCCGGCTTCGGCTTGAGGCCTGCGACCGCGGCCTGGTTCAGGATCGTCGGGTCCGCGAACGTGCCGAACCCGAGCACGTACGTCGGGATGCCGGCGTTCGCGAGCGCGGTGACCGCAGCGACCGTCTCGGCATTGGAGGCTTGGTCCTGCGCCGCACCGCCGCAGTTCGGGAGTCCATCGGTCGCGAACAGCACGTAGCGACCGGCGGTGTTGACCGGAATCGAGCTGTAGTGCGCGAGGGCTTGCGCGAGTCCGGTGTGTGCCGGCGTGTTGCCGCCAGGCGAGCGGCTCTGGAAGTAGCTCGCGACGGCGCCCGACGAACCGATGCCGATCGGCACCTCGACCGACGCATCGGAGGCGCAGTTGTCATCGCTCGGGAACTCCATCAGCCCGAACTTGATCTGCTGATCGCGTGCGGTGACGACGGTGGTGAGCCCGCTCTTCATGATCGTCCACTTCTGCGTGAAGATCGGAGGGAACTGCTGCGGTGGCGACGACATCGAACCAGAGCGATCGAGCACGACGAGCAGATCCGGCGGATCGCCGAGGTTGACCACGCCGATGTTCTCCGACTGCGCACCGCACGTCATCGTGTCGGTGGGCTGCGACGGAGCGTCCGAGGTTGGCTGATCGTCGTCCCCGGCGCCGTTCGGCCGCGTCGGACTTGGACCACACGCCGCACCCACCGCAAGCACGATTCCCATCACCCTCATGCTGTGAACCATGCTCCCGAGAGCTGTGCACGAACAACGACGAATCGCGCACACCCTTGCACGAGCCGCTACCGAGCTTGTTCCGCGACCAGCGCGAAGGCCAGCGTGGCCATGTCGACGAAGCCCGTCTGTCGCTCCTCGGCGGTGGTCTGCTCGCCGGTCACCAGGTTGTCGCTGACGGTGAGGATCGAGAGTGCGCGGGCGCTGCGACGGGCGGCGAGCGTGTAGACCGCCGCGGTCTCCATCTCGGCGGCGAGCACGCCGTGCTCGGCCCACGGGTTCCACCACGTCGCCAGCTGAGACTCGTCGGGATAGAACGTGTCGCTCGTCAGCACCTGGCCGACGCGCAGCGGCTTGCCCCACTCGGTGGCGAGGGCGTGTGCGCGGTGCAGGAGATCGAAGCTCGCAGCCGCGGAATAGGTGGCGCCATTGAAGGTCTGGCGAAACATCGCCGAGTCGGTCGCCGCCGATTGCGCGAGCACGAGATCGCGGGTGCGGAGATCCGCGCGGATCGCGCCGCAGGTGCCGATGCGGATCAACACGCGGGCGTTGTACGTGGTGAGCAGCTCCGAGACGTAGATCGCAGCCGACGGCATGCCCATGCCGGTGCTCTGGATCGAGACGCGAACGCCCTTGTACGTGCCGGTGAAACCGAGCGCGTTGCGAACACTGTTGTGGCAAACGGCATCGGTCAGGAAGCGCTCGGCGAGGAACTGCGCACGGAGCGGATCGCCGGGAAGCAGCACGATCGGCGCGATTTCTCCTGGACGCGCCTCGAGGTGAACAGACATCCCCGCACGCTATCAGAGGTATGGTTGGGCGTGCTGATCGCCGTCGAGCGCTTGTTGATCAAGCTGCGCCAACCCGCGTCGCGGGCTGCCGAGCTGATCGAGCTGCGCCGGCGGTTGCGAGCCGAACCGATCACCGACGAGACCGAGCATGCGCTCGCCGCGGAGGTCCAAACAGCCAAGCTCGCGGTGGTGCGCGCGCTCACCGAGGTCACATCCTGCGCATCGTGCGCTGCTGGGCAGCCATGGCCGAACGGGCATTACAGCGGCGGCGATTGCTGCTGCGGAGTGACGAACGACGTGTTCGACGACCACGAGGTCGCCGCGCTCGCTCATGCAGGGACGCGGGCGCGAGATCTCGTCGCGGCGAAGGGCGACCACGCGGGCTGCTCGTTTCGCGGCGAGCGAGGCTGCAGCCTCGAGGTCGAACATCGGCCGGCGCGCTGTGTCCACTATGTCTGCGACACGCTCCGCCACGAGCTCCACGATCGCGGCGAGCTCGACGACATCGAGGCGAGGTTGGGCGCGCTCAACGCGGCGATGCAGCAGTTCAAGACGGCGCGGCTCGAGCGGATCGATCGCGAGGTCGCGCACGAGATCGTCGACGCGATTACCTACGCGAAGACGCACTAGCAACGCGGTCGCCCCTTGGCTACGACGACCATCGACGACACATTGCCGACGGGACGCTACAGCGCTGCAGACTCGGGGTGGTTCGCCTTCAAGAACGCGATCAACGTGAGCGGGGGACCGCTCGGCGGTTGGTAGATCCACGCCGAGCCGAACTTGGTCTTGCCAAGCCGATCGAGCAGCTCGGCCTTGGTGTTCGCGCGAAACGTCAGCCACAGCGCTTCTTTCCGCGCACCGGCGACCCACTCGGTGACGGGCACCAGGTCCTTGAGCTCCTTGTTCAACACCTTCTCGAGGCCGATCTGGCCAGGCTGCTTGTCGAGGAAGCCGAGCACGCCGTCGGCATAGATCGCGAGAGACTTGTCGCGCGCACCGCCGACGCCGGCGAGGTTGCGCAGCGCATCGATGTCCTTCGCGAGCTTCGCCATCGTATCGCCGACCTGCTTCGCGTTATCGAGGATCGCGGGTAGCTGCTTGGTGACGATCGCGTTGGTCGCCTTCAGCTCCATCCGCACGTCGTTGATCATCCAGATCACGATGCCCCCCGCGAGCAAGACGACTCCGAGAGCGATCCACCTGAACAGTCCATCTCGCACGCGCTGACTATAGAGCTACCATTGCCGGATGCGCCGCGACCGCGTCTCCGAGATCATCCCGGCACCATGCGAGGTGGTGTTCGATCTCGTGCACGACTACGATCGCCGGCTGAGCTGGGACACGTTGCTGAGCAAGGCGTACCTGACCGGCGGTGCGACCGCCGCAGGCAAGGGCGTCAGCTCGGTGTGCGTCGGGCGGCGATCGCTCGGAGGCCTGGCGCTCGCGACGCGCTACGTGTCGTTCGATCGCCCGCACGTCGCGGCGGTCGAGATGACCAATCGGCCGCCGTTCTTCGGACGGTGGGCCGCCTCGATCAAGCACGAGCCGATCGACGAGGGGAGCTCGAAGATCACGTACACGTGGTCGTTCGAAGCCAAGCCGCGGCTGCTGCGGTGGCTGTTCGAGCCGATCATGGCGCGCGTGTTTCGCTGGGAGACTCGCAAGCGACTGCGTGCCCTGCGCGATCATTTCGCTCGCTAGGGGGCCGAAGATCATCGACGTCGCGAACTGCGCACGCAGCTTGTTCGTGTAGCTGATACCCCGGGATCTCCCGCCGATTCCTCGTCGGAGACCGCGCTTAAGATCTCACCTATGAGGGTGAGCTAGTACGTAACCTAGTACGCGTTTGCTGCGGACCCCGCACACATCCTCGACGAGCGTTCGTTATAACGACGGTTATAGCGAGATTGGTTATGACAATCGTTATAACGATTACGCTTGGTGGGTCGCGAGGACCTTGATCCCGACTCGCGCCGAGTGCGCGCGGAGGAGGTGTCCATCACCGGATCGTCCGACGTCTGAGACGAGGGCCCGGCAGAAACACCACCCGAAAGCAGAGTTCGGTGCGGTCGTACTCGACGTCGAGATCCATGCACGTACCCACGGATCGTGACTGCGGCCGAGAAAGCGCATGTGCGAATCCTCGTCAGAAACGGCTCCTAAGATCTCACCTAAAAGACCCCGTTGGCGGTCAGTCGCTGCACCGTGTAGTACTCGATCGGTACGTCGTCGATCGTCGCGACCACCGAGCCATCGACCGCCTCGCGGGACAGCACGGCGAACACCTCGGCCGCGGCGAAGCGCTGCCGCTCGTGCGACGGCAACGCGACCGTCACTGCGAGGGTGGAATCCTGGATCTGAAAGCACCGCTGCCAACCGCCTTCGAGGCCGGCGAGCTCGGCGTCTTCAGCGATCCTCGTATGGGCGAGCCCGAGGGCTTGATCCAGGCTCGACCGGTTGTCGAAACGGAACTTGCCGGAGTAACGAACGACGGAGGACTGCATGGCGGCGAACCTACGTGCGGTCGATGACGAGCGTGTTTCGCCTCACCGACTGCCCGGCAACGTTCCGTCGTCGATTGCCACACCCGGCCCGGAGCGCATCGCGGTCGAGAATTCGACGGCAGCAAAGGCGCGATCGATCGCGGCGCGGGATGGCTCGTCGACGTCGAGATCGATGGCACCGCCGCGGATGTCGAGGCGGCCTTCGTACGCGTGCTCGTAGATCGCGTGCCCGAAGATCCACACCTGCCCGCCGACGTACAGCACGGCGCCCTCGTCGATCATCGCGAGTCGATCATGCTCGCGGCTGCGCGCGGAGGGTAGCGTCGCCCTGCCCGCAGCACGAGCACGCTGGATCTCGGCGAGCCGCCTGGTCAGGGCGAGCTTGGAAACCGGAAATGCCGCCCACACGACCGCGTTGAGCAGGTCGTGCAGGTTATTCGGCCGGGTCGGCACCTCGCCACGCTCGACGATGCGGACCTCGTAAAGACTCGCCAGATCAATGGTGCCGTCGGCAGCGAGCGCGGCCTTCGTCTTCGGCGCTTCGATCAACCGCATGCCCACGGACCGGAGCTCCGGCGCGAACGCCTCGTCGATCGCAGCCACGCACGGCCACGCCGGCGTCGCGAGCCGCTCGATCAGATCCATCACCCGGCGAAACCTCGGCTGCGCGAATCGCGCCGGCTCCCACGAGGCCACTTCCATCACGGGGACAGGATCTACCCCTCCAAGCTCGCGAAATCCGCGGTCCTGGCGGCAAATGACAATTCGCCTCGCTGCCCAGCCCCCGATCAGCGAGCGAGCGTGACGAGGACATCGCCGGTGCGGCGATAGGCTGGATCTTCGACGAGGGCAAGCTCGAGCTCGAGACGAGCAGCGGCGACATCACCCACATCGCGTAGCCACTCGGCACGACGGCAGCGCAAGCGGCCCCGACGGTGTGGAGGGGCAACGGCGATCGCGCGAGCCATGCCGGCGATCGCGGCGGGCCGATCGCCGTCGACGAAGCTCCACTCGGCGAGCGTCGCGAGCGGACCATGTGGATAGAGTGCCGCGGCGACGACGCGCTCGAGGGCAGCGCGCGCCGCATCCTTGTCACCCGAGCTCCGCAGGGCCTGCGGCAGCAGGGCGAGCGCTTGATAGTGCGGGTTCGGTACCGCACACGCTGCCTCGAGGTACGGCCGTGCCTCGACCGGAGCGCCGGCCGCGAGCAACACCTTGCCGAACAACAGATCGACGAGCCCGTCGCTCGTAGGCGGGCTCGCAGCGATCAGGCCCCGGGACGCGACCCACGCACGCGCACGGATCAGGGCGGCGACTGCAGGCACCAGGACCGCCGTCGGATCTGCGGTCTGCGCGAGCGCAGCACGGGCTGCAGTCAGCGCGGCCTCGACGGCACCGGCGCGCAGCTCGCGCTCGAAGGCCTCGAACAAGGCGCGCGGGAACGATCCGCGCGAACCGCCCTGCCCTCCGAGCTCCCGGTACAGCGCGGTCGCCTCGTCGAGCCCCTCGATCGCCGGGGCATCGCGATCGTCATGATGGACGAGCTCCTCGAGGTACCCGGCCGCGAGCAACGCGGGGTCTGCGCCGACGATCGCGGCCACCTCGTCGACGACGTGATCCTTCGGGCGATCGAAGTCGAGCACCGGCGCGCCCGCCGTCGCGAGCACGCGGTTGTGCGCGAGCCACAGGGCGATGCCCTCGACGAGCGGCACCTCCCGCCATGCCGCGAGCGACCGCGCGACCGCCAACGGATGACGCACGATGCCGATCGCACGCCACGGAATCGCCGATGCTCGCCAGAACGGCAGCACGAGCAACATCCGTGGATCCTTGAGGAGCGGCGCATCCTCCCGCAACAGTGCATCCCTCGCCGCGGCGTGCTCCTCGGTCCAGCGCACCTCGGCCGGCGCCGACAGGAAGTTCCCACCGCTGTGTGCGAGCACGGCCTCGTCGAGCCGCACCAGCTCGAGTCGTTCGTGATGGCCGCGCGCGTTGTCCCAGTTGCGGATCGCCGCGCCGGCCCTCGCGACGTTCGCAGCCTCCAGCATGCCCGCGAGGCAGCTGGTGCCACTGCGGTGCATGCCTAGCACGACGAGCGCTGTCACCCCGCGAGCCTAGCGTATGCTGACGTCGACAAGCTGGTGCCGGAGCTGCGCGACGCCATCGGCAAGTGAGACCATCTCGCGATGGACGAGCTAGCGACCTGTCCGACGTGCGGCGCGATCACCCGCACCGATCCATGTACGCACTGCGGTGCCGAGCTGACCGACGGCTCGG
>JBBQJJ010000057.1:0-30261 GCA_038325805.1 Haliangiales bacterium
CGCGAGCCAGCGCAGCCGGAGCAGCAGCTCCTCGGGGGTGGACAGGTGCAGCGTGCGCCTCGCTTCGAGCCCGATCGGATCGATGTCGGCCTGGTAGAACCGGTTGAACAGCACGACGCCACGCACGCCGGTGCGCTCGAGCTCGCCCACGAAGTGCGGCAGCGACGAGTAGAACGGTGACAGCTTCACGGCGACCGGGATCGCGATCGCGCTCGCGACCGAGCGCACCGTCTCGAGCTGCTCCGCCTCGAGGTCACTCCCCGAGCGCGCGGCATCTGCCGGCACGCTGTACAGGTTGAGCTCGAGGGCGTGGGCGCCGGCTTGCTCGATCCTCCTGGCGTAGTCGGTCCAGCCACCGGGGCTCGTGCCGTTGAGCGACCCGATCACGGTGAGCTTGGTGCGCGTCCGGAGGCGCGCTAGCTGCTCGAGGTAGCCATCGAGGCCGAGCGCGAACACGTCGGTCTCGGGCGCCATGCTCGAGGCCTCCGCGTCGCTATGAGCGTCGAGGTGGCGGTGCGCGGCCACCTGATCGAGCTCGATCTGCTCCTCGAAGATCGAGCGCATCACGATCGCACACGCGCCAGCATCTTCGTAGCGCAGCACCTGATCGAGCCGATCGCCGATCGGAGAGGCACCCACCACGAGCGGGTGCGCGAGCTGGAGGCCGAGGTAGTCGACAGAGAGGTTCATCGGTCTTCTCCTCGCGGGGAGGTCTTGATGGTGGCCAGTTGCTGGTAGAGCGCGAGGCGCCGCTGGGCCTGCTCCTCGACGGACTTGACGGCGCGTGCGAAGCGCTCGGGATCCGCGAGCTCGACCACGCGAAACCGGCCCTCGTTGCGCATGTAGTCGCGCACCTTCGCCTTGCCACCGATCGAATCGAGCACCAGCGCGGGCTCGCCTTGCTCGGCGCGTCGCGGATCGTAGCGGTACAGCGGCCAGATCCCGGAGTCGACGACCAGCTTCTGCTGCTCGGCGCCACGCACCAGATCGTACCCGTGTGCGATGCAGTGGCTGTACGCGATCACGAGCGAGGGGCCAGACCAGCTCTCGGCCTCGCGCAGCGCGTCGAGCGTCTGCTTGTCCTTGGCCCCGAGCGCGATCCGCGCGACGTAGACATGGCCATAGGACATCGCGAGTAGCCCGAGATCCTTCTTCGCGATCTCCTTTCCGGCGGACGCGAACTTCGCCGAGGCGCCGGTCGGGGTCGCCTTGGACTGCTGGCCGCCGGTGTTGCTATACACCTCGGTGTCGAGCACGAGCACGTTGACGTTCGCTCCGGTCGCGAGCACGTGGTCGAGGCCACCGTAGCCGATGTCGTACGCCCAGCCATCGCCGCCGATGATCCACACGCTCTTGACGACGAGGTAGTCCGCGAGCAACCCGAGCTCGCGTGCCTCCGGGGAGGGGAGGCCGCGCAGCCGCTCGCGCAGCACCGCGACGCGAGCACGCTGGTCGGCGATGCCGGCCTCGTCGTGCTGGTCCGCGGTCGCCAGCGCGGTCACCAGCTCGTCGCCGAGCTGGCTCGCGAGCCCGTGCAGCCGTGCGAGGGCGCGCGCGCGATGCGAATCCACCGCGAGCCGGATCCCGAGCCCGAACTCGGCGTTGTCCTCGAACAGCGAGTTCGCCCACGCCGGGCCGCGGCCCTCGGCATCGGTCCGCCACGGCGTGGTCGGCAGGTTGCCGCCGTAGATCGACGAGCACCCGGTGGCGTTCGCGATGATCGCGCGATCGCCGAACAGCTGGCTGACGAGCTTCACGTAGGGCGTCTCGCCGCAGCCGGCGCACGCACCCGAGAACTCGAACAGCGGCTCGAGCAGCTGGCTCCCCTTGATGTCGAGGTGGACGCGCCGGCGCTCGGTCGCCGGCAACTCCGACACGAAGCTCCAGCGCGCACGCTCGGTCTCGCGCGTGGTCGACGCGGCCACCATGTCGATCGCCTTGTGGCGCGGGTTCGTCTTGTCCTTGGCCGGGCAGAAGGCGACGCACAGCCCGCATCCGGTGCAGTCATCGGGTGCTACCTGCACCACGTACTGCTGACCCGCATGCTCCTTGGCCTTGTACGGCATCGACGGCATCGCTGCGGGCGCGCCGGCGAGCAGCGCCGGGTCGAACACCTTCGTGCGAATCGCGGCATGCGGGCAGATCAGCGCGCACTTGTTGCACTGGATGCAGACGTCGGGATCCCACCGAGGCAGCTCGAGCGCGATCGATCGCTTCTCCCAGATCGACGTCCCCACCGGCCACGCCCCATCGACCGGAAACGCGCTGACCGGCAGCAGATCACCCTTGCCCGCCATCAGCACGGCGGTGACCTTCTCGACGAACGTCGGCGGTGCCTTGCCGAGGTTCGCGAGCATCGACGGCCGTGGCACGCCACCTCCCGCCTGCGCCGGGACAGGAACCTCGACGAGCCGTGCCTCGGCCAGCTCGACCGCCGCGAAGTTGCGCTTGACGATCACGTCCCCACGCTTGCCGTAGGACTTCTCGATCGAGTGCTTGATCGCGGCGAGCGCCTGCGCGGGCGGCAACACCCCCGATCGCAGGAAGAACGCCGCCTGCATCACGGTGCCGAGGGTCTTGCCGAGCCCGACCTCCTCGGCGACGCGATAGGCGTCGATCACGAACAAGCGCATCTGCTTCTCGACCAGGCCGGCTCGCACCTCGGCGGGCAGCCGGTCCCACACCTGCTCGGGCGCCCAGGGTGCGTTGAGGAGCAGCGTGGCACCCGGCGCGGCGAGCTCGACGATCTCGAGGCGTTCGAGGAACTGGGGATGGTGGCAAGCGACGAGGTGCGCCCGATCGATCAGGTACGTCGAGAGAATCGGCCGCGGTCCAAACCGCAGGTGCGAGACCGTGACCGAACCGGACTTCTTCGAGTCGTAGACGAAGTACCCCTGGACGAACTGCGAGGTGCCCTCGCCGATGATCTTGATCGTGTTCTTGTTCGAGCCAACGGTGCCATCGGAGCCGAGTCCGAACACCACCGCGCGCATGACGTCGTCGGGCTCGATCCGGACGCTGGCGTCGTACGGTAGCGAGCGATGCGTGATGTCGTCCTCGATGCCGAGCGTGAACCCGCTGCGCGGCACCTCGGCGGCGAGGTTGGCGAACACCGCCGCGAGCATCGCCGGCGTGAGCTCCTTCGACGACAAGCCGTAGCGACCCGCGACGACCACGGGCTCGGTGGCCAGGGGCAGCGATCTCGTGCGGCGCGCCTCGGCGACGGCCGCCACGACGTCGAGCCACAGCGGATCGCCCGGCGCGCCCGGCTCCTTGGTCCGATCGAGGACCGCGATCGCACGTGTCGTCCGCGGCAGCGCCTCGAGCAGGAGCGCGCACGGGAACGGCCGGTAGAGCCGTACTATCAGCACGCCGACCCGCTCGCCCCGCGCGGCGAGCCACGCCACGGTCTCGCGCGTGGCCTCGGCGCCCGATCCCATGATGACGATCACCCGCTCGGCCTCCGGATGACCGGCGTACTCGACGAGATCGTAGCGGCGTCCGGTCAGCGCGTGGAACTTCGCCATCGCACCTCGCACGAGCTCCGGACACGCGTCGTAGAACAGGTTGCTCGCCTCGCGCGCCTGGAAGTAGGTGTCAGGATTGTGCGCGGTTCCTCGCAACGTCGGCGCATCCGGTGAGAGAGCGCGCGCCCGGTGGGCCTCGATCGCCCACGTCTCGAGCATCGCACGCAGGATCTCCTCGTCGACGAGCTCGATCTTCGCGAGCTCGTGCGACGTGCGAAACCCATCGAAGAAGTGGAGGAACGGGATCCGCGCCTGCAGCGTCGTCGCGTGCGCGATCACGGCAAGGTCATGCGCCTCTTGCACCGACGAGCTGCACAGCATCGCGAAGCCGGTCTGCCGACACGCCATGACATCCGAGTGATCGCCAAAGATCGAGAGTGCGTGGGTCGCGATCGTCCGTGCGGCGACATGCATCACGAACGGCGTGAGCTCGCCGGCGATCTTGTACATGTCCGGAATCATCAGCAGCAGGCCCTGCGAGGCGGTGAACGTCGTGCACAGCGCCCCGGCGCTGAGGGCGCCGTGCAGCGCCCCGGCCGCCCCTGCCTCCGATTGCATCTCGACGACCGTCGGGACCTGCCCCCAGATGTTGGGCTGACCATGCGCGGACCACTCGTCGGCGAGCTCGCCCATCGACGAGCTCGGCGTGATCGGATAGATCGCGAGCACCTCGCTCGCCCGATGCGCGACCCAGGCCACCGCTTCGTTCCCGTCGACGATTCTGATCACTCGCGCATTGTAGCGACGGCGCGCGGATCGTTGCCGACCGCGATGCCGACTATCCAGTTCGCGCAAATCCTGCGGCACTGGTCGGTCGCCGGCACCGTGCTTATTTGAGCAGTCCAGCGCGCACGCCCACGCGGGGCTCCCAGCCGAGCAGCTGACGCGCGCGCTCGCTGCGGTACTCGACCCGCGCCATCGCCGACGCGAGACGGTACCTCGCGATCGGGCTGGTCTTGCCGAGCAGCTTGAGCGGTAGCTCGCTGAGACCGCCGAGTGCGAGCACCACGCTGCGAGGGAGTGCGATCCGTCCTCGGTCACCACCGACGGCATCGAGCAACTCGGCCTGCGTCAGGTGCACCGGATCGACGAGCTGGATGATCTGCCCCTCGACGAGCTGCTTCGCGATCGCCGCGGTGATGCCGTCGACGACGTCTTCGATGTAGACCAGCGGGAGCTCGAGCGAGCCGTCGCCGAGGATCAGCCAGCGTCCGCCGGCGTTGCGCGCGACCGCGCCGTTGATCACCGGGATGCCGCCGCCGAAGATCTGGCCCGGGCGCAGGATCACGCATGGGAGCCCTTGCTTCGCGGCCGCGGTGACCAGCTGCTCCGCAACGAGCTTGGCCTGGGTGTAGAACCCGCGCGCTTCAGGGTTCGGTTCGAGACCGGCGTGCTCGTCGATCACCGACGAGCCGGCGAAATGGACGACGGACAGCGACGAGATGTAGACGAGTTGCTTGGCGTGATGCGCGGTGCACGCCGCGATCACGTTGCGCGTGCCGGCGATCGTGCCGCTCTCGTGCGCAGCCCAGTCACCCGTCATCGTCGCGGCGGCATGGATCACGACGTCGGCACCTTTGACCGCGCGGTCGACCGCCTCCGCATCGGCGAGATCGCCGACGACGTACTCGATGCCATCCAGCGGCACCTTGGGGATGTGGCGCACGAAGATCCGTACGAGGTTGCCGTCGGCGCGCAGCCGCTTGACGACCGCCCGACCGAGCCTGCCCCCTGCGCCGGTGACGAGGAAGGGGACTCGCTCGGAGAGGACCCCCTGCGGTCCGTGCTCGAGGAAGTCGTCGATGTGCTTCTCGACCCTGTCGACCCGGGCCTTCCAGGTCTCGGCTCGCATCGCCTCCGAACGCGCGCGGCGCGCCGCGGGAGAATCGATGCGAAGTGCATGCTCGATCGCCGCGACGAAGTCATCGCGATCCTCGGCCACCGCGCACATCCCGGGATACTTCCCGGCCTCGTCGAGCGGCGTCGACACCACCGGCAACCCACCGGCGAGGTACTCGCGCAGCTTGAGCGGATTGACGTAGGTCATCCGCGCCTGGCGACGATACGGAATGATGCCGACGTCGTAGCCGGCGAAGTAGCGGGGCAGCTCGTCGTGCGGCACCGCGTCGATCAGATGGATGTTCGGGATGCCGTCGATGACAGTGGTGTCCATCAGCTTGCGGCCGACGAGGACGATGCTCCACTGCGGGCGAGAGCGTGCGATGTGCGCGATCAGCTCGAGATCTACCCAGTCGCGCAGCGTGCCGACGAACCCGATCCGCGGCTTGCGGATCGCCGCGAGCGCGTCGGGGAGCGTGGTCGCCGGATCGAGCGCGCGAGAGAACAGCGCGTGGTCCACGCCGTGCGGCGAGATGAACGTCGACGGGACGAACGGCCGCTTCGCATCCGCGAGCGAGCGGTTGATGGCGAACACGATGTCGGTGCGCTTCAGTAGCTCGCGCTCGGCGTTCACCGTCGTGTCCTTGTCGAGGTACTCGAACAGCGACCACTCGTCGACGCAGTAGTAGACGGTGACCGCCTGACCCTGATCGAGGTAGTCGGCGACGTTCGGCAGGAACGTCCACAGCTCGAACGCCTCGATGTCGAGCCGGCGGCGCGCGGCGCTGATCAGGGTCTTGATCAGGAGCCGGTTGAGCATCCGCATCGCCGGCGACTTCGCCATCGGCAACACCAGCGGCGTGACGACCCACAGATCGTTCTCGACGTTCTGCGCGGCCTTCGCCACCTCGGTGAGCTTGCGGCGGATCGTGCCGAGGTCACGCCCACTCGCGAGGCTCGGAGCGCGTGTCCCGATGCTGTTGATCCACAGCACGCGGCGCGTCTTCGCGAGCTCGCGCAGCACGTGATGGTTGGAGGTGTGATCGCCCGTCCAGTCCTTGGAGAAGGCGATGATCGGAAGCGGCATTCGCAAGGGAAGTTACTCTAGGGGCGCCGTCTGCGTCGCACTCCCGCGAGCACGACGAGCCCGATCGCGACGGAAGCACCGCTGGCACCGCCGTCGCAGCACCCACCGCGCGTCTTGCTCCGCTGCGGCGGACCGGCGATCGGGATCAGCGAAGCCGAGCCACCCGCGAAGTCGGGAGTCGCCGGCCCGGTGCGGATATCGTCGACGGCAGCGCAGCTGGCATCGACCACGACGACGATGGGTCCGGGCTCGCGCGTTCCGCCATCCGTCGCGTCGACCTTGCACTTCGCGCCATCCTTCGAGACAGAGACTTTCTGATTCGCGGTCTCCGCGAGGAGGACGTGGATCGCACCTGCCGAGGGGGTCACCGAGTATCCGGCCTTCGAGCCGACGTACGCGTCCTGCGTGCCGCGACGCAGATGGGTGGTGGTTGGAGACAGCGCCGCGATCGTCACGGCATCGCCGCCGGCGACGTCGACCACGTGGATCGCCTGCGGCTTGTCGCCGGGAATCTGCACGCGGTACTCGCCGATCGGGAACCGCGCGGAATCGCACTTGCCGCGATCGCCCTTCCAGCAGTCGCCGGGCTGGACCGATCGAACCTCGGGCTTGCCCGCGCCGACGACCTTGTGGACCGACAGCGTGCTCGCCCCGACCTTCGCCTGCGCGACCTCACCCGCGAGCGTGAAGTTCGCCGTCGAGCGAAATCGCAGGTGCATCGGAAACTCCGCGCCCGGAGTCTCGGCGCGGTCGATCACGACGATCGAGGCGCTGTCCTTCTTGCCGCCCCATGGGATCACGACGAGGTCGCGCACCGCGAGTGGGACGTCGCTCGCACGGCTCTGGAACTTGTACTGATCTGCGTAGTCGCAGCGCGTGGCGATCACGCCACTCGCGGTCTGCGAGGCCCACACGAAGTGCGTGGTCTCGCTCCACGGCGCCTGACTCGGGTGGTAGTTCGGCGGCAGCTGCTTGGACTCCACCGTCGGTGCGTTGGTGGTCAGCGTCGACATCGACCCGTACGGCGACGGATCGACGATCACCTCGTCGACGCCGCGCGTGACGGTCAGGTTGCCGGCCATCGGCGGTTGATGGTCGGCGTCGTCGTGCGGCGTGGCCGCGCACGTGGTCATCATCCAGACGCCTTCCTTCGCCCAGGTCGTCCGGGCGTAGAACGCGCGGGTGCCCGGGGCGTAGTAAGCGGTGGGCCACTTGTCGAGCGCGACGGGTGCGGGCTTGATCTTCGCCGCTTGCGCGAGCGCGACGTAGAGGAAGTTGCCCTTCACCGTCAGCTTGAGTCGGTTGTACTCGGAGGCGGCCTGGCTCTTCGCGGCGCCGGGCGTGGGCCCGATCATGATGCCGAGGAACGTCAGCGGATCGTGCGGCATCGACGGTGGCGTCTTGTCCTCGACATCACCGAGCGGCGCGATCGTGTCGCGCGCACCAGAGCGAGCGTGGACCGAGCGCAGCAGCGTCGCGGTCAACCACTTGTCGACGCCGTCGATCTTGATGCCGTGCTGCTGCGCGACGAGCGCCGTGGTCGCGTACTCCGCGATCGACAGCGGCGCGTACTGCCAGCCTTCCCACCAGTCGCCACCGTCGAGGATGCCGCCGGCACCGAGCGCCTTCGCCATGTCCTTCTCCCAGATGTCGTCGCGCACGTGCTTCCACAGCGCCGTCCCGGCCTCGCCGCCTTCCCCACCGATCGCGACCGCAGCGAGCGTGGCGGCGAACACGTACCCGGCGTTGTAGTTATTGCCGCCGGTGTGCGCGTGATAGCCGTCCTTCTTGTACCAGACCATCCACTCGAGCAGCCGCTCGCGGATCCGCTGCTTGAGCGACGCCGTCATCGCCGGGTGGTCGTAGAGCCAGTCGTACGCGAGCGCGACGTACGGCGGCACGCTGCGCACCGAGTAGCCCGTGTCGCGCTTGATCGCGTCGAACCCACCCTTGTTGTCGCCGATCGTGCGGATGTCATCGATCAGCGCCTGCGCGAAGATCACCGCGGACTTCGCATCCTCGTTGTTGCCGCGCGCGACCCACGCGATCAGGCATGCCTGGAGCGACGCGTTCCAGTCGAAGCCCATGTACGAGTCGATCTGGTACTCGCCCGGGCGTGTGCGCGTGTCCTCGCAGCGATCGATCGCGCGCGTGATCGCGATGTCCTTCGCCTGAGCTTGCTGCTTCCACGTCGCTCGCAGCGTGTCGTCGAGCAGGATGCGCGGGTGTTTGCCGGTGGGCTCCGGGGCTTGCGCGAAGGCGACGCGCACGCCCAACAAAACGACAAGGACCATCAGCGATCGAACCACGCCAAAGCATATGCTGCCGCCGCATGCAGGCGGTAGTCGCAACGCGCTATGGCGGACCGGAAGTGCTCGCGCTCGTCGAGCGTGAGGTTCCCGAGGTGGAGCCACACGACGTCCGAATTCGGGTCAAGGCCGCGAGCTTGAACCCGCTCGACTACAAGATTCGACAGGGCAAGACCAAGCTCGTGTTCGAGGCCAAACCGCCGATCGCGCTCGGCTGCGATGCGGCCGGGATCGTCGAGGCGGTGGGTGCGGCGGTGACCAAGTTCAAGGTCGACGACGAGGTCTTCGTTCGCCTCGAGAAGAACCGCATGGGTGCGTTCGCGGAGAGAGTCTGCGCGCACGAGGACGTGGTCGCAAAGAAGCCGCCGGCGATCACGTTCGCGGAGGCGGCGGCGATCCCGCTGGCAGGACTGACGTCGCTGCAGGCACTGCGCGAGGTCGCGGGTCTGACGACGGGGCAGCGGGTGTTGATCCACGCCGCCGCCGGTGGCGTGGGGAGCCTCGCGGTGCAGATCGCGAAGCAGCTAGGTCTGCATGTCACGGCGACGACGAGCGGCAACAACGCCGACTTCGTGCGGGGGTTGGGTGCGGATGTGATCGTCGACTACACGAAGCACGAGCCCCTTCCCGAGGTGGATGCGGTGTTCGACACGCTCGGGACGACGGAGAAGGCCTCGATCCGAGCGACCAAGCGCGGAGGCACGGTCGTTGGCGTCGCGGGGTTGCCCGATGGAGAGTTCGCCCGCCAGTGGTTGCCGGCGTTCGCGCGCCCGGTGATCTGGCTGGGCACGTTCGGGCGGCGGCGCGCTGCTGCGAAGGCCGGCGTGGCGTTTCACTACCTGTTCATGCGACCCGATGGTGCGCAGCTCGCCGAGCTCGCGTCGTGGATCGAGGCGGGATCGCTGCGCCCGATTCTCCACGCCACGTTCACGCTCGCGCAGTTTCGCGAGGCGTTCGCCGAGCTCGAGCGAGGGCGTGCGCGCGGCAAGATCGTGTTGACCGTCGCGTAGTATGGTCGCGGCATCCATGTCCTGGCGAATTCTCTGCGTGGCTGGTGCGCGGCCAAACTTCATGAAGATCGCGCCGCTGCTCCGCGCGTTCCGCAAGGATCCGCGGTTCGATGCGCGGCTCGTCCACACCGGTCAGCACTACGACGACAAGCTGTCGAAGGTGTTCTTCGACGAGCTCGCGATCCCGCGCCCCGACATCGAGCTCGAGGTCGGCTCTGGCTCTCACGCCCAGCAGACCGCCGAGATCATGAAGCGGTTCGAGCCGGTGGTGCAAGCCGAGCAGCCGCACGCCGTGCTCGTGGTCGGTGACGTCAACTCCACGATCGGCTGCGCGATGGTGGCTGCGAAGATGTTCCGCAACGAGGAGTTCCGCTTCCGCGGTGCACCTCGCAGGCGCCCTGTCATCATTCACGTCGAGGCGGGGCTGCGCTCCGGCGATGGCGACATGCCGGAGGAGACCAACCGGCTGCTCACCGACGTGATCAGCGATCTGCTGTTCGTCTCCGAGCCGTCCGGCATGACAAACCTGGCGCGCGAAGGCGTCGGACCAGAGCGCGCGATCATGGTCGGCAACGTGATGATCGATACGCTGCTCGCCGCGCGCGAGCGGGCGATGCAATCGACGGTGCTGCAGACGCTCGGCCTCGCGGAGCAGGCCTATGGCCTCGTCACGCTGCATCGGCCGAGCAACGTCGACGATCCGGACATGCTGTTCAACCTGATCGGGATCCTCGACGGGTTCGGCATCCCGCTCGTGTTTCCGGTCCACCCGCGCACGCGCAAGCGGATCGAGGATCTCGGCCTTCAACTGTCGCCTTCATGGAAGCTGATCGAACCGCAGGGCTACTTCGATTTCTTGCGCCTGCAGTCCTCCGCGAAGGTCGTCCTCACCGATTCCGGCGGCGTGCAGGAGGAGACCACCGTGCTCGGCGTTCCGTGCATCACGCTACGCGACAACACCGAGCGGCCGGTCACCGTCGAGCAGGGCACCAATCAGCTCGTCGGCACCAAGCGCGAGGCGATCATCGCCGCGTTCTACAAGATCGACGAGGTGCGTGCCGCGGCACGCGTGCCCGAGATGTGGGACGGCAACAGCGCCGACCGGATCGTCGCCGCGATCGCTAGTTCTCTCGAACGCTGAACGCGGACTGGAGAGCGGTGCGGAGCTGCGCAGCCACCGCGGGGTTGTCGTCGGCGTCGAGATGGTGATCCACCCCATCGCCAGCCTCGAGCGCCTCGATATCCACGGCATCGATGCCCGGCTGGAGATCGATGTGGACGGTCACCGTCTTGGTCTCGCCGGGCAGGAGGATGAAGTTGCACGTCATCGCGATCGAGATCGTCGCGTTGTCCTCGAGCCTGAACGAATCACCTTGGTTCGACACGCCACGGATCTCGTACGAGTCCTCCCCGTCGCCCTCGTCGAGCTTCAACAGGATCTGGGTGTAGCGGCCAGCGGGCGCATCGGAGAAGGTCAGGGCCTCCGGCGCTTCCTCGGAGGTCCAGTGCAACTTGACCTCGTCGCGTGTGGTGTTCGGATCGTTGGGATCGACATCCACCGTGGCCTTGAGGTTCTCCATCCGAAACCGGACATCGTCCAGGAGATGTCCCGAGACCGTCGTTCCCGGGATCTCCGGAGTCGTCTCCCACTCGATGCGCAACTTGGAGTCGCGCCCGCTCCCATCGTGACTCGAATCGAGATCGGGGTTGGCGTCGGTGGTGGGGTCCTGTGGGCCCGGACAACCTGCGAGGCAGGCAGCCGTGATCAACACAAGTCCCGGACGCATGGCACGATGCATGAGTGCAATGCGTCTGCCACGCAGGGTCGCCAGGAAGGGCCTGAAACCTTTCACCGACCTGCTGCGCACGACTTGATAATTGTGCAGGGTTTGTACAACACATGGCAACCGACTTCCTGACGCAAGACGGCGGCACGCTCCTGGCCCAGCAGGAGAGGCGGGCATTCCTCGTCGTACATGTCGAGGGTTACGCACCCGAGGGCAAGTCGCGCGTCCTCGATCTCCCTGACGGTGTCGATGTCACGTTCGGTCGATCCCGGGGCTCGACCTTCATGCTCGACCACGAGAAGGTCTCCCGCACGCACGCGCGGATCCGGCGCACCAGCGACCACATCGAGATCGAGGATCTCAAGAGCCGCAACGGGGTGCGCGTCAACGGCGCGAAGATCGAAGGCCCCCATCGCCTCGCCCACGGAGACGAGGTCGCGATCGGTCCGATCATCGCGCTCGTCAACATCACGAGTGGCCTCCCACGCCCGACCGCGATCGTAGATGCAGACGCGGGCGAGGCACGGTTGCGCGCCGAGGTGGATCGCGCCGTGCGGTATCACCGGTTCTGCACGGTGGCCTTGTTACGGATCGCCAACGACGCCATCCTCGATCAAATCGCCGGATCGCTACGACCGATGGATCTCGTCGCCGAGGATGCCGGCGACGACTACCTCGTGATCCTCCCCGAGCTCGGTCGCGCCGAAGGTGCGAGGGTGATGGATCAGCTGGTCGAGACAGCGCGTGCGGCCGGTACCGCGGTGCTCTCCGCGGTCGCGCTCGCACCGGAGGACGGGACGACGGTCGAGACGCTGATCGGTCAGCTGCGCGCCGGCATGCGCACTGGTCGCTCACCCGAGCGGGCGGCAGTACCTGTTTCCCAGGATGCTCCGATCGTGATCGACGCGACGATGCAGCGGGTCTACACGCTCGTCGAGCGGATCGCGTCGTCGCACATGACGGTGCTCGTGCTCGGAGAGACCGGGGTGGGCAAGGAGCTGGTCGCCGAGGCGATCCACCGCCGGTCGCCGCGCACGGACAAGCCGCTGATCAAGCTCAACTGCGCGGCGCTGCCCGAGACCCTGCTCGAGAGCGAGCTGTTCGGTCACGAGCGCGGCGCGTTCACCGGCGCCGACAAGCGCAAGATCGGCTTCTTCGAAGCGGCGGACGGCGGCACGCTGTTCCTCGACGAGATCGGCGAGATGCCCCTCACGCTCCAGGCGAAGCTGCTGCGCGTCCTCGAGCGCAAGTTGATCACGCGCGTCGGGGGCACTACGGAGGTCTCCGTCGACACGCGGCTGGTGTGCGCGACCCATCGCGATCTCGACGGCGAGGTCCGGCTCGGCCGGTTCCGTCAGGATCTGCTGTTCCGCGTCGGTGGCTTCACCCTCGTGGTGCCGCCACTGCGCGATCGACCCGCCGAGATCCTGCCGCTCGCCGAGCACTTCATGGCCACGTCGGCGGCAGAGCAAGGCCGCGCGCTCCCCGCCCTGACCGCCGCGGCGCGCGATGCCCTCGCGAGCTACGCGTGGCCGGGCAACGTCCGCGAGCTCAAGAACGCGATCGAGCGCGCGCTGATCCTGTGCGGCGACAGCATCGATCTGATCGATCTGCCGGAGAAGCTGCGCGACGCCGGTCAACGCGTGCGGCCCGTCGGGTCGACGGCAGATGTCCGCGGCCAGCTCGCCGAGGTCGAGCGAGCGGCGATCGTCGCGGCGCTCGAGGCCGAGGCGGACAACCAGACGCGCGCGGCTCGTCGGCTCGGGCTGTCGCGCCGTGCGCTGATCTACAAGATGGAGAAGTACGGGTTGAAACCGCCTCCATCTCGACAAGATGGCTAGGTCACGAACGCCCGCCCTCGTGGCGCTTCCGTTCGTGTGCGCGCTACCAGGTCTCGGTTCCGTGGCACTGCGTGTTCGTGCACGTTCGCGTCGCCGCGTTGAACGTCCCGTTCGCCATCTTCACCTCGTGGAGTCCGTTGATGTGCAGGCTTGCGTTCTTGATCACCTGCGCCGCATCGATGACATCTGCATGGCACTGGGCACACTTCATACCCTCGTTGATGATGTGCCTGCGGTGGTCACCAGACATCCCGGTTCCCGTCATGCTGTGGCACGCGCCGCAGGCGAGCGCGCCGGGCGTGACCCAGGACTTCGTGCCGTTGTTCGCCCGCCCGTTGCCATGACAGTACTGCGTGCTGCAGGTCGTGTTCGCGTAGGTCCCTGCCGGGTTCAGCGTGTCGAACACGACCTCGCTCACGTTGTCACCGTCGAGGTGCCCCGGGGTCTCGACCGCGACGGGCACGCGATGGCAGTTCGAGCACGTGATCGTGTTGTGCCAGTTGGCTGCGCGCAGATGTGCGGTATGCGCGCCGACGCCAGGCGAGGTCGGTGCGGTATTGCCCGCAAGATCCTTGGGTGGAGCGGAGCTGCCCGGCTCGCCGTGACACGACGAGCACGCACCCGCGACGCCCGAGCTGACATCGACCACGCCGTTGATGTGACTCGAGGGATCGCGAAACGTCAGCGAGCCTTCTTCCATCGTCGGGTGGCAGGTCGCGCAGTTCGTGTCCGTGGGATGAGGAGGAGGCGGTGGTGCACCATGGCAGCTACCGCATTGTGATTGCGAGCCGTCGACCTGGTTCCACACGGGCTGCGAGGCAGTTCCACCCAGCGCGGCGCTGCCATGGCATCCCGTCGTGCACGACGAGCCAGTCCACGTCGAGCCTGGCCCGGGCACCATCCCGAAGATGACCTCGGCGCGATTGTCGCCGTCGAGGTGTCCCGCCGACCCGACCTCCGCCGGAACGACATGACAGTCGGCGCACTCGATCTGGCGATGCCAGTCCGGGGCGACGCGAAGGTGTTCGCGGTGCGCGCCGACCCCGATCGCCGAGGTCTCCATCGTCCCGGTGATGCTCTTCGGCGGCGCGTTGCTGGTATCCGTGCCGTGGCAGGACAGCGAGCAGCCGAGCTGCGGATCCGTGTTCGGTGGTGGTTGAGACGAACTGCCGTCGATCGACGAGACGCACGCCGATGTGAACAGGCAGATCACGACGCCGAGGGACCTCATGCTCCGCACGCTACACACCTCGCACACGTGCGTGTTGCGCAGAATATGTACAGCGATATCGCGAAGACACCACCATATGGATGGCTCGTCGCATGGAGCAGAAGGTCCGCGATGTCGGTGTTCGAAGCTTGCGCGGTGTACGGTTTTGCCCGCGTGGCGCGGAGCGCAACCCTCGATTCTCACACGCGCAGGATCTGGCACGAAGCTCGCTGGTGATTGCGTTCAGGAGGATTGATGACCCTATTTTCTCGTTCATTTGGCCCGCTCTTCGTGACCCTCGCGCTTTCCCTGATCGGTTGTACGTCAGCGGAAAACACCTCTACCAAGGGTCATCTGATCGAGTGTCAAGTCGCCGCTGATGGCACGGCCGCTGACTGTCAGCCGGTCGATGAGCCGTCGAACGCGCCTGGCACGTGCGTCGATGTTGATGACGATGGCGACGGTGACTCGCACGACGCCGAAGCCGAGGATGGTGACGACAACGACGCGAACGTCACCGGCGACAGCGACGACGATGACGACGGGATCCCGGATTCCGAGGACGACGACGACGACAATGACGGGATCGACGACGACCACGACTGCGACGAAGTGTCGGGTGGTGACGACGATGACGCCGATGACTGATCGGTAACTCGACTGTGCATGCGAGGCGGCGCTGGATCACCAAGGTGATCGGCGCCGTTTCCGCGTTTCGGTATTGCGCGTGATCGATCGCCGGACCCTGGTCGTCCGAGGTTCGGACAGCGTGGCCACGTGGTCGCTCTCGGGTGGTCGTCCGAGTTCCGGACAAATGGGCGTCTCTGGTTTGGATCCTGACGCGCGTGTCCTGGTTGTACTGTGGGTGGGCTTGCGCGTGGTCTGGGTGGAGCGCGCGGTTCGCAACGCGGGTGAGCCTTTCGACTTCGACCTCCTCGGCCCATCGTCTGCAGGAGGGCAGAGGATGCAGCTTCTTCGGGTTCCCCTCGTCGCGTCCCTGCTCACCGCCTGTGGCGCAGAGCCCACTGCGATCTCGATCGAGCTCGCGCCAGACATCATCTCGTCGCTCGACGGCACGCTGTCGGTGGCCACGACCACATTCGCCGATCGCGATGTCGTCGAGGGCGAGACCGTCGACGTCACCGTCGAGTACACGGATCGCAACGGGGTCACTCACGACATCGCGCCGGCGCAGGGCACGACCGACGCATCCGGCGCGTTCGACGCCACGCTCGAGGGCTTCACGTTCGACGGTACTGGCACGGTGACCGCGACCATCGCCGGGCTCGATGTTCAGTCATCGGCGACCTTCGCGGTCCTCGATCGGACACCGCCGACCGTGACGATCACGCCGCCGACCAGCGTCACCCGCGGCAACGACATCCGGGTCGAGGTCCACGTCACCGACGAGATTGGTGTCAGCCAGGTGTTCTTCGAGACCGACCTCAATGGCAACGGCAACGGTCGTGATCGCGGCACCGTGATCGCGAGTGGGTCCACGGAGGCCACGGTGACGTTCGAGTTCCAGGTCAACGATGGCGTGGCGATCGGGTCGATGATCACGCTCTATGCGCTGGCCGCCGATCTGTCGGGAAACCAAGCCGCCGCTGACCCGGTCACGGTCACCGTGACTCAATGAGGGCCATCGTCGTCGCTGCCGTGTGCTGTATGACCTCTGCAGCGCGTGCCGAGACCGTGGCGATCGTGGCCGACGAGCCGCTCGCGTCGTCGGTCGGTCAGTGGTTTGCGGCCCACGGTCGAGAGGTCGTCCCATCCGGGCTCTCGACGGAGCTGGTCAACACGCTGCACGACTGCTTCGTGATCGAAGATCCTGGATGTGCGAGAGGGATCGTCGAACGGAGTGCGAAGGCGAGCTCCGTCGCGTACGTGACCATCGATCCTGGCACTGGGGATGTCGCGACCTACTGGCTCGTCAAGGGACAGGAGCCGACGAGTCGCCACGAGAGCTGTCCCGATTGCGCGGCTGCCTCGCTGCGCGATCACGTGATCGCCAACCTCGCCCAGCTCACCAGCCTGTCCATCGCAGCTCCGATGGCCTCGAACCCCACGCCGCGGCGCACGCCCGAGCCGACGGCTCGTGACGGACTCGCGATCGGTGTCGAGCTCGGCGAGCCAACCGCCGCGACGGCCGCCTGGTTCCGCGACAGCGTCTCGTTGTACGGCAACCTCGGGACCGGGACGGTTGGTGGTCCCGGCCTCTCCTTCGAGGTCGGCGCGCAACTCATCATCGTCGAGCTGGCCCACCACGTGCCGTTGCGGGTCGGGCTCGGTGGGCGGCTCTATCACCACGGCTACGACTTGATGTCGATCGACGAGCTGCCCGACACCCACTACGGACTGTTCGGCAGCGTCAACGTCGCCCTCGACCGCGGCCCGCTGCAGCTCTACGCGCAGCTCGCTCCCGGTCTCGATGTGGCTCGCACCCGGAGCTGCACGCTCGAGCGCGGTCCCTCCACGGTCTGTCCCCATGCCCAGGAGGCTCCAGTGTTCATCCACTTCGCGGTGGGCGTGCGCTGGTTCCTCGGCCAGTAAAGGAAGTCATGCGATCTCCCTACCTCGCGCTCGGCGTCATCGCGATCTCGTGTGCCGGCGACCCGACCGCGGTCGAGGTCCAGCTCTCGCCGTCGGTGATCTCGTCCCTCGATGGCACCACCTCGGTCGCGGCGCTGATCCGCGATCTCGATCAACCCCTCGCCGACATCGTCGCGCGCGCCACCGTGTCGTACACCGATCGCAACGGTGTGCCGCACGAGATCGAGCCCGTCGACGGAACCAGCGACGACCGCGGCGTGTTCCACGCGGACCTGAGTGGCCTGTCGTTCGACGGCACTGGCGTGGTCACCGTCGAGGCGACGGGAGGGATCAGCGGATCGGCGAGCTTCAGCGTCCTCGACCGAACCCCACCACAGGTCGTGATCGACGCGCCGTCCGCCGGTGCCGTGGGCCCGGGGCTGCCCCTCGATGTTCGGGTGCACGCGACCGACGAGATCGGGATCAGCGAGCTCACGTTCTCGGAGGATCAGCTCGGTAGCCGCACCACGATCGTCGCGAGCGGACAACGCGACGTGATGCAGACGTTCCGGACGCAGGTGCCCGACCAACCGACGATCGACTTGCACGCGCTGGCGATCGACCTCTCCGGGAACATCGCGGTCGCGACCACGGTGACCCTCACCATCGATCCCGGGATCACGATCGCCACGCCGCCCGAGCTGGTGGGCAGCCTGGTGGTCACGGGCAGTGCCACGCAGCTCGTCAGTCCGCGAGCCCTCGTGATGTCGGCCAAGGACAACCACCTCTACGTCGCCGACGCTGCAGGGGTCGGGGCGTGCGATCCATCGTGCATCTGGCGCATCGACCCCACCACCGGAGCGATCGATGCAACCCCGGTCGTGGTCGGGCAGGGAGTGATCGAAGGTGTGGCGGTCGACGCGACCTCCGACAACCTGTTCTTCAGCGACCGCTCGAACCGGGTCGGACGACTGACCTGGAACGGCACCGCCTACGCGAGTCAGGTGGCGTGCGCAGATCCGGCGGAACAAGCTCCGCAGGACCCGATGCATCTCGTGATCGATGGAGCCCTCGGCATCCTGATCGCGGACGACAACTCCAACGACGTCATCCGTGTCGCAAGTTGTAGTGCGGCGAGCACCGGCACGACGTTCTCGGTGGGCGCGAACCTGGAGAAGCCGAGGGGGATCGCACTGGGTGCTCTCGGCGAGATCTACGTGTCGGAGGGAGACCGGGACCGCGTGTCGCGCGTCGAGCGGACCACGGGGGCGACGAGCGTGTTCCAGACCGGCATTGCCGGCGCGTACGGGATGGAGTGGCTCTCCGGCGGCGCCTCTGCCTACGCAGACTCGCTGCTGGTCGCGTCCGCGGACGGCCGGACCGTCGAGTCCACGCGCGGTCTCGGCAACACCGCCGTGGCCTTCCTGCGGACCAATCCGGTCGATCTGGCGCTCGACGCCGGAAGCCTCTACATCCTCACGGCCCCTGGCAACGGAAGTCGCGGTCGAATCTACAAGGTGACCGGCTTCTGACCGGATCGCGTCAGTTGCCCTGGAGGCAGGCGAGGTACTCGCCGAGTTGCTCGCGCTCGGCCTGACTCGGACGCATCGTCACGGCGCCGCCGAGCTCGGGCATCGAGGTGTTGGTCGCGTCAGGACCGGCGGCGGCCACGTCCTCGATAGCCGCGGCGTGCTTGAGGAGGTCGGCCTCGGTGTCGTAGTTCTGGTTGCCCGGTGCACCACGACGGTTCGCCGAGTTCGTCGAGTGGCACTCGCGACAGTACGTGCCCATGAACGTGTCACCGAACGAATCGAAGGTCGGAGGGTCCGTCGGAGGACAGGTCGCGCCGGTAGCGCCGCCTCCGCTGCATGCAGTGATCAGGGCGAGACCAAGCGAAACCAGGAGAAACTTCATGGCGCCACCGTAGCGCCGCGCCATGTCGAGACCAGCGAGGCGCCACACCAAACGCTGGCAACTGCTGCACGACCTCGGCAGCGGAAAGCGATCCGGCACACCACCGACGCGCCGTTGTACGAAATCGCACACGTGATCACTGCGTACCGCGATCGCAGCTCGACGTGCGTTACTCTCGGGGTTCTGCGGGCGCATACACGAGGGTGTTGGATGTGGATCGTCATCGCGACGATCGGTTGCCAATCACCGAAGGACTTCGGTAAGCCGCCCGTCGGAAACGGCGTGGATCCCTGTGGTCTCGTCACCTGCGAGTCCACCGGCGCGACGTGTGGTCCGGTCGGCGATGGCTGCGGGCTCACCGTGCAATGTGGGCTTTGTGCGGAGTCCGAGATCTGCGGTGCGGACTCGCCGTTCACGTGCGGCCTGAACCCGTGCACGCCGCGGACGTGCGCTGATGCCGGCGCCACGTGCGGTCGGGTCCCCGACGGTTGTGGTGGGCTGACACCGGATTGCGGCACGTGCTCCGGAGCTCAAGTGTGTGGCGTCGGGGCGGTGGCAAACACCTGTGCGGACGTGCCGTGCGTCGGGTTGTGCCAGCAACAGAACGCGTGTGCGAACCAACCCACGACGACGATCACCGGCAAGGTGACCGCGCCGGGCCACACCAACACCGCGGTATTTGGCGATCCGGATCCGATCTTCGGCGCGCTCGTCTTCATCCCGAATGGCGCTGCGGGACCACCGACCTGGGGAGTCGAACCGTTCTCCCCCGGCGTCGCGTGCGAGTCGTGCAGCTCCGTGGTGACCGGGGCACCGTTGATCACTACCGTCACCAAGGCCGATGGCACCTTCACGTTGAACGACGCGCCGTGTGGCGCCGACATCCCGCTGGTGATCCAGCTCGGGCGCTGGCGCCGGCAGATCACGATCCCCGCGGTCGCCTGTTGCGCGAACACCGCTCTCGCCGCGAAGCAGACGCACCTGCCGCGCGATCGCGGAGGAGAACCAGGGGACGAGCGCAGCGACATCCCGCTGATCGCCGTCAGCACCGGTGCCGCGGACACGTTGCACTGCGTGCTGCGCAAGATCGGCATCGACGACGACGAGTTCACCAACCCGAGCGGCAACGGTCGCGTTCGGTTTTACCAGGACAACGGCGCGAGGCTCGACGGCAACACGCCGGCCGCCTCGACGTTGTACAGCAGCGCAGCCGAGCTCGACGATTACGACATGGTGCTGTTCGAGTGCGTCGGTGATCGGGTGCCGAAGGAGGATGCCGAGCAGAAACGCGTCATCAACTACGCCAACGCCGGCGGCCGCGTGTTCGCGACGCACTTCAGCTACGTGTGGTTGACCGACAGCGATGGCTCCGTCGGATCGAACACCGCTCCGAAACCGTTCTCGCAGACGGCGAGCTGGTTGGTGGATCAAGCCCAGGCCGACTCCGCGACCGGCCTCGTCGACGTCACGGCGCAGGGCGATCCGGCCACGCGAGCACGCCGAATCGCGTTCTCGGAGTGGCTGCTGAACGTCGGTGCGTCGACGGTGCCAGGGCAGATTCCGGTCAACGTCGTACGCAAGGATCTCGGCGCTGTTAGCAGCGTCGTGGCCACCGCGGCAGGCACCCCCGCACAGCGCTGGCTGGTTGCAGACGACCCGGGTTTCTCGGCGCCGCTGCAGTTCACGTTCGATACGCCCGTCGCTTATCCACCGTCGCCGCGACCCGCCCGGCAGTGCGGGCGCGTCCTGTTCAACGACTTCCACGTCTCCGACAGCGCGCTCACCGACACGACGTTTCCCACCGAATGCACCGACGGTCCGATGACGCCGCAGGAGAAGACGCTCGAGTTCATGCTGTTCGATCTCGCCTCGTGCGTCGGTCCGCAGCCCACCGCCTGCTCGCCGAAAACCTGCGAAGAGCAGGGCCTCGAGTGCGGTCTCGCGGGGACCGGTTGCGACGACGAGACGGTACTCGACTGCGGCACCTGCTCGAATGGTCGCTACTGCGGTGGTGGCGGCATCGGCCTCTGCGGCACCGGTCTTTGTGTCGCGCGCAGCTGCGAGGACCTCGGAGCCAACTGCGGCGTGATCGGCGATGGCTGTGGCGGCACCGTCAACTGCGGCACCTGCGACGGCAACGGCACGTGCGGTGGTGACAGCACGCCGAACGTGTGCGGCATCGTCCTGACGTGATGCGAGCCATTCGACCTGGCACCTACATCGAGCCAGGTCGTGCACCGCAGACATTTGCCGGAGACCTTTCGTCGGCCGACTCCCACTAGCAGTGTCAGGCGCCTCCGCGCCTGGAGAAACTATGAAGCTAGCAGTTGCACTCGTGATGCTCACCGCGTGTGGGGATGATCCGGTCTCGTTCTCCGCACCCGTCGGGATCAATCTCAAGGCGAAGTCCGGCGACGTGTCGAACAACGCGATCAGCGACGAGAAGGGAATCACGACCGAGTCGGGCAATCCGTACGGGGCCTTCGTCGGCGACGCGACCGGAGCGATCGGCGGCGACCCGGCGCGGATCGAGGTCGACGAGCTCACGCTCACACTCGGTGCGCAGTCGAACGGAGTGACGACGCTCGCGGAGGTCTACGCGGGCGATGTCGATGTCGCCTTCATCATGAACGACACCGACAACACGTTCGATGTCGGTCACGTGATCGATCCGACGGGTGTCGGTCCGGTCGGCGTCGACGTGGTGTTCGACTCTGACGGGCTCGGAGATGCCGACTACGCGAAGCTCCTCGGAGGAAGCTTCAAGGTCGTGATCCGCGGCCCGGCCGCCGCAGCGTTCGAGACCAAGGGTGCCGAGGCGAACCTCCAGCTGACCTTCACGTTCGCAGCGTTCGAGTGATACCCGCTCGTCCTCGATCACGGTGCCGACTCAGGCCTTCGCGCGCAGCAGATCGGCGAGCCGATAGCTGAGTGCGACAAGCGTCAGCCCACTGTTCGCGATACCGGCGGCACGCAGGATCGAGCCGTCGCAGACGTACGTGTTCGGGAGCTGCTTCGCGGAGAAGAAGGCGAGGTTCGCGTCCTGCTGCGCATCGACGAACTTGTTGGCCGTGCCCGAGTGGTGGGCCGCGTTGCGGAACTCCCAGTTACTCACCGGCAGCACCGACTTGTCGAGGATGTCGCCTTTGAACTCGTCGAAGAAGGCATCGACGCTCGTCTTGTAGGACGCGAGCTCGCCGGGCGTGACTTCCCAGTTGAGCGCGGGTCGCTGGCCGCGGGACATCTTGACGCCGCGCTCGGCGAGGGGCGTTTGCTCGCCGAGGATCAGGATCGAGAAGTAGTCGCCACGGAAGCCGAGGCGCGTCTTGAACAGGATCGCTTCGCGGACGGCCTCGAGGTTGCCGAGGAGGAGCATGATCTTCTTCGGCGAGAACGGATCGTTGCGGAGGTCGGACAGGATGTAGCGCGCGGGGCCGGTGATCGAGGACAGGCGCATGTCGATCGCGGGGCGCAGGTAGATCACGGTCTTGAGATCGTCGTGCGTGTAGACGAGGCCGGCGCGGACCTCGGCGGCGAGCGTGGCGGAGGAGACGTGCTTGAGGCGGCTGTTCGGGCTGAGGCGAACCTTCGCGACGTACGCCATCGGGTGATCGTGATAGCCGGGACAGAAGCCGTCGGCGTCGTTCGTCGACTGCGCGAGGATGACGGGCGTGGCGAGACCACCGGCAGCGACGACGATGTAGTCGGCGTCGACCCGCTGCCCACCGGCGAGCTCGACATGACTGTCGGGGACGATCTTCTCGGCGTGGCCGTAGATGACGTCGATCTTGTTGCCCGGATACTTCTTGTTCGCGAGATCCCAGACGTTGTGGCGCGCCTGCGGCAGCACCATGTGGGCGACCTTGCATTGCTCGGTCTCGAGGTTCGACTTGTTCGCGTCACGCGCGCGGTTGCAGTCGGCGAGCTCGCGCTCGTTCAAGAAGAACGACCACGCCTTGTCGTAGTACTCGGTCATCGTCCTCGGCGAGATGCCGGCTTTACCGAGGTCGTGATCGTCGAGCTCGATCAGCGCGTTGTGCCAGTAGTTGGTGGTGCCACCGAGGCCCTGGCCGCGATTGATCGACGTGTTGAGCTCGCCGGTCGGGCAGTCGACATCGTCGAACAGCGGTTTCTGCTTCTTGCTCTGCTCGATGACCGTGACGTGAAAGTCATTCCGCAGCAGTGCGGCCACCACCGATCCACACAGGCCGGAGCCGATCACGGCGACGCGCTTCTTCATGCGTCTGCGCAATGTGGCATGCGGCGATGGCGGCATGAACTGAGCGGGCGATCAAAACGCCGTGGCAGATGCGCACGGTTATGCTCGTACCGTGGATGTCCCGCGTGTGAGCGAACCAACGCCGCTGCGCGAGCTCGCGCTGTTGTTCGGCAAGCTCGGCTTCACCGCCTTTGGCGGACCGGCTGCGCACATCGCGATGATGGAGGACGAGGTCGTGCGCCGGCGGCAGTGGCTGACGGCCGAGCAGTTCCTCGATCTCGTCGGCGCGACGAACCTGATCCCCGGTCCGAGCTCGACGGAGCTCGCGATCCACATCGGTCGCGAACGCGCGGGCTGGCGGGGCCTGCTCGTCGCCGGTGCCTGCTTCATCGTGCCGGCGGTCGCGATCGTCAGCGCGATCGCGTGGGCCTACGTTCGCTACGGCGCGCTACCCGAGTTCGAGGGCGTGATGCGCGGGATCAAGCCGGTGATCATCGCGGTCATCGTCCAGGCGCTGTGGGGACTGGGCAAGACGGCGGTCAAGACGCCGCTGCTCGGTGTCGTCGGTGCCGCGGCGCTCGCAGCGAGCCTGGCCGGTGTCAACGAGCTCGTCGTGCTCGGGGCAGCAGGTGTGATCGCAGCGACGGGACGCCTGGCGTTCGCGGCCTCGTTCGTCCCGTTGCCGTTGCTGGTCACCGGAGGCGCGACCACGTTCGGCCTGTTACCGCTGTTCCTGTTCTTCCTCAAGGTGGGCTCGGTGCTGTTCGGTAGTGGATACGTGCTCGTCGCGTTTCTGCATGGCGACCTCGTCGAAGATCTTCACTGGCTCACCGAGGGTCAGCTGTTCGATGCGATCACCGTCGGTCAGGTCACGCCGGGTCCCGTGTTCACCACGGCCACGTTCATCGGCTACGTCCTCGGTGGTGCACCAGGTGCGGCGGTCGCGACGGTAGGAATCTTTCTGCCCGCGTTCGCCTTCGTCGCGATCAGTGGGCCGCTGCTACCGAGGATCCGGAGATCGAAGACCGCGGGTGCGGTGCTCGACGGTGTCAACGTCGCATCGCTCGCACTGATGGCCGTGGTCGCGATCCAGCTCGGGCGTGTCGCGCTGGTCGATGCGCCGACGATCGCGATCGCCGCAGTCAGCGCGATCGTCCTGGTGCGATGGCGGATCAATACGATGTGGCTCGTCCTCGCCGGTGCCGCGACCGGCGTGCTGATGTCGGTCGTGTAGGAACGCTCCGGATCTAGTCGAACGGCGATTGCTTCGCGCCGGCCAGCTTCGCTTCGAGAAGGACCGTCAGCTCGCGCACGAGCTCGGGTTGCTGGGCGGCGACGTTGGTCTTTTCATCGGGATCCGCGATCACGTCGTAGAGCTCGACGAGCCCGGCGTCGCTCTGGAGAAGCTTCCATCGGCCACGCACGAACGCGGCGAGCCCGCCGGGGTTCGAGCGATCCTTGATCATCGCGGCGAACGCGGTGCCGGTATCGGGCAGCGAAGGGCGCTTGCCGGTGATCACGTCGGCGAGCGACCGTCCGTCGAGGTTCGCGGGTGCCTGGAACCCTGCGAGCTCGACGATCGTCGGCGTCAGATCCGTCAGCGAGACGGTCTCCGGTAGTCGCGTCGGTCGGATCCCGGGACCGGCGATCACGAACGGCACGCGCAGCTGCGAGTTGTAGAGATCGGTGGAGTGGAACGGCTGGCCGTGATCGCCGAGCGCTTCGCCGTGATCCGCGGTGACGATCACGAGCGGCGCACGATCGGGGGAGCGCTGCGCGAAGCCGAGCAGCACCTGCGAGAGGATCTCGTCGGACTTCGCGAGCGCGCGGTTGTAGAGCTGATTGCGCGTGTCGCGATTGACCGGCGCCACGCCGTTGTTCGCCCAGTTGTGCGGCTCGAGGATGTGGACCCAGACGAACAGCGGCGCACGCGGCTTGCCACGCTCCCGTGCTTCGATCCACGCGCGCGTGACCTCACCGAGCTGCTTGCCGTCCTTCTCGATCTCGACGTGCTGAAGTCCACGCTCGAGACCCGTGCGCGCCTCGGGGCCCCAGAACCCGGGGCAGCACATGAACCCGGCGGTCTCGTAGCCACCCGCGGCGAGCCGCTCGGGAAGCAGCACGAAGCGCGGATCCACGCGCAGCGCCCAACCGACGACACGTCCGCGGATCCGGTTCGGCGCGTAGCCGATCACCATCGACGGGATCGAGCGACGCGTGACATTGCTCGGCGCGAACGCCCAGTCGAACACCGCACCGCGAGCCGCGAGCCCGGCGAGCACCGGCATGGTCGCCTTGCCTCCGTAGGGCGGCGTCTGCGTCGCGCGGAGCGAGTCGATCGTGACGAGCACGATGTCGGGATGCACCGCACCGGGTCGATCGACGGGACGGAACTCGGCGAGCGAGATGTCGGCGCGGATCGCATCGACGTCGTAGAGCAGATCGACGGCCGCACCCGCGAGCGGACGGTCGCCCCAGATCTCGATCGCGAGACTCGGGTGCGCGCTACGGGTGACGAGCGCGAACAGGATCACGGTGATCGCGAGGACGCCTGCGATCGCCCCGGCGAGCGTGCGTCGACGCAGGCGCGCATAGCCGAGATGACCGAGGGCGGTGGCGGTCAAGGCCACGACAGGCGCGTAGACGATCGAGGTATCGAAGGGTCCGAGGCGCGGCTTGACGAAGGCAAACCAGGCGATCGCAGCGACCAGCACCGAGCCGATCGCAGCGGTCAACCCGATCGCGCGAGGGCCGAGCAGCGTTGCCCGGCCATCGCGCCGCCACCGTCGATCGAAGGCACGCGCCAGCCGAGCAACTCCATCGACCGCCGGGCGCGAGATCGCGACGAGCACCAGCGCCGCCACCAGCGCGATCACCGGTTCGACGAAGCTTGTCGTCATCGGCTGCAACTCCTCGCCGTTCGCGAGCATCCACGTGCCGCGGTAGATCGCGATCGCCAGCGCAGCACACGCGAGGACGAACAGGGTCAACCAGCCGACCAGCCGGGGCGCCGCGCCACCTTCCTCGACGAGGCGCTCGATCACCGCGCGCGGCTGCCACGCTGCGAGCAAGCCTCGTGCGATCAGGGCGCCCACGAACAGCACCGGGAGCGCCAGGACCGCGAAGAACCCGACGGTGGCGACCAGCTCGGCGAGGTTCGTACTCGCTCCCTCGAACAGGCCGGCGAGCAGCACTCCGATGCACGCGGCCACGGCGCTCGGGGCGACCCATCGAGCAGCTCGATCGACCAGCAGGGCGAGGCGTGAGGTCAGGAACGGATCGTACCAGGGAGTGATAGGGTCTGTCGGAGCATCTAACGACCATGTCTCGGCCTCATGTGGTGATCATCGGCGGTGGGTTCGGCGGCCTTGCTGCGGCGCGGACGCTGGCGAAGGCCAACGTCACGATCACGCTGATCGATCGCCGGAACCATCACCTGTTCCAGCCGCTGCTGTATCAGGTGGCGACAGCGGCGCTCAACCCGAGCGACATCGCGTATCCGATCCGTGCCGCCCTTGCGAAGCAGAAGAACGCGCGCGTGCTGCTCGCGAGTGCGACGTCGATCGACGTCACGACCAAGCGTGTCGAGCTCGACGACGGCGTGCTCGAGTACGACTACCTGATCCTCGCGACCGGGGCCACGCACTCGTACTTCGGCAACGCCTGGGATGATCTCGCGCCGGGCCTCAAGTCGATCGACGACGCCCTCGAGATCCGGAAGCGGATCTTCACCGCGTACGAAGCTGCGGAGCGCGAATCGGATCCTGTCGCACAGCGCGAGTGGTTGACGTTCGTCGTCGTCGGCGGGGGCCCCACGGGTGTGGAGCTGGCCGGCGCGCTCGGCGAGATCGGCCTCCACACGCTCGCGAACGACTTCCGCACGATCGATCCGACGCAGGTCAAGGTGGTGCTGTTCGAGGGCGGCGATCGCGTGCTCGGTGGATATCCGCCAAAGCTGTCCGACGCGGGGAAGCGGTCGCTCGAGAAGCGCCACGTCGAGGTGCGGCTCAACACGCGCGTCACGGCGATCGATGACAAAGGCGTCGGCTTCGAAGCCGGTAAGGGTTCGGGACACGGTCCCGAGAAGGGTTCGGGACACGGTCCCGAGAAGGGTTCGGGACACGGTCCCGAGAAGGGTTCGGGACACGGTCCCGAGAAGGGTTCGGGACACGGTCCCGAGATCAACCGCCTCGGTGCCCGCACCGTGTTGTGGGCCGCCGGCGTCCAGGCCTCGCCGCTCGGCAAGTCGCTCGGTGTGCCGCTCGATCGCGCGGGTCGCGTCGAGGTCAAGCCGGATCTCTCGATCCCCGGGCATCCCAACGTGTTCGTGATCGGTGACCTCGCGAAGGTGCTGAACAAGGATGGCACGCAGGTCCCGGGCGTCGCGCAGGGCGCACTCCAGGGCGGCAAGTACGTCGCGAAGCTGATCAAGTCCGAGGTCGAGGATCGCGCCGACGGCAATCCGATCGATCCGCCCGCCGAGCGCGAGGCGTTCTCGTACTGGGACAAGGGCAACATGGCGACGATCGGGCGCGCGTCGGCGGTGGTCGCGACCAAGCGCGTCGCGATCCATGGCTTGTTCGCGTGGCTGATGTGGTGGGCGGTCCACGTCATGTTCCTGGTCGGCTTCAAGAACCGAGTCCTGGTGATGTTTCACTGGGCATGGAGCTGGCTGACGTTCTCGCGCGGTGCGCGGTTGATCACCGGCGAGGCGAGGGCGCTACCGCCGGTGCGCTCGATCGACGTGCACGGCGAGCCCGCGATCCATCACGGCGCACACGCGGTGACGCTCTCGCAGCCCGAGCACGAACAAGAGTCGGCCTAGAGTTTCGGTCGAATGTTGGGATTGAAGCGCTCGAGGAGATCGAGCTGCTCGGTCCCGCCACTGATCAACACCGTGCCGTCGCACAGCACGGCGAGCTGCGGAGCCGCTCGTGGGATCGCGAGCTCGTCGCGCGGCGCGAGCTGGACGTTGTCGGTGGCTGCGTCGAACAGGATCAAGAACACGGTGTTCTGCGGCGGTGCATTGGCCCGCTCGCGGCCACCGGCCATCAGGATCGACCCATCGGGCAGCGTGATCAGCGAGAAGTCGATCGCGGGCGCGCCCGGTGGAAGCTGTTGGCTCGTCGTGATCACGCCGTCGATCAGGGACAAGCGTTCGATCGTGCGAACAGGATTGCCCGCGGCGTCGACGCCCCCGACGATCACGACGCTCTCGTCGGGCAGCAGCGCGGCGCGGTGGCCGGTGCGTGCAACTTTCAGATCGAACTTCGGCGATTCGAGGGCGATCGCCTCGTCGGAGCTCGTCCGGTAGAGCTCGGACTGCGCGATCACGCCGAGGTTGTCATTGCCGCCGGTGATCAGCAGGCTCGCGCCGCCATCGCCGAGAGGCGTGACCACGTGCCGTTCGCGCGGGTGGGCGAGGGCGGCCGAGTTGACGAGCTCGAGCGTGACGATGTCGCTCGCATTCGTGCGCATCCGGACGATCTTGTCGGACGCGAGGCCAGCCGCGTCACGGCCACCGGTGATCAGGATCTGGCCGTCGGCGAGGGAGGTCGCGGTCAGGTTCGAGCGGCCGATCGCTCCGGCGGTGTCAGGTACTTCCTCGACGGCGCCGCTCGACGAGATCAGGAGGGACTCGGTGGCAGCCGCGCCGTCGACGAGACCGCCGATGAGGGCGGGGCGGCCATCCTCGAACAACGCGATCGCCGCACCGACACGGCCGGCGAACGGATCGTGGTCGACCTCGACCACCGTCGCGGTCCGCGGGTCGTAGCGCTCGATCGTCGTCGAGGCGTCGCCACCGAGGAGCAAGACCGTGTCATCGGCGAGCGTCACCGCCATGCCACCCGTGCGCGGGGCGGCCTGTTGCTCGAGCAGCCCGGTGCGCACGACCTGCGAGAAGTACAGCCGGGGCGAAGGGCGGTTGCCGTCCGCGAGCGAGAACGGGCAGGTGCGGCCGACGGCGACGCCTTGACCGTCGATGAAGCCGTCGAGGCGCAGGACGAGGTTCGGCGCGAGCGGGACGTCGTCGAGCACGAGCTCCTCGCCGCGATCGAACACGCTATCGAGCGAGGTGCCGTCGATCGCGATCCGGATCTGCGTCAGCTCGGGCAGTGCGTCGGCATCCTCGTCGGTGGGACGCTCGACCACCGGTGAGATCGAGATCGTCGCGGGATCACCGCATGCGACCAGGACAAGGAGCCACGCCGGCCTCACAGCTCGAGCTCCCCTGGGCTCGAAGCCAGAGCCTCAGCCCGGCAGGCTCTCGTACGAACACTCGTTGGCGCGCCCATCACCACGTGTCTCCGGGGAGGCGAATCGAGGCGCCCGTCGGTGCGGGGTCGCGAATGATCGCGGCGGTCAGCGGGATCGCGATCGCGGCGGCGATCACCGCAGCGGCACCGGCCCACGTCCACTTCGAGTGGTACCAGCGCGCCTTCTCCGGCGGCCGCAGGAGCTCGCGTACGGCCTCGGCGAGCGGTTCGAGGGTTCCGCGCAACGCGACGGTGCGCCGATCGCGCTCGCGCCCGTCGAGCCCGATCAACCGTGCGGTCGCGACGTCGCCTCGAACCTCGGCGGCGATCAGCGCCTTCGCACCCGCCGTGCGCGCCTGGATCAGCAGCTCGGTATCTCCTGGCGGGGCAAAGCGCACCGGGCGCGCGATCAGCGACGTGCTCGGTGCACCGAGATCGACTCGCGTTCCCCACGGCGCGTGATCCGCGCACACCACCCGGACCCAGTGCGTGCCGGCGACCCGCGGCGCCGCAGGCTCCGCGGTCGAGCCATCGATCGCGATCCCGCATCCCGCCGGCGCATCCACGATCAAGATCGCGCGGGGTCGACCTGCCACCGCCGTCCGAGCACGCTCGAGGTTCTCGCGAACATCGGGGGCGAACCGCGCCTCGTCGAGCGTGCGGTTCGGATCGACGACGATCGCCGCCGCCAGATCGTCGAACGCGGTCGGATCGCCACGCTCCTTGCGG
>JBBQJJ010000058.1:0-30252 GCA_038325805.1 Haliangiales bacterium
GCCTCGAGCGTCCGGAGCACCGCGAGCTGCGCGCGCGTGGCCTCCTCGAGCTCACCGATCTTCATCCGCAGCTGGACGCGCGCTGCGGGCGTCAACCTGTGCGCGTCAGCGAGCGTAGCTTCGAGACGCACCGTGGCTGCATCCCCCTGCACGACCGACTCCCCATCGAGATCGGCGAGTAGCCTGGCGAGCAAGCTCATGCAGGCTTCGCCGGCAGCACGTTCGCGATCGCGGCGAACTCCGCGATGTCGAGTGTCTCGCCGCGGCGCTGGCCGTCGATCTTGGTCTCCGAGAGCGCGGCATCCACCGCGGTGTCGTCGAACACGGCGCGCAGCGCGTTGCGAAGCGTCTTGCGGCGCTGGCCGAACGCGGCGTGGACGACCGCCGAGTAGTGCTTGTCGTCGGAGATCGGGGCCCGCGGCTTTGCCTCGGGTAACGGCGTCAGCTTGATCACCGTCGAGTCCACCTTCGGCGGTGGCACGAACGAACCGGCGCCGACCTTGATCACCGTCGAGACATCCGCGTACGTCCGGATCATCACGCCCATGGCCCCGTAGTCCTTGCCGCCCGGTGGTGCGATCAGGCGGTCGGCCATCTCCTTCTGGATCATCATCACCGCGTGGGTGACGTGAGCCCGCGCCTCGATCACGCGGAACATCAGCTGCGACGCGATCTGATACGGCAGGTTTCCACACACCGCGATCGGGCCGCCCCTCCACTTCGCCGCCATCCGCAGGTCGTAGCGCATGGCATCGGCTTCCTCGACATCCACGTTGTCGACGCCGGCGAGCTCCGCGCGCAGCACGGTGAGCATGTCGCGATCGATCTCGAGCGCGATGATCTTGCCCTCGGGGACCCGCTCGGCGAGTCGCGAGGTCAGCGTTCCGAGCCCTGCACCGATCTCGACGATCCAATCCTCGTCGGTGCGAACGGTCGCGTCGACGATCGCCCGGAACGCTCGCTCCGAGATCAGGAAGTTCTGCGAGAATGCTTTCTTCGCGCGTAGGCCATAGCGCTCGAGCAGGACGCGCGCATCGGGAAACGGCTCCTCGTTCGCCGGATGGTTGCCTTTGCCGTTGGTGGTGCTCATCGCGCGGCCTTCGGTAGCGGCAGCGAGGGGGTCGCATCGAGGGCAAGCCCCGCCCTCTCCCCGCGAACGAGATGGTGGTAACCGGCGGCGGCGATCATCGCAGCGTTGTCCGTACACCGCGCCGGCTTCGGAACATAGACGCGGAAGTCATCCTCTTCACCCGCCGCGATCATCGCCGCGCGCAGCCCCGAGTTCGCCGCCACGCCACCGCAGACCTGGACGTGATGCAGCTGCAGTCGGCGCGCGGCGCGCCGGGTCTTGCGCACGAGCACCTCGACGATCGCGGCTTGGTAGCTCGCGCACAGATCCGCGAGCCCCTCCCCTTCGGGTTGGCCATGCGCACGCACGTGATGCAGCAGAAAGGTCTTGAGCCCCGAGAACGAGAAGTCCGAGCCAGTCTCGGCGGCGGTCATCGTTTTCGGAAACCCGACCGCCTTCGGATTCCCGGTCCGGGCGAGCTTGTCGATCACCACGCCGCCCGGATAGCCCAGCCCGAGCAGCTTCGCTCCCTTGTCGAACGCCTCGCCGGCGGCATCATCTCGCGTCGCTCCCAGCTCGCTGACTTCGCCGTGGCCGTCGACGCGAACCAGCGACGTATGCCCCCCGGAGACGATCAAGGCGAGGTGCGGAAACGGTGGTGGGTCCGGCTCGAGATAGATCGCACTGAGGTGTCCCTCCAGGTGATGCACACCGACCAGCGGCTTGCCGGTCACCCACGCGATTGCCTTCGCGGTCTGGAGTCCGACGAGCAGCGCTCCGACGAGCCCGGGGGCATTGGTGACCGCGATGCCGTCGATCTCCGCGAGTGTCGACCCTGCCCGCTCGAGCGCGGCTTGGACGACCGGCACGACGTTGAGGATGTGTGCGCGCGATGCGAGCTCGGGCACGACCCCGCCGTACCGCGCATGAACCTCGTGCTGCGAAGCGACGACGTCCGAGCGCACGAGCGTGCCGTCGTCGACGATTGCAGCCGCCGTCTCGTCGCACGAGCTCTCGAGTCCGAGTACCCGCATCAGCGCAGCTCTTCGAGCCACCCCTTGAACAGCTTCACGGTCGGCCCCTTGTCTGGAACCAACGAGAGGTACTTCTCGACCGCAGTTCGCGCCTCGTCGCGCCGACCCGCAGCCTTGTAGATCCGCGCGCGCGCCTCGTAGATCGCCGGGCTCGGGAACGTGCTCTCTGCCGAGCTCAGCGCCGCGAGGGCCTCGTCGACGCGACCCATGCGCTGCAGTGCTTGCGAGCGCAGCACGTAGCTCCGCGCCGTCTTGCGGAGCTTGAGCGACTGGTCGACCAGCTGGAGCGCGCGATCGTAGTCGCTGTCCTCGAGCGCCGCGAACGCCTGGTCGTAGAGCGCCTTCGCCTTCGCGACCGGATCCTCGAGCGCTGCATCAGGGATCGGTCGAGGCTTGTCGACGATCGCATCTCGCGCGAGTGTTGCATCCTGAACGAGCGCGTCGACACTCGTGACCGCGGTGTCTGCGAGCGCGGCGTCCTCGACCATGATCGCGTCGGGCTCCGGAATGCCGACCGGCTCGCTGGCGTCGAGCGCGGCTCGCTTCGTCTGGTTGGCCGGGCGCGTGGCGTAGAGGTAGATGGCGACGATCGCGAGCAAGCCTGCGAGTGCGAGGAGCGCCATCGCGCCCTTGCCCGGTCCGGTCTGCCGGCGGACGCCGCTACCAGACAGGTCGAGCTTGGGCGGTGGGAGCGCGAGCTGCGATGGCCGCCGCGGAGGTTCCACGGGCGGCGGCTTGGCTTCCTCGACCTCGACGTCCTCGATCTCCTTGTCGACCTCGACCGTCTCCTGGACCACCTGGATCTCACGAGTGATCCGGCGCGGCATGATCGTGATCATTTCGCGCTCCGTCGACGAGCGCGGGAACGCCGACTGCCCGAGCGAGACTTCACCAGACGTCTCGGCGCGATCGCGGCCAAGCGAGCCGATCATCCGGAGCGCAGACTCCTCGCGACCGAGCGGTCTCGCGTCGGCAGCGGTCATCCGCTGCGATGGCACATCGCGCTCGATCGGCTCCGGAACACTGCGATCCATGAGGAACGACACTCTCGAGTCTTCGACCGGCTCGGCCTCGGCGACGTCGAAGATCATCGGGTCCGACCCGTGGATGTGGACCACGTGGCGCGGGTCGAGTCGCGGGGTGGAGTCCTTGTCGAACTCGCCAGACGGAACCCGTGTCTTGGCTTCGGGCGGGCGCTCGTCATCCTTGAACAGGTCGGGCTCGATCGCCTGCGCGGCGGCGACGGCTTCGTCGATCAGGTGCAAGCTCGACGGGCGCAGCGTGCCCATCAGCTCGCCTTCGCTGGTCTGCGGCGGCTCGTTGGTCTCCTCGACCACCTGCTGCTCGTCGAGCTCGTTCGCCGGCGGTTCCTGCAGCGCTTCTGGTTCGGGTGCTGCGACGTCGTGTTCGGCGCTATCTCGCGCTGCTCCCTCGATCGGGGTCGTGGAACGTCCGTACTCCTGGTCGATCTCGACGAGGCGGTTGCTCGGCAGGCGCGACGGCGCACTGTGGTCGATATCGGAGAGCATCTCCTCGAAGTAGAGACGCGAGATCGCTTGCAGGCACTCGAGGTCGCCGACGTCGGACGCATCGATCACCTCGAGCAGCGTGCGCTTGCCGTCGATCAGCCGGAGGATCGGGTTGTTGTCATCGGGGACATCTCCGAGTCGAGTGGCGAGCTCGCCTGCATCGACCTCGAAGCGGTGCGACAGTGGAGGCAACTGCTCGAGCAGGCGCGACCACTCGTCGAGTCGGCGCATGCCCTCCATCAACAACCCTTGCGAGCTCGTCGCGATCACCTCGCGGCGGCGCACGGTGCGAAACACGACCTCGAAGTCGCCCTCGCTCCAGGTCAGCAGACGATAGACCGCGTCCTCGCCCTGCAGCGCTCCGGCCTCGGCATCGATCACGCGACCGTCACGGAAGTAGATCGCAGCCTGTCGATTGCGCTCGCCGACGAACTGGATCACGCCTGACTTGCGGCTGATCTCGATCGTCTGGATGACATCGACCACGGGCATGTCGGCGACGCGGCCCGCGAACCTCGTGCGCCCATCTCGGCGCTCTTCGAAGCGGACCCGCTGCCGCTTCTGCAGCAGGATGTTGATCCGCGTGACGATCTCTTTGATGTAGATCGGCTTGGTCAGGTAGTCGTCGACGCCGAGCTCGAGGCCGCGGATCTTGTTCTCGATCGCTGCTTCGGCGGTCAGAAAGATGAACGGGATCTCGTCCCACTCGGACCGTGCCCGCACCCGCTTGCGGAGGTCGAACCCGTCGCCATCCGGGAACGTCGTCTCCGAGATGATCAGGTCGGGGGCGCCGAGCTCGAGCTTGTCGAATGCATCGATCACCGAGCTCGCCGTGGTCACCGTGAACCCTGCTTTGCGCAGGGACACTTCGAGCACCCGCATACTGCGAGTGTCCCCATCGACCAGGAGCAGGCTTTGCTTGGACACGATCCGGAAAGCCGGGGTAGAAACCGACGAGAAACCCCGCGGTTCGAATCGTATCGGACTAACGAACCTGTCGCTAGCAACGTAGGCTAGCGGCGATGGTCTCGCTGCCGTACGGCCGCGCCCCCTACCAGCTCGAGCTGAGAGGTCGAGCCGCGACCATCCTCGAACTCCCCACGCCACCGGCGGCGCAACCCGTGCGCCCTCTGCTGGACGCTGCACTCGATGCGCCGATCGACCTGGAGGCGGTGGAACGGCTCGTCGGGAGCGGCGGTCGGGTGACCGTGATCGTCAGCGACCACACCCGGCGTGAGCCGCGCTCTGACTTCCTGGAGGCACTGCGAGCTCGCCTCCCAGGTCGCCGGTGGACGCTCGCGATCGCCACCGGGACGCATGGACCATGCGGGGTCGAGCGGCTCGAGCTTGACCCCGCGCTCGTCGGTGACATGACGGTTGTCGACCACGATGGTCACCGCGACGAGGAGCTGGTCGTGCTCGGGACCACCGCCCATGGCACCGTCGCGCGAGTCCACCGGTGCGTCGCCGACGCTGACCTCGTGATCGCTACGGGCTGCATCAAGCCGCACTACTTCGCCGGTTTCGGTGCGGGTGTCAAAGCGGTGTTCCCCGGGCTCGGTGCGGCACGCGACGTTCGGCACAATCACGAGCTCAAGGCAGCGGCTGGTGCGAAAGCAGGAATCGTCGACGGGAATCCGTGTCGCGCCGATCTCGAAGCAGTCGTCGCGATGGTCCCCGCACCGGTGTTCCTGCTCAATGGTGCATGTGCCTCGGATGGGTCGGTGTTCGCGGCCGTCGCAGGCGATCCGTGCTCGGCGTTCCGGCGTGGGGTCGAGCTCGTTCGGCCGCACTTCACGGTCCACGCCGAGCCCGCGGATCTGGTGATCGCATCCGATGGCTTGCCGGTGACCGCGACGCTCTATCAGGCAGCGAAGATCGCTGCCGCGATGGCAACCCTCGTGAAACCCAACGGCATGCTGTTGCTCGTCGCAGAGTGTCCCGAAGGGGTCGGGGAGCTCGACGTGGTGAACGAGAAGATCTTCCGGATCGGAATCCTGCCGCGACTCGCAGACGGAGTTCGGCTCGGGTTGGTTTCTGGACTCGGAACCGACGTTGCGCGTACGACGCTACTCGAGCCGTTCGACTCGCCTGACAAGGCACTGAACGAGGTTCGCGGCTCGTTGATCGTTGCACCTCGAGCTAGCCAAGTTTTACTTTCATGACGCGATATGTTAAGATATTGAAAACACTTGGGATCGAGCCTGAATACTCGAGTCAGCTCGATGCATTCGAGACGCTGTTTCTGCGCTGGAACAGCAGCATTAACCTCTCTGCAGCACGCACGGCCGACGAGGTTGCCGAGCACATCGTCGACTCGCTTCACGTCGTGGCTCACATTGGCAACACGGCCCGTGTTCTCGACGTCGGTGCGGGCGGCGGCTTCCCATGTGTGATGGTCGCGATTTGTCGACCCGAAGCGACGGTCACGGCGCTCGAGCCAGTGCACAAGAAGCATGCGTTTCTCCGTACGGCAGCTCGTGAGCTCAAGCTCGCCAACCTCGAAGCGTTTGCTCGTCGAATCGAGGATCACGAGGAGGCTGACTACGACATCGCCATGTCGCGTGCGACGTTTGATCTTCGCGAGTGGATCGAGCGTGCGCTCACTCGGGTTCGCGTTGGCGGTCACGCGATCGGCTTCGAGGGTGTCGAGCGGTCGGATCTACCCTCCCCACTGACTCGCTACTCGTACGACCTCGCGGGCAAGCAACGCGCGATCATCTCCGTAGAACGATCCCGTTGATCGCGATGGCTTGACGATTCCGCGTCGAGCCTCTCCGATGGATTGACGATTTCTCGTCGATCCCGACTTCTACAAACGCTCTCACGCTTGACGATTCCTCGTCGAGCCTCACCCTTCTCGGCTCTCTTTCTGAAGGAATCGGTTTGGCGAAACGAAAGACCCTCGCTCCCTGGAAACCATCACGCGAGATCCAGCTCAAGTCGATCGCGCGGCGCGTGCCCGATGTGATCGCGGAGAACCTCAACGTTCTGTTCTGCGGCATCAACCCAGGGCTCTACTCGGCAGCGGTTGGTCACCACTTCGCGGGTCCCGGCAATCTGTTCTGGCCAACCATCTACAAGGCTGGTCTAACGCCGCGGTTGCTCACAGCCTTCGATGAGGCCGAGTTGGCTGCACTCGGCTTTGGCGTGACGAACCTCGTGCCGCGTGCTTCGAAGGATGCCGAAGACCTCACGAAGGAAGAGCTGCGAGCAGGTGCTGGCACCGTCAAACGAAAGGTTCGGAAGTTCAAACCGCGGTTCCTCGCGGTACTTGGTCTAGCTGCGTATCGAACTGCGTTCGAGCATTCGAAAGCTCAGGTCGGCTACCAGGAGTCGATCGGATCGACCAAGGTCTATTTGCTTCCCAATCCTTCTGGATTGAACGCCTTCCACCAACCTGCGGTCCTTCACCAGATGTTCGTGGCGTTTCGCGAGGAGCTGATCAAGGCAGGCATTCAACCTGCTGGGGTTCCGATCGAGATGCCGCCACCCGTAGATCCAGTGCTCGATCCTGCGACAGGGTTGGTGGTTGAGACGAAGCGAAAAACTCGAGCTCGGTCGAAGCCCAAGGTCTGAACTGGACGGTACGTGATGTTCCATGTGAAAACGTTCCAGTGGAAACATTTTCACATGAAACGTTGGATCCCATTTGGGTCACAGGCTTTGCGGATGCGGTAGCCAGTTTCACGTACAGCCGGTCTGGAAAGCAGCTCGCGCTCTACTTCGCTATCAAGCTTGCTGCTGCTGAACTGACCCTCTTGGAGGAGTTTCGCTCCTTCTTCGGCGTCGGCAAGATCTACGAACTCAAGCCGGCAGGTCGCTACTTTCGCGTGACCCATCGCGAAGACCTGGTTCGCGTGGTGGCTCACTTCGACGAGTTCCCACTTCGAAGCTCGAAACGACAGGTCTTCGAGCTCTGGCGCGAGATGGTTCAGCTTAAGACTCGGTTTCGGCAACCGAACCGCGACGCATTGGACTCGTTGGCCGCTCAACTCTCGAACCTCACTGGTCGAACGCCTTCGTAGTTGGCTTGTAGCCTTCGTGGCCGCTGGCATTGAGCATCGCATCGGATGCCTTAGAAACCGGCCTCACGACGGTGCTCGCGCATCTCGCGCCCTTCCCCCATAAACCCAACGAACGCAGGGTGATTGAGGTAGAGAGCAATCTGGATAGAACCACGCTCATACCCTCGTCCGCCTCAAGTAGAAGAAAGCTAACCGGCAGGACCTGACTTACTGAACACCCGGTTACGACACTAAAACTGACCCACCCGGGGCCGGTTCCTACACTGATGGCGAGCGACCTAAACCGTGAACGGCGCGCCACCCGCTGGATTGATCGGTTTCCGCCTGTTGTCGGTTCTGATGTCGATCTGAATCCGAACTCGACGTGCCGCTCGCTGGTTCCTCCGGCGGCGAGATGCTCGACTTCGTGGCCAAGGCGACGCGCAAGTCGATCCCCCCGACGACCTCCGCCATCGCTACCTCCAGCAATCGCTAGTGTGGAGGTATGCGGACTGGTGCTGACCGCAAACGTCGCTCTGCTGGCCGTACGCTCTACTCGAACGCCTGCACCGTGACCGTCTCGAGCAACCGGAGCTCGCTAGCCGTGATCGACAGCGGCGGCATCCAAACCACCACGTCGCCGAGCGGTCGCAGGATCACACCATGTGTTCGGGCTCGCTCGCAGACTGCTGCTCCCACGAACTCTCGCTCTCGTGCATGCATCTCGATCCCAGCCATCAGCCCACACTGGCGCACCGACTTCACGCGCGGGTGCTCAGCAGCTCGTTCGAGAGCCTCACGCATCTCGAGAGCTCGAGCTTGACCGTTCGCCAACGTCGATTCGCGGAGCAGCGCGAGTGATTCCAGCCCGACCGCACACGCCAACGGGTTCGCCGTGTACGTGTGCCCGTGGAAGAACTGCTTGAGCTCGGCCCGGTCACCCAGAAACGCGCTGTAGATCTCCTCGGTCGAGAGAGTTGCAGCAAGCGGCAGGTATCCTCCCGAGATGCCCTTCGCGAGGCAGAGGAAGTCCGGAGAAACTCCCTCCTGCTCGCACGCGAACATTGTCCCGGTTCGCCCGAAGCCGGTTGCAACCTCGTCGAGGATCAGATGCACCCCAAACTTGGTGCAGAGGTCTCGTACGAGCTTGGTGAAGCCAGGTGGGTGCACGAGCATCCCAGCAGCACCTTGAACCAGTGGCTCCATCACGAACGCGGCGATCTCGTCGGAGCGGGTCTCCAGCTCGCGAATCAGCGTGGTCCGAGCACCCTCGGGATCGAGTGCTGGACTCGGCACCGCGATCGAGTCGACGAGCAGTGGGCCGAACACGCGGTGGAAGAGGTCGATCCCACCCACACCAACCGCGCCGAGCGTGTCGCCATGATAGGCCTCGCTCACCCGGAGAAACTTTCGCTTCGTCGCCCTGCCCTTCAGTTGCCAGTACTGGAACGACTGCTTGAGTGCGATCTCGACCGCTGTCGATCCGCTGTCCGAATAGAACACGCGTGAGAGTTCCTTCGGCGCTACCTCGAGCAACGCAGCCGCGAGTCGAACGCCGGGCTCGTGTGTCAGGCCGAGATATGTCGAATGAGCGAGCTTGTCGAGCTGGTCCCTGAGCGCCCGATCGAGCCGCGGATGACGATGACCGTGGACGTTGCACCAGAGCGAGCTGACGCCATCGAGGTATCGCCTGCCCTCTTCATCGATCAAGTAGCTTCCTTCAGCGCTCGCGATCACCAGCGGAGACCACGCAGCCATCTGCTGAAACGGGTGCCAGGACACGCGGCGATCGAGATCTTCGAGCTCGCTCATTCCCGCCTCCATAGCAGCGAATCTGGTGGTTCAGCGTCGCCGCTCGAGCGTTTTCGATTCTCGCGATCCGCTTGTCCGAGATTCGGACATTGCTCAGTCTCTCGACAATGACGCGCCGCGTTGTTCGCTACCGAACCACGAGGCGTCGCGCCACCTCGACGAGCTGCTGCACGTGCTCGACCGTGTGCGCCGCGCTGAAGCTGATCCGTAAGCGAGCGGTTCCTGGTGGCACTGTCGGAGGTCGTACCGCTCCAACGAGGAATCCGGCTTCGAACAGGCGATGACCGAGCTCCGCCGTTTGTCGGTCCTCGCCGATCAACCACGACGCGATCGGCACCGACGCCTCACCGCCAGCCAACGGCACTGCCGCTCGAAACCGCGCGATCACCGCGCGAAGCTTCTCGCGACGCGTTTCACCCTCGCTGCTCCTCGCGATCTGCACCGCCCGTCGGCTCGCCGCTGCGACGTGAGGCGGAAGGCCCGTCGAGAAGATCAGCGGTCGTGCTCGGTTCCACAGCAGATCCGCGATCGCGTGCGTGGTCGCGGCGAAGGCGCCGAACGAACCCAGCGCCTTGCCGAACGTACCGATCACGATGTCGGCCTTGCTCTCGACGCCCCTGCCCTCGGGTCCCATCACCCCCATCGCGTGTGCTTCGTCGACGATCAGATGCGCGCCATGCCGTCTCGAGATCTCCGCGAGCGAAGCCGTGTCGACGATGTCGCCATCCATCGAGAACACCGTCTCCGTCACCACGATCCGTCGACGTCCCGCGTGCTGCTTCAGCAGCTGCTCGAGCCCCGCGAGGTCGCGGTGCTTGTAGACCGCGATCGTCGCTCGCGATAGCCGGCAACCGTCGACGATGCTCGCGTGGTTGAGCTCGTCGGAGAACACCACGTCGCCCTCGCGAAGCAGCGCCGTCAACACACCGGTGTTCGCGGCATAACCGCTGTTGAACAGCTGCACGGCCTCGACGCCGACCCAGGCTGCCACGTCGCGCTCGAGCTCGACGTGCTCGCGATGGTTGCCGATGATCAGCCTCGAGGCGCCTGCACCCGAGCCCTGTCGGTCGAGGGCTTCCTTCGCCGCCTCGACCAGCCGTGCATCTCCCGCGAGCCCCAGGTAGTCGTTCGACGCGAAGTTGAGGATGTCGACGCCGTCGACGAGCGCGTGCACGCCTTGCCTCCCATCGAGAATACGTGGCACTCGCCGTCGATGGATCTGCTCCAACGACTCGAGCTCGGCACGCGCTTCGTCATCGAGGGTCACAGCGGGCGGACCATAGTAGGCGAGGGCACCAGCCGCTACTCGGCAGGTCACTTGCCGATGCAGAACCGGGCGAACACTTCATCGAGGACTCGCTCACCAACCTCGACGCCACGCAGCTCACCGAGTGCGTTCGATCCCGTACGCAGCTCGATCGCCACGATCTCCGGCGGTCGCTTCGCGGTCCACGCTTCGAGCGCCGCCGTGAACGCCTCGCGCGCCGCGACCATCCGTCCGTGCTGCCGTGCCGTCGTGACAAACGCAGCTTCGGTGCCTTCGCGATCCGCGACGCCTGCGATGGCGAGCACGCGAGCGCGCAGGGCAGCGAGCCCTTCACCCGTCTTCGCCGACGTCACCAGCGCCGCTCGCGTATCACCGCCGAGATCACCCTTGCTCCGCACCAGGACCTCGCGGCCGCCGAACTGCGAGCCATCGTTCCACGCGGACTCGCCGTCGTTGACGACCACCACGACGTCTGCGGCCGCGACCCGAGCTTCTCCGAGCGCGATCCCGCGTTGCTCGATCTCGTCCGGCGCGTCACGCAGCCCGGCCGTGTCGATCAGCGTCACCGCGACGCCGTCCCAGCTCGTCTGGACCTCGAGCCAATCCCGCGTGGTTCCCGGCGACGGCGCCACCAGGGCCCGCTCGACGCCGACCAGCGCATTCAACAGCGATGACTTCCCGACATTGACCGCGCCGATCAGCGCGACCGAGATTCCCGCGGTCACTGCACGGCCGTGACGAAATGACTCGGCGAGCACCGCGCAGCGATCGCGAACCGCCAGGATCTCGCCGCCGATCCAATCCTGGCTCTGCTTCGTCAGATCTTGTTCCGGAAAGTCGATCCAGCCCTCGAGCTCGGCGAGCACTTTCAAGCCTCGCACCTCGAGCGCGGCAACCGACTCGCCGAGCTTGCCTTCGAGATCGAACTGCGCCTGTCGCCACGCCCGATCGCCACCCGCCGAGATCACCGACAGCAACGCCTCCGCCCGCAGCAGATCCAGCTTGCCGTTGACGACTGCGCGCCGCGTGAACTCGCCAGGTTCTGCGAGTCGCGCTCCACGTTCCACGACCGCTGCCAGCAGCCTGCTCAGGTTGTGCTGACCGCCGTGTCCGTGGAGCTCCGCGACGTCTTCACCCGTGAACGAGTGCGGCGCTCGCATCGCGAAGGCAAGCACTTGGTCCACCCGCGATCCATCGACCGCGCGCGCCCAGCCGAGCCGCACTTCACGCGACAGGGCAGGGGGCTCGACTCCAAGCGTAGCGGCCGCGATGTCGATCGAGCGAGGCCCGCTGACTCTGACGATCCCCACGCCGCCGGGTCCTGCCGCGGTGGCGATGGCGGCGATCGTGTCGTCGCCAGACGAGCTCACCCGACTTCGTTCGGAACGATCAGGAGGTGGCGGTCTTCGCCCTCTCCTTCACTGCGGCTCGACAGCCCCGGCATCTCGGCGATCGCCATGTGGACGATGCGTCGATCGTGCGGGGTCATCGGCTGCAGCGGGACGATCTGCTTCGTCTCCAGCGCCTTCTCGCCCATGCGTTGCGCGATCCCGCGCAGCCGCTCGATCTGCTTGTCGCGGAAACCACCCGCATCGACGACCAGCGGCTTGGTCTTCTCTTTGTCGCGATCACCCGGCGGACGATCGCGATAGATCACCTTGTTGACCAGGTGCTGGAGCGCGTCCATCACGACACCGCGCCGGCCGATCACCAGCTCGGTATCCTTGGTCTGGATCTCGAGGGTGGTCTTGTCCTTATCGTCCTTGATATCGATGTCGGCGGAGATCCCCATCCGCTCGAGCACACCCAACAAGAATTCGCTGGCCTTCTCGGCCAGATCTTCACGCTCTGCAATCGCGGTTTCGCTCACTGTTCCTCCAAAAATCTAGCGCCGGCGCTTCTTCTTCTTGTTGCCGCTCGGCCGTGTCTTCGAGGTCGTGGACTTGGAAGACGTGCTGTCGTCGTCGTCGTCCGCCTCGACCTCGATCACTTTCTTGGTCGGCTCTTTCTTCGCCGAACCCGCGGCCTTCGCAGCCGCGTCCTCGTTGGCCTTCTTCATCCGGGCCATGATCTCGAGGGACTTCTTGTCGTACTTGTTCATGTAGATCGAGTGCAGCGCACTCAAGCACGTGTTCGTGAAGATGTAGACCGTCAGGCCCGCCGGGAAAAAGAACGACATCACGCCGAACATCAGTGGCATGCCGTACTGCAGGAACTTCTGCTGGCGCGAGTCGCCGGTCTGCGGCGTCAGGCGTGCCTGCGCGAACATCGTGACGATCAGGACGACCGGCAGGATGTGATACGGGTCGGTGTTCGTGAGGTCATCGATCCAGCCCGGGATGAATGGCTGCTGATAGAGCTCGCCCGCGTTCGACAGCATGCGGTAGAGCGCGATCCAGATCGGCATCTGCAGCACGATCGGCAAGCAACCGGCGATCGGGTTGACGTTGTACTGCTTGTACAGCGCCATCGTTTCGGCCTGGATGCGCTGCTTGTCGTTCTTGTACTTCTCCTGCAGGGCCTTCATCTGCGGCGCGAGCGCAGCCATCTGCTTCATCGACCGCATCGACTTCGTCGTCCAGAACAGCGTCAGGCCCTTGACGAGGAACGTCAGCAGGATGATGGCGAGGCCCCAGTTGACCACGACGCTCTGGAACTTGAAGAGCAGCCACATCAGCGGCCGGCCGATGAAGGCGAACCAGCCGAGATCGATCGCCTTGCTGAAGTGCGTGTCCCACTGCTCGGTGTCGGCGATCGCGTCGGCATCCGTCAGCTGGTAGTAGTTCTTGGGTCCGAGGTACGCGATCATCTCGCGTGTCACCGTCGAGGTTCCCACCGCGAACTTGTCGCCCTGCGGATGCTCGATGTCGGTGCGCATCAGGCCGTACGGCTCGATCGGATAGGTGTGCTTGGCGACCAGCTCCATCGGCGACAGCCGCTTCGGCGCGGTCACGGACAACAGGTATGGATGCTCGAAGCCCGTCCACGTGATGTTCGGCTCGTAGCGCGGCTCGGCGATCGCCCCTGGTTTTTCCCTGTCCAGCAGCTCCTTGAGCGAGGTCTGCACGATCTCGCCATCCCGCATCGTGGCGCTGTGCCAGATCCGCGGCGACACCTGCATGCCGCCTTCGGTGCTCGCCGTCGGATCCTGGAACGCGTAGTTCGTGATCACGAGGTTCTGCGAGATTGGCTCGGCGCCCGTGTTGGTCACCGTCATCTCGAGGTTCATCCGCAGGACGAACGCGTCGGGAACGATCGTGAAGATCTTGGTCAGCTTCATCCCGTCGTACTCGAGCGAGTACACGACGGTGGTCTCGGTGGTGCGGGTCTTGTCGAGCGTCCACGTGGTGCGCTCCGGCAAGCACTTCTTCGAACCAGCCCAGAACCCGACAGCGAACGAGCCGGCGCCAGCCTGCGTCGCCATCAGCTCGCCTTTCATCGAATCTTTCTCGTAGCGCGGAGAGTTGAGCTGCCAGCCGACGAGCGTCCCGCCGTTGCTGGAGAACTTCGCGGTCAGCCTGCCGGGGAACGTGCGGGTGATGACTTCCTCTGGAACCTCGGGCGAGAGCTTCGCATCCGGTGTCCCGGGCTCGGCCTTGCAGTACACCACCCGCGACTTCGCAGCGACTGGCGCACCTGGATTGACGATCGCGCCACCGCTGCCAACGCTTCCGCTGCCAACGCCGGGAGGAACCTCGTCCGACTTGGTCGGGAAGATCATCTGCCACACCAGCATCACGCCCAGAGCGAGCGCGACCGCCAGTACGAGGCGCTTTCCTTGACCTTGCATTTAGTGCGGCTCCCCGTGTGAACACAGTCGGCGCGGAACCGGATCATGGCCCGCGTGAAACAGTGGATTGCAGCGCAGCACGCGCCAGACGGCGAGGCCCGTTCCGACGAAGACGCCGCGTGTTTGCACGGCTTCGATCGCGTACTCCGAGCATGTCGGCAGATAGCGACAGCTCGGCGTGCGCTTCATCGGCGACACCACACGGCGATAGAACTTCACCGGCAACAGCACGAGCTCGGTAGCAATTCGGTGAAGTGTCATGTGAGGTTCCGGAGAATCTTCGTCAAGTCCGGTGCGAAGTCTTCGGGGTGAAGCTGCACCGCGGCGCTATCCTTGGCAACCACGACGACATCCCATCCCGAGGGAACCCATCCGTTGATGCGCATCCACTCGCGGATCCTGCGTTTGATGTGGTTGCGCACGACGGCGTTGCCGACCTTCTTCGTGACGGTGATGCCGAGACGCCCCGCCTGTTCGGGCTGGTCGCGACGACGCGCCATCGCGAGGACATGCCGGCCATGCAGCTTGATGCCGCCGTTCTGGACTGCGACGTAGTCGACACGTTGTCGCAGCCGCATATCCTTCGTGATTGCACGTGGCCGTGCGATCACTTCTTCGCGGCGGTCACGGAGATGCGCTTGCGGCCCTTCGCACGACGACGGCGAAGCACTTCGCGACCACCGCGGGTCTTCTTGCGCGCACGGAAGCCATGGGTGCGCTTGCGGCTCTTGTTGTGGGGCTGATACGTGCGCTTCGACATTTGTCTTCTTGCTGCGCCTAAAGAGGCGGCTCTTCGAGGGAGCGCATCGATACTCGACTGCTCGCAGCCCGTCAAGGTTCGGGTCTCGGTCTCTCCCGCCATCGCCACTCCGGACAGCGACGAAGTTCCGGATTTCACTAAGCTCCGTTTTGCGCTTGAAACCCCGAAACGGCATCTGTTACCAACCTCAGGTTTCGCCGGGTTGATGATCCTTAGGGATTGGTCACGAGGTGCCAGAGATCGTCCGAAACGATCTGTGGATAACCTCTGGATTGTCCATTCTGTTGTCTGTGAACAACGTCGCCCAATAGAACGATATCGCAGGACAAATGACCGAACAGATGATCTGGGATGAAGCGGTTGATCGCCTGCGCTCGCGGGTGTCGCCGCAGAACTACGACATGTGGCTTCGGCCCATCGAGCTGACCTCCTTCGACGGCTCGACGCTTCGCCTTCGCGCTCCCAATAGTTACGTCCGCGTCTGGTTCGAATCGAACTTTCTCGGAGCTCTGCTCGAGGAGATCCAGGGCCTTGGCCATTCGGTTCGGGTCGAGTTCGAGCCCGACACCAACGAGCGTCCCCTGATCGCGCCCGTGTCTTCCCGCTCCGAGTCCAGCAACCATCGTCCCGAGATGATCCACGCTGTCCGCGCAGAATCGTCTGGAGATCTCGCGATCCCGACCGAAGCCACGATGGAGCGTGCGATCCCGGCGCCAGAGAACGCGACGCTCAACCCGCGCTACACGTTCGACACGTTCGTCGCCGGTCCGTCGAACCAGCTGGCGTTTGCGGCTTCGCAAGCTGCCGCGTCGAGCTACCCGCCGAAATACAACCCGGTGTTCGTGTGTGGTGGCGTCGGTCTCGGCAAGACGCACTTGCTCCACGCGATCGGTCACAGCCACCTCCGACTCCGCCCCAACGCACGCATCGTCTACATGTCGAGCGAGCGCTTCATGAACGAGTACGTCTACGCGGTGCAGACCAAGCAGATGCACCAGTTCCGCAAGAACTACCGCGAAGGCATCGACGTGCTGCTCGTCGACGACGTCCAGTTCCTCGCCGGCAAGGAAGGCACGCAGGACGAGTTCTTTCACACGTTCAACGCGCTCCACGAGAACCACAAGCAGATCGTGCTGACCGCGGACCGCAAGCCGCACGAGATCTCCGATATCGCCGATCGTCTTCGCACGCGCTTCGCGTGGGGCTTGCTCGCAGACATCGAACCGCCCGAGCTCGAGGTCCGCATCGCGATCCTTCGCAAGAAGGCCGCCGTCGAGGCCGTGCACCTCCCCGACGATGTCGCGCTCTACATCGCGTCGGCAATCAAATCGAACGTACGCGAGCTCGAGGGCGCACTGATTCGCCTCGCCGCGTACGCCTCGCTGTCGAAGAAGACCATCACGCTGGAGTTCGCACAGGAGACGCTAGGTGCCGCGATCACGCGCCCCCGCGAGATCATCACGGTCGAGTCGATCATCAAGTCTGTCGCGAGCTACTACGGTCTGAAGAGCAGCGACATCAAGTCCGAGCGCCGCCACAAGTCGGTCGCCACGCCCCGCGCGGTCGCGATGTACCTGGCGCGTCACCACACCAAGGATTCGTACCCGGACCTCGCACGAGCGTTCGGCGGCAAGCACCACACGACCGTCATCTCGGCGGTGCAAAAGATCATCGAGCGACTCAAGGACGACGCGTCCCTCCGGTCCGAAATCCACGCCATCGAGGGGATGATTCTCCGATGACTCCCGCGCGTACTCCCGCTGTGGACTTCCCTGTGCTCCCAGCTGTGATCTGGCCGTGGACAGGATCCACGTCTCGGATTGTCCACAGCTTTGGAGCATGCCGTCCACGGAACGAGTCTCAGGTCACACATCCTGCTACACGATCCTTTTTCGATGTCACAGCTTCGAGTTATGAAGCTATCCACAGTGTCCACAGGTCCTACTGATCTCTACTTCTAAAGAGATCTTAATTCTTTTAAGAGATCAGAGACGCACGAGAACGAGAAGCGAGAGGGTCCCATGGAGTTCAGAATTGCAAAGAACGAGTTCCTACGAGGCCTTCGTCTCGCGCAGGGCATCGCTGACCGCAAGAGCACGATGCCGATGCTCGCGAACGTGCTGCTTCGAACACAGGGCAAGAACCAGATCCTCGTCGCAGCTACAGATCTCAACGTCTCGCTGACGGCAGAGCTCAAGAGCACGAACACCAGCGAAGGCGGCCTCACGCTCGGAGCGAAGAATCTCTACGAGCTCGTCGCGAACGCACCCGGTGACGAGATCACGCTCAAGAAAACTGACAACCACTGGGCGGAGATCAAGAGCGGCAAGGTCACGTACAAAATCGTCGGGATGCCGGACCGTGATTTCCCGAAGGTTCCGGACCATCGCGAAGCCCAGTACTCGCAGATCGAGAGCGCGGTGCTCCGCGAAATGATCGAGCGCACCCTGTTCTCGGTCTGCAACGACGAGACGCGCTTCCACCTCAACGGCGTGTACTTCGAGAGCGATGGCCACAAGAGCCGCATGGTCTCGACGGACGGTCACCGCCTGAGCAAGGTCGAGCGCGTGTTCGACGGCCCCAAGCTGACGTCAGGGGTCATCATCCCGAAGAAGGGCCTGATGGAGATGCGCCGTGTCCTCGATTCGGGACCGCAGTGCAAGCTCGCCATCAAGACGCCGCACCTGTTCCTCGTCCAAGAAGACATCGCGATCGCGGTCAAGCTGATCGACGCGCAGTTCCCTCCGTACGACCAGGTGATCCCCAAGGACCACAAGAAGGTCATCACGGTCGATCGCTCGCGGTTCATCGATGCGCTTCGCCGTGCGCAGCTGATGTCGTCGGAGACGCGCGGAGTGAAGGTCTCCGCGACGAAAGACGGCGTCACCATCACCTCGGATAACCCCGACCTCGGCGAGGTCCGAGAGGAGATGGAGGCCGAGTACAACGGAGAGGCCATCGCGATCGGCTTCAACCCGAAGTACGTCGTCGAGCTGCTGTCGCAGATGTCGAGCGACCAGATCACGATCTCGCTCGGTGGAGAGCTCGACCCTGGTCTCATCAAGCCGTTGACCGGCGACGACTACCTCGGTGTCGTCATGCCGATGCGGATCTAGCTTCAGGTTGTCGTGCGCATCGAGGCGCTCGTCGCGGAAGGCATCCGCAATCTCGAGCCGCTGGTGCTGCAGCCGCGTGACCGCTTCAACGTGTTCGTGGGTGACAACGGGCAGGGCAAGACCAACCTCCTCGAGGCCATCTTCGTCGTCTCGACGCTGCGCTCGTTTCGAACTTCGAAGCTGACAGACCTCGTCGGCTTTGGAAGGTCCGAGGCGAAGCTAGGAGCACGCGTTCTCAAGGATGATCTGCTACGGGTCTACGAGGTCGAGCTGGCGACGGACGCACGCAAGCAGGTGCGGCTCGACGGCAAGGCGGTGAGACCACTGTCGCGCTACTTCGGGGCGTTCAACGTCGTGGTGTTCACGCCGGAGGACCTCGCCCTCCCTCGAGGATCTCCTGGAGACCGTCGCCGCTTTCTCGATCGCAGCGTGTTCACGTACTCACCGGAGTACCTCGGGATCGCCGCTGACTACGACAAGGTCGTGCGAACGCGCAACGCGGTGCTCAAGCGGGCAGGGGCGGATGGCAAGCCGATGCTGCCGATGCGGCAGCTCGATGACCTGCTCGCGGTCTACGACGAGCAACTGGCTCAGCTGGCGATGGCCATGCTGGCCGCGCGGATGAACTATGTCGCGCAGCTGGCGCCCGAGTTTCGTGCAGCGTTCGCCGCGATCACGCGGACGCCGAGGGTGGCCGGGCTGCGCTACCAGCAAAAGCTGGCGTGCTCCAGCGTCGAGCAGATGCTCGAGCAGCTCGCCGCTGCGCGGATGAAAGACTTCGCCACCTCTGCGACACAAGTCGGTCCGCATCGTGACGACCTCGTGCTCGAGCTCGACGGTCACGAGGCAGGCGCCTTCGCATCACAAGGGCAGCTGCGCGCGATCATGCTCGCGTGGAAGACCGCAGAGCTCGCGCTGCTTGGCCGGACGCATGGCGACCTCCCGATCCTGTTGCTCGATGATGTGTCCTCCGAGCTCGACCAAGCGCGCAACGAATTCTTGTTCGAGCACCTCGCCTCGCTGGCAGGTCAGTGCTTCATCACGACCACGGATGGCCAACACGTTTTGGTGCGTGAAGATCGGGCTGACTTCCGGATCAGAAACGGCCGAATTTCCCAGTAGTTCTCAAAACGTACGGCAGCTATAAACACACGCGAATCGCTTCATTAGTAGGAGGGCGTGTGGTACCTAGAAACGCTCCGCTTCGAGCGCGATTCGCATGGCTGATCCCAACGTAGAACCAAAGAATTCGACCTCCAACGACGGGGGCGATTACGACGCCGGATCGATCGGCGTGCTCAAGGGTCTCGAGGGTGTTCGCAAACGCCCCGGCATGTACATCGGTGACACCGATGACGGCTCGGGTTTGCATCACCTGGTCCACGAGGTTGTCGACAACTCGGTCGACGAACATCTCGCCGGCCACGCCACGCGCATCGACGTCATCATCCACTACGACAACTCGGTGACGGTCGAGGACAACGGTCGAGGCATCCCCACCGAGATGCACCCCACCGAGGGCCGGCCCGCAGCCGAGCTCGTGATGACCCAGCTCCACGCCGGAGGCAAGTTCGGCGGCGGCGGGTACAAGGTCTCGGGCGGTCTCCACGGCGTCGGTGTCTCCGCGGTCAACGCGCTGTCGAACTGGCTCAAGCTCGAGATCCGCCGCGGCGGCAAGGTGTTCTACCAGGAGTACTCCGAGGGCGTTCCGACCACGGACCTCAAGCAGACCGGGGTCACCGATCGCCGAGGCACCAAGGTCACGTTTCATCCCGATCCGACGATCTTCAAGAACGTCCTCGAGTTCTCGTTCGATCAGCTCGCTACCAAGCTGCGCGAGCTCGCCTATCTCAACAGCGGCCTGCAGATCGTCATCCACGACGAGCGCACCGACAAGAAGGTCGAATACAAGTTCGAGGGCGGCATCGCGACGTACGTCGCCGATCTGAACACGAACAAGGCGGCGGTCTCCGAGGTCGTCGCGTTCTCGGCCGAGCACGAGGACATCGTGGTCGATGTCGCGATGCAGTGGAGCGACACCTACTCCGAGCTGCTGACCTGCTTCACCAACACGATCAAGAATCGCGATGGCGGCACGCACGCGTCCGGCTTTCGCCAGGCGCTGACGCGGACGATCAATAACTACGCGACCGAGTTCAAGCTGCTCAAGGACTCCAAGGGCGCCGGCCTCTCGGGCGACGACCTTCGCGAAGGGCTGACCGCGGTGATCTCGGTCAAGTGCAGCGATCCGAAGTACTCCAACCAGGCCAAGGACAAGCTGGTCTCGTCGGAGGTCGGTACCGCCGTGGGCGCGGTGGTCAGCGCGAAGCTCCTCGAGTACCTCGAGCAGCACCCCAAGGAAGCGCGGACGATCATCGCGAAGGCGCAGCTTGCCTCGCAGGCGCGTGAAGCCGCTCGCAAGGCGCGCGAGATGGTGCAGCGCAAGGGCGCGCTCGCCGACTGGTCACTCCCCGGCAAGCTCGCGGACTGTCAGGAGACCGATCCCAAGGAGTGCGAGCTCTTCATCGTCGAGGGCGAGTCCGCCGGTGGATCCGCGAAGCAGGGCCGCGACCGCAGGATCCAGGCAATCCTTCCACTGCGCGGGAAGATCTTGAACGTCGAGAAGGTCCGCTTCGATCGGATGCTGACGTCGCAGGAGCTGGCGACCCTGATCAAGGCGCTCGGCACCGGCGTCGGCGACGAGAAAAAACTCGAAGACCTCCGCTATCACAAGATCATCATCATGACGGACGCCGATGTGGACGGGTCCCACATCCGGACGTTGCTGCTGACCTTCTTCTTCCGCCACTTCACCGAGCTGTTCTTGCAGGGCCACGTGTTCATCGCGCAACCGCCGCTCTACAAGGTCAAGAAGGGCAAGACCGAGCTCTACCTGAAGAACGAGCAAGCGCTCGAAGACTTCCTCCTCGACATCATCTGCAAGGAGACCACGCTGACGTCGGGTGGCACCAACGCGTCTCTCGGCGGCGCCGAGCTCGCGGCGATCGTCAAGCGCATCAACTCGACGCGCAAGCTCCGCGCGCAGCTCGACAAGCGCGGCGATGGCCGCATCCTCGCGGCGTTCGCCGATGCGGGCCTCACCGAGGATGATCTCAAGAACAAAGAGAAGCTTGAGCTGATCGAAGCCAAGGTGATGGCAGACGTCAGCAAGGTCCACGGCGATCTCGGCCAGGCAGCGGGCGACTACAAGCAGGACTCCGAGCACGGCACCTGGGAGATGCGATTCGGCGCCGGATCACACGGCGTGCGGCGTCACACCACGATCAGCGCCGATCTGCTCCGCAGCGCCGAGTTCGTCGAGCTGCGCCGGGTCAGCGCCGAGCTGCGTGGTCAGCTCGCGGATCCGATCGTCCTGACGCACTCCGACGATGACCCGCGCGGGATCGCGGACTGGAATCAGATCGCCACGGTGATCGAGGAGCTCGGGCGCAAGGGTCTCCAGATCCAGCGGTACAAGGGGCTCGGCGAGATGAACGCGGAGCAGTTGTGGGAGACCACGATGGATCCGACGAGGCGAAACCTGCTTCGCGTCAACATCGACGAGATGGTCGAAGCCGACGGCATCTTCACGAAGCTGATGGGTGATCTGGTCGAGCCACGCCGCGAGTTCATCGAGGAAAACGCACTCAACGTGCGCAACCTCGACATCTGATCACAGCGACACGCTCGCCCAGGTGACAGCTCGGTCGTTGGGTCGCCGCGGCATGTCGTCGTGCACTACCCCCTCATTCGCCCGGGTCGATCCTTCGACCAGGCGAATGAGGGGCGTCCGAAGCATGCCTGACCGACGATCATGCGCTGACGGGGCCTTGAATCCTGTCGGCGACGCTGGTTGCTTTGGCGGCGTTCCCCGTCGAGCAGGCGGAGATCGCGGTCGTCACGTAGCCGCGCGGCTCCGGCTTGCACGCGATCGCTGCCTCGGCTTTGGTGATCGCGGCAGGAACGCGGTCGCTCGTCCTCGAGCCAGGGACTCCGAATCGACGGGCGCGGTCGCGCGGACTCCGACTTCCAGAGCTCAGCCTGGAGGACAGAGTCTTCCAGCGAAGCCGGAAGATCGAGGTCAACCGAGGTGAGCTCTGGGGCTAGAACAGGCGCGCGAGGGCGTCGCCGGCCCTCACCGCAGATCCGCTAGCGCCCGACATGGCGGCGAGCACCTGTCGCAGCTCGACGCTGTTGCCGCCGGCGGCAAGCGCACGGTCGAGCTCGCCACGTCGCGCATGTGCCACGGCAACCATCTCGCACCGAGGAGCGCCCTGTGCAGCGCAGCGCGTCTCGCGGACCGCCAACACGCGCTGCGAGACATGACCGAGCATCGCGCGGACGACGCCCGCGATGAGCTGGCAACGTGGAAGCACACTCGCGCCGCTCGCCTCGGCAAGTGCAGAACGTTCGAGGGTGATGATCGCTGCACCGCGCGTGGTCGCGTCTGCGCTCGTGACGTCGATCGACAGCTGTCCCCAGCCATCTTGTTCGACATGCAGCCGGATCAGCGTGAGCGCTTCATCGAGCGGTAGCTCGCGCAACGTGGTCGCGCGCTGCTCCTGGAGCTCGGTCTCGAGATCGATCACCGCCAGGCGTCCCCAACGAAACCCCCACTCCGCGGCGAACAGCGCCCAGCCCTCGGGCGCAATGCGATCCCACGTCATGCGAAGCGCTCGCAGCGCGGTTTCCGGAACGACCACGACACGCTGCTCCGCCTCGTCACGGCGGATTCCCAGCGCCTCTTCGCCGGGCACCAGCTCCACCTGACGGGGCGCTGCCACGGCCGCGTACTCGGGCCGGGGTGGGCGGAACTTGGCCCGGTTGATACACACGAAGACGCGCGGTGCATCGGATGAACGAACGAGCTCGACATCGACTTCCTGCGCGCCGAACTTGAAGTCGAAGACGTATCGAAACGTGGTGCGACGTTCGAACCCGGTGAGAAACTCGCGAAATCGGCCCTCGAAGTCAGGCGTCGCGGTACACGGCGCGATCTGGCGGAAGAAGTTCTTGCCGAGCACGCGACCCCGATCGAGGCGCGCGAGCCGAGCCTCCGCGAGGTTGTACTTCAGGATGGTTCCTTGCCCATCGAGGCAGATCACTCCGAAGGGCAGCTCGTCGAGCTGGGCATCGTCGTAGCGATCGAGCTCGTACACGTTGGTGGCGTCGGAGGCGAACGTCTCGATCGTGTCTGTCATGTCGCGCCGGTGCGATGCCCACAGCAAACCGAGAGTTACCTGGCCCCAGCTTTTTCGAAGGCGGCCGTAACAGTTCACGAAGCGATGACATCCCAGCCGGTCATGCCGATCGCGAACGGGTGCGGTGGATGTGGTGGAGGAGTCGACCTGGGATTTGAGTTCACGATGGCCCTGCAGCCGATCGTCAACATGTCGACGCGGCAGGTCATCGCGCAAGAGGCGCTCGTGCGCGGCCTTCAGGGTGAAGGAGCGGCATATATCCTCGGCCAGGTCACCGACGAGAACCGCTACGCATTCGATCAACGGTGCCGCGTCAAGGCGGTGCAGCTCGGGGCCACGCTCGGCGTGCAGTCGCTGTTGAGCAGCAACTTCCTGCCCAATGCCGTGTACGAGCCCGAGCGGTGCATCCGCACGACGCTCGAGGCCGCCGCGGCGTGCAACTTCCCGGTCGAACGCATCCTGTTCGAGTTCACCGAGGGTGAGCGCATCACGGACATCGCTCACGTCCGCAACATCACGGCCCACTACCGCGCTCGTGGCTTTCGCACCGCGATCGATGATTTCGGGGCGGGGTACGCGGGCCTCAACCTGCTCGCCGAGTTGCAGACGGACTTCCTCAAGCTCGACATGGAGCTCGTGCGTACGATCGATCGATCGCGTGCCCGCCAGGCGATCGTGAAGGGTGTCACGACCTCGGCATCGCGCCGATCGCGGAGGGCGTCGAGACGATCGAAGAGCTGCGGGTTCTCATGGACCTCGGCTTCGAGCTGTTCCAGGGATATCTCCTCGCACGCCCGGCGTTCCAGGCACAGGCCGAGGTGAACCTGCCGCTTCAATCAGTTCTCGATGCGCAACCTCGTCGAGACTCCTCGGGGCTGGTGCAACCGAAGCTCCTGTGAGCTCACCGATTCGCGGGTTGTGACCTCGAGCGAGCACGACACGGATCACGCGGGGCTCGCCGCGACAGCGTTGCAGCAGCTCCAGCGTTGGAGCGTTACAGCGCGCGATGCTGGGAGGTGCTCAGCATCGGCTGGCTGTGCTCCGAGTCGTTCAGCCGCACGATCTGTAGCTCCTCGAGCGCGGATCCCGACAGCACGTTGAGCGCCGCCGGTGCCTGGCGAAACCGCCACACGCGCTCGAGCGGGAGGCCGAGCACGCGACACAGGATCACGCGGATCACGGCATCGTGCGCGGTGATCAGCATCGTCTGCTCGCCGTCGAGTCGCATCCAGGTGCGCTCGAGCACCGCCCACGCACGCAGCTCGACGTCACCGAGCGTTTCGGCGCCAGGACCGGCAGGCGAGTTGCGACCGGGCGAGCTGCGCCACACGCCGAACATCTCGGCGTGATCGAGCGCGACCTCACTCGCGAGCTTGCCCTCCCACTGACCGTGCGAGATCTCGAGCAAGCCATCGTCGAGCTCGAGCTCGAGCGACCTGCCGGCGAGGATCGCCTCGGCCGTGCTTCGTGCCCGTGACAGCGGCGAGCTGACCGCGATGGAGATCTCGATCTCGCGCAAGCGCTCGCCGAGCACGCGCACCTGCCGCTCTCCGTCGGGGGACAGCGGGATATCGGTACGCCCCTGGTACCGACCCTCGCGATTCCATGCGGTCTCCCCGTGACGAACCAGCAGGATGTTCATGTCGCCAATTTACTCGCCTGACGCGCCGAGTCAGCAGCCTGACCGATCGAATCTCCGGAAGCCCGTCCGGCCGCACAAGGTGATCGTGGTAGCCAGGTCGCATGCATCGCAGTCGCATCCTGGGCATCGGCATGAGCGTTCCCAAGAAGGTCGTCACCAACGATGACCTCTCGAAGTTGATGGAGACGTCGCACGAGTGGATCGTCGAGCGCAGCGGCATCGAGGAGCGACGCTGGGTCTCGGAGGGCGAGACCGGTGCAAGTCTCGCGACGGCCGCGAGTCAGGAAGCGCTCGAGAAGGCAGGCCTCGAGCCCAAGGACATCGATCTCATCGTCTACGCGACGCTGTCACCGGACTACTTCTTTCCCGGCACCGCGGTGTTCGTCCAGCGCAACCTCGGGATCAAGAACATCCCGTGTCTCGACATCCGGCAGCAGTGCACGGGGTTCATCTACGCGCTCTCGATCGCCGACCAGTACATCCGTTCGGGGATGATGAAGCACGTCCTCGTGATCGGCTCCGAGGTTCACTCGACCGGCCTCGACCTCTCGACCGCCGGTCGCGACGTCACCGTGCTGTTCGGAGATGGCGCCGGCGCCGCCGTGCTCGGGCGCGCGACCGATGACAAGCACATGATCCTGTCGTCGCACCTTCACGCGGACGGCAGCGAAGCCGAGATCCTGTGGACCGAGTATCCAGCGAGCGCGCGCCATCCGCGCATCACGCCCGAAGCGATGGCAGAGCGAAGGCACTTTCCCGTGATGAACGGCAAGAAGGTGTTCAAGCACGCGGTGATGAAGATGCCCGAGGCGTTGATGGAGGGCATGGTCGCGAACAAGCTCACGCTCGAGGACATCGACATGGTGATCCCGCACCAGGCGAACCTGCGGATCAATCAGATGGTCGCGAAGATGATCGGGCTGCCCGACACCAAGATTCACAACAACATCCAGAAGTACGGCAACACCACCGCCGCGACGATCCCGATCTGCATGCACGAGGCGATCGAGCTCGGCAAGATCAAGCCGGGAGACATGGTCGCGCTCGTCGCGTTCGGAGCCGGCCTGACCTGGGGCTCGGTGTTCCTGCGCTACTGAGCTTCGAAGAACTCGAGGGTCAGCGGGAACCGAGCGCTGACCAGCCCGGCCTCGGGCACGACGGAGAGCGTGACGTGCATCGTCGGGCCTGGCGGGAGGACGTACGCGAGCAGGCCCTGGTGCTGGTCGCTCACGAGGAATGTTCCGTCGACGCTACGGAGCACCAGCTCGAAGCTCTCGCCGCCTTCCGAGCTCGCCGTGAAGGTCACGGCCTCCGCGTTCTTGCTGGCGTCGAGCACGATGCAGCTCTCGAAGATCTCGTCGCGTCCTAGTAAGACGGGAACCTCCGCGACAGCCCCCGGCCTCCCGACGAGTACGAAGTCTGGGTCGCAACTCGTCGGAGCTTCGCCGTGCTCGGTGCACGCGACCAGACCCAGCAGCATCATCATGGGGCGCATGCGGACGACCGTAGACGTTGCACGTCCCGACGCGCGATTGCAGGCGTGTAACCGGAGCTAACGTCACCTCGCATCCTGCGAGGCGCACCACGTGTCGCAGGTGCTAGCGTCGCATGCGCTTACGATGTCGATCCTTCGACCACGCTCGAGGCACGTCTCAGGTCATGCAGCGGCAGCAGCGAAGATCGTATCGATCTCCGCGGCGATCTTGTCCTCGCCCACACCCTTCGCGATCGCGAGCTCCTTGATCAGGAGGCCACGCGCGTTCTCGAGCATCTTGCGCTCGCCGAACGACAGATCCTTGGTCAGGCGGAGCACGCAGAGATCGCGGAGGACCTCGGCGATCTCGAACACCGAGCCGGTCTTGATCTTCTCCATGTACTCGCGGTACCGGCGATTCCACGTCTGGGTATCGCGCGGGATGTCGCGAGCCTTCAGGATCGAGTAGACGTCCTTGACCTGCTTGGACGGGATCAGATCGCGAAGTCCGACGGATCCCGCGTTACTGGTCGGGACCATGATCTTCATCCCGGTGTCGAGCACCTTCAGGATGTAGACGTTGGTCTTGTTCCCGCCAATGTCCCGGCTCTCGAGCGCGACCACTTCGGCTACTCCGTGAACCGGATAAACAGCCTTGTCCCCGACAGAGAATTGCTGCTTCAACATCAAACCTCGATTTCGAAGGCTAACAGCCGAGGTGTTGACTGTCAAACTACCCGAATATCTAACCTAACGAGATTGTTATCAAAACTCGGAGAAGAACCTACACGGAGCCGGGACCTTTTGCCCCGAACATCAGGCCTTCGTGGCGTACTCGACAATCGAAGCGACGGCGAACCCGGTGCCACCCTTGGGCTGCGAGGGGCGCGAGCTCGCGAGCGACGCCGGACCGGCGATGTCGACATGCACCCACGGCGTGTCCTTCGCGAACGTTTTGAGGAACAACCCCGCGGTGATGGCGCCGCCGAACCGATCGCCGGTGTTGCGCATGTCTGCGACCTGGCTCTTGAGCTGCTCGCGCAACCGGCCGTTGAGTGGGAGACGCCACATGTCCTCCCCTGTGCGTTCCGCTGCGGCCATCCAATTCTTCACCAGCGGCTCGTGATCGGACATCACCCCGGCGGTGTACGGGCCGAGCGCGACCATGCAGGCGCCGGTCAAGGTGGCGAAGTCGAACATCTCGTCGGGCTGGATCTTGTCGCGCGCATAGGTGATCGCGTCGCCGAGCGTCAGCCGACCTTCTGCGTCGGTGTTGTTGATCTCGACCGTGGTGCCATCCATCGACTTGAGGACGTCGCCGAGCTTGTACGCCCGCCCGCTCACCATATTCTCGCAGCAGGCGGCGACCGCGTGGATCTCGAACTCGGAGCCAAGCGTGGCGATCGCGTCCATCGACGAGATCACCGCTGCGGCGCCCGACATATCGACCTTCATGTCTTCCATCGACTGTGACGGCTTGAGCGAATAGCCGCCCGAGTCGAAGGTGATGCCCTTGCCGATGAAGCAGACCTTCTTCTTCGCCTTCTTCGCCGGCTTGTAGATCATGTGGATGAACTTGGGCTCTTGCTCGCTGCCCTGGCCGACAGCGAGGAACATGCCCATGCCGAGCTCGGCGCACTTCTTTGCGTCGAGGATGGTGACCGACAGCGAGCCCTTGTGGCGCTTCGCGATCGCCTGCGCGTCGGCGGCGAGTGCGGTGGGCGTGACCTCCGCAGCGGGCTCGTTGACCAGATCGCGTGCGTGATTGACCGCTGCACCGATCGTCTTGCCGCGCTTGATCGCAGCAGCGAGTGCCTTCGTGCGGCCGGCGGCGAGCTTGCTGCCCTTCGCGTCGACGACGATTCCGAACTTCCTGAGCGCGGTGGGACGCTTGTGATCCTCCCCGGTGAAGTAGCGACCGAACTTGTACGTGCCGAGCACGACGCCTTCTGCAGCGAGCTGCACGACCGCAGCTTCGCGATTCGCACCGAGGTTCGGCACGAGCACGGCGACGGCAGCGGCTCCAACCTTGTTCGCGGTCTGCGCGACTGTCGCCGCGAGATCGCGGATTCCGGCGTTCGTGAACTCGCTGCGCGATCCACCACCGAGCACCAGGAAACGCTTCGCAGGAAGTCGACCGTGCGTATGAACGCTGATGGATTGTCCGGACTTGCCTTCAAAATGTTCCGACTTCGCCACCTCAGCGAGGACGCCACCGAGCGCTTGGTCTGCTGATTTGAACACTGCGTCTTTGCTCGGATCGCCGAGCACGACAAGCGCCATCAGATCGACCGCGGCAGTGAGAAATGCCTCGGTCAGTACAACCACCTCGATCTCCGCCTTAGCATCCATAAATATTCGTAACTCCTGGAAAAGCGCGTCGATTTTATATGCGAAGACCTTGGCAGAAGTAAAGGAATCGTATGCCTACATTGACAGTCGATTTGCTGGATCAGTAGGCTCTTCAAACTCAGAGCTCGGGGGAAATTGAATGCGATCCAAGGTGATGATGGCGCGCCCTGCGGCGCGTAAGGGAAACGGAAATCGCACGAAGAAGACGGTCGCTGTGCCGTCGATCAGGAAGTCCGAGCCCATCATTCAGATGGTCGAGCGGCGGTCTTCCCGAAACCTCATCGAGCTACCGAAGAAGACCGGAGAGCTACCGATTCCGACTGCGACGTTCGTCTTCTAGCCTTCTGAGCTGTCGTCGTCGTCTTCTGAGTCGGGGGATTCAGAGGATGCAGACTCGCTCAGCAGCTTCTTGAGAGTTCGAGCGTCTTTCCATCGCTGGGGGGAATCGAAAGCTACGGTGACGGGGATGGAACCGTAGCTTTCGATCAGCATGGCGAGATCTTCTTGGTGCTCCGACCGGATCGCGCCCGCGCGGCCCAGTCCGGAGATCCGGCAATACAGGCTCGTCAGGTCGAGATCGAAGTAGATCTCGGGTGGCAAGCCTGGCTCTCGAACCATCGGGTCGAACGCGCAGGTGACGCCTAGCTCGCCGGCGAACGTCAGGGCCGTGAGCGGCTCCCACAAGCCGTCGGGAATCCACACCACGGGAACGTCGAGCGTCTCGGGCGCGACGACCTCCGAGAAGAACTTCTTCAGCGTGTCACGATTCGCCGCCGACGGTGCGAACAGGTTTGGCGAGCGAAACACCGCACACGCGGCGTCGAGCTCCTTCAACGCGGTCTGATACGCGGCGAGCGCGATCTTCGCGGGTCCGCTGTCGCGGAAAGGCCCGACGGTGGCGTCGTGATCCCACAGGCGCGGTGCGGTAGGCGGCGTCCTGTCCGTCAACACCCACGGCGCGACGAGCCCGATCGACTTCGGCGGAACCGACGCCTTCCACTTCGCGATCGACGACGGCTTCACCGGGCCGGCGTAGAGCATCGACAGCTCGAGATACGCGAGCTCCTTGAAGTAGCGCTCGCGCTCCATGCGGTCGGGAAGATCGACGGTACCAATGCTGACCATACGAGACGGCCGGACCCTACGTGGTCATGGCGCAGTGCGCAACGAAGGTCCGCACGAAGTGGCAGCACATCGCG
>JBBQJJ010000059.1:0-30232 GCA_038325805.1 Haliangiales bacterium
ACTTGGTGTTCTTGCTCGCCGGCCCCTGGGCGATCAAGCCGCCGTCGATGAACGACACCTCGGCCTGACCGCCGCGCTTGTCGCCGCCATCGCGCGTCGTCAGGCTGACGATGCCGGACGACGCGCGTCCGAACGCGACATCGAAGCCACCGGGGATGAAGTCGAGCGTGGCGATCGTCTCCGCGGGCGTGATCGCGCGAAAGCCGATGCTGTGGAACAGCACCGGCACCTCGAAGCCGTCGATCAGCACCTTGCTGTCCTGCGGTGAGGCACCACGGATCACGACACCGCTGTAGCCGAGCGGGATCTGCAGGTTGACCACGCCGGGCATCACGGTGAGCGCGCGAACGATGTCGCCGCCGGTGCCGGGCACGCGCTGGAGCTCGGTGCGATCGAGCTGCGCCGCCCCGGGTGCGGGCGGCGGCACCTCACCCTTGAGCTCGATGGTCTCGCCCATCGACTCGTTCAACATGACGATGTCGCCGACGTTGCCGCTGGTCACGGTCGCCAGCGACGTCTGGTAGCTCTCCTTGTCGACCACGAGCGACGCGCCCATCGGCGCCTGCAGGATGAAGCGGCCTTGCGCATCGGTGCGGACGCGCTCGCCGGTGCCTTCGATGCCGACCTTCGCGTTGCGGACTGGCTTGCCGAACATGTCGACGACACGACCAGTGACCGGGACCTTCTTTACGGCGGGTTGATTCTCGGGAGGAGGCGAGCCTTCGGGCGGCTGCGCGAGTGCGAGACTCGACCCCGAGAGCAACGCTACGACTAGTGGAACTCTCACCGGTCGCCGAAGATAGCAAGACCCGCGCCCGGGCTGATCTGGACCATTCGTCGCACTCATTCGCGAGGGGTGCCCGGCAGGTCACCTCTTGTTCACTACCCGGTCGTACGGGAATCCGACAGGTGCGTACCGCATCGACGGTGTCGCGCGCGTCGCAGGGTTGGTTGGTGTAGGCTGAGGCCATGTCATGCGGGGTCTGCGCGGTGGCGACCTCGACGAATCTGTGTGACGAATGCGCGGCGGAGCTTGACGTTCCGATCCCGTTCGTCGCCGAGCAGATCTTGTCGGCAGCCGCACACCCCGAGGGGATGGTCCTGATCGACGTCTGGGGACGGGTGCATCCGGTCGAAGCGAAGACTCACATCGGCCGCACGCCACGGTCGCGTGGGGTCGCGTTGCTCCACGCCTCGGTGTCCCGCGATCACGCCGAGCTCGTGTTGGAGGACGGCGTGTGGTCGCTCGTCGATCTCGGCAGCAGCAACGGCACGCGGAGGAACGAGGAGCCGGTCACCAAGGTCGCGCTCGCGAGTGGGGATCGTCTGGCGTTCGGATCGGTCGGTCTCTACTTCACCCGCGATGACGGCCAGCGCGTCTCGCTCGACGCCGAGCAACTGTCGTCGCGCACGCTGCTCCCCGACAACGCCTCGAAAGTCGTGCGCAATGATCCCACCGAGCTCACCTACGCCGGCTTGCCGCGCTTCGCGATGCGGCTCCTCGAAGCACCGGCTGGTGGTGGCGGGTATCTCGAAGCAGCAGGTGCCAGGTTGCAGGTTTCGATCACGCAGTACGCGATGCTGTCGATGCTGATCTCGCGGATGCTTCACGAGGCGGACATCGAGCCGATCATTCGCGGCTTCGTGCCCTCCGGGCAGCTGATCGCCGACCTGCCGTGGGACGCGGTCGATCCGAACGAGAACCACCTCAAGCAGCTGGTGCGCCGGATGCGCAAGGGGCTCGATTCGATCCGGCTCGGCACGATGATCGAATCTAGACGCGGCTTCGGCTACCGGTTGCGCGTCATCCCGACCGGCGGGTAGTCGCTCACATCGCCACGCCAGCCCTTGATGAACGCGAACAGCGCGTAGCGCGACCGTCTCGCGGCGATGATCGCCCGTGTGCTCAGCGCCGGGTAGCGGTGAAACCGCGCCAGCTCGCGCACCAGCTGCGCGTACACGGTGCGTGCTTCGTCGACGGTCGCGTGATCGGTGATCCCGAGCGCGTCGGCCGGGCGGTGGTGATCGAGCCTCGCTTCGATCACCGCCAGGATGACCTCGGCGGGGTAGCGGCGATCGGACGGCACGCCACGACCATGGGCTGCAGGCTCGAAGGTCGATAGGTACGCGCAGGGTAGTCACCGCGACAGGGTCAGGCCGATGACACCCTGGACATACCGATCGCTGCCCTCGGTGACTCCGATCGCCTCCGCGCGAACGCCAAAGCCACGACGAGCCCATTCGACACCAGCACCGAGCTCGCCGCCGATGCGCTCACTCCCGAACACGACGACTCCGATCCGCGCGAGCGGGTGCAGGCCCTCGTCGAACGCGGTGCGTGACCCGAACCGCACGGTGCCTTCTCGCTCGTCGGTCAGCTTCGCGATCCCGAGGTACGGCGCGATCCACGGGCGCGGTGCGATCCAGAGCTCGGCACCGAGGACGGCCGCATCGTCGCGTCGCGCGAGCGTACCTCCAGCGTAGGCGGCGGCTCCCCAGCGCCAGCCAGCGCTCGCCGGGGTGACGTCGGCGACTGGCTCGACCACCGTCAGCGCCTCGGCGGCGATCGTCGCGCCATCGATCAAGAACGCGACGCGTGCGGGACCGGCGACGGCTCCGACGAGCTGGACCTCGAGCCGGTCACCGCGCGGCGTGCTGCCGATCATCGTCACGCCGGTGGCGATCGTCTGGAGGCGCGCGGGATCGAAGTCGCGGAGCTCGATCTCGATGGTCGCGAGCGTGCCGCGCGTCAGCTCGCGCGATGGCCAGCGGATCACCGGCATCGCGACGGGCAGCTCGAGCGTGGCGTGCCCTGTGGGCGATGCGCAGGTCATCCGGGCCAGCCCCGTCTTGCGATCGGGCACGAGGATGACGGGGAGGGCAGCCGCGATCGGTGCGGTGTCACCACGCGCACAGCGCAACCCCTGCGGCGGTTCGAACAGACCGCCCGTGATCGCGCGTGGTGCTGCGAGCTCGGCAGCCTGGATCAGCAGCGGCGCACTCGGCGGACCCTCGAGCCCATCCTTGTCGACGCTCGCGACGGTCACCAGGTAGCTGGCGGCAGGAAGCCCTGTCGCCTCGAGGCGCGTGATGGTTCCCGGGACCTCGACCTGACTCTCGACCTCGAGGGGGGACGTCGACAGGGCGATGTCGACCCGGTACTTGACGGCGTTCGGCACCGCGAGCCAGCGGCCGCGCAGCGTCAGCGGATCGCCTTGCCAGGCAAGCGCGAGCTCTCCGGAGGACTCCCAGCGCGGCGCCGGCAACAGCTTGATCGGCGGCGACGGAGGCTTGTTCGCGACCGCGCGCGATCCGTAGCCCGGAGCGAGCTCGACCTTGCCGCGCGTGGTGACGAGCTTCGCCGACTTGCCCTGGTGATTCGAGAGGCGCGTCTCCTTCGTGGTGTCGACGTCGATCACCGCGGAGCCCTGGCCGAGCTCGGCCTTGCCGGCGGGAGTCTCGACGATCACCTTTCGATCAACGCCTCGATCGAGCGCCGCCATGCGCGTGCGCAACACGCCGCGGTCGAGCTGGGTGCGCAGCGTCGCCGCGCGCCCCGAGGTGGACCCGAAGATCATCACGACGGTGTCCTCGCGCATGTCGATCGTCGACAGATCGAGGAACTCGAGCTTCGCGGTCGAGCGATCGCGCGTGCCGACACGCCAGGTCCGGAACAGCTGCTGGTTCGAGGTTCCCGTATCCCACTGCTCGGTGCCGGCGGGTTGGACCTCGACGCGGCCACGCATCGTGCGCAGGTGAGCGTCGGCGGCAGCCGGTCCCCCGCCGGGTAGCTTGAGGAGCTGGCCGGCCACGAGCTTGTGCGGCAGCTTGCCGAGCTGCGGATTCGCAGCGTGGAGGACCTCGAGCTTCGCCGGATCTCCGAGCTCGCGGTTCGCGATCCCGAGGCAGCTGTCTCCGTCGCGCACGACGTACGTTCGATCCGCGTGCGCGAGCGCGGGAATGATCAGGAGCGCGAGCGCTACTCTCACGACACACCTTTCGTAGTGAGGGCGCGGCGGATCTTGCGAACCACCGCATCGAGCGCCGGCGGCTCGATCACGACCTCGGAGATGCCGGCGCGGATCAACGCCGCGAGCTGGGTTGCGTGACCGCGCGGACACGTGGCGATCACCGGGGGACCTTTGGCGACCAGGGTCGCGAGTGCCGCGACGGGCTGACCGATCGCGAACACCGCGACATGTGGCCGGTCATCGCGCACGATATCGAAGCCAGCGACGCGAAACGCCGTGGCGAGATCCGCGGGCAGCTCCCCGCGCACCGCGATCGGTAGGGCATTCGTCGTCGAGGGAGAGGAGATCTCTGGTCGCTCAGCGATCTGCGAGATCATCCGTTGATCGCGATCCGAGAGCGGTGCGGCATCGCGCTGGCGCGCCTCGGGTGGCAGCCGATCCCCGAGCCACGCACCGATGCGGCGGCGGATCACCTCGGGCGACGGGCGATCGAGCGGCGACTTCGCGAGCATGCGAACGATCAGCTCGACCATCGCGCGCGGCACGTCACGACCGGCCGCGCCTTCGAGCGGAGGCGGATCGGCGTACGCGTGCGACGCGAGCAGCGATGCCGGCGTGCCGTCGAAGGGAGGATGCCCGGCGACCAGCTCGTAGAGGATGACGCCGAGCGCGTAGACATCGACGGCAGGGGTCACCGGTTGATCGAGCACTTGCTCCGGTGCCATGTAGACCGGCGTGCCGGCGAAGTGGCCTTGCTCGGTCATCCGGCCTTCCTTCGGACCGCCGGCCTCCATGAACGCCATGCCGAAGTCGGCGATCCGCACGTGCAATGGATCCACCGTCTCCAACAACAAGTTCTCGGGTTTGAGATCGCGATGCGTGATCTCGAGCGCGTGCGCGGCGCACAGCGCATCCGCGACCTGATAGCCGATCAACTGGATCGCCGTGAAGTCGAGCAGCTCGTGGCGATTGACGTACGCGCGAAGGTCGCCACCGTCGAGGATCTGCATGACGAGAAACGCCGCGTCATCGACGTGCCCGAAGTCATAGGTCGCGACGACGTGCGGATGCTGCAGCTTCGCGCCGACGCGTGCTTCGCGCTCGAACCGCGGGAGCGCGTCGGGTTGCGCGAGGAAGCGCTGGGACATCAGCTTGAGCGCGACCTCGCGAGCGAGGGTCAGATCGCGCGCGCGATACACGGTGCCCATGCCTCCTTCGCCGAGCTCGTCGATGATCTCGTACCGCTTCGCGATGATCACGCGCGCACCTCGAACAGCTCGATCGGTTGCGCCTTGCCGATCAACGGCCGCACCCCGAGCGAGATGAAGTCGGGATCGTCGGCGAGCCGCGAGCGCGTCATGATCGTCGACAGGATCTGATTCGGCCGCGCGATCGCCTCGAGTCGAGCCGCGACATTGACGACGTCACCGATCGCGGTGAACTCCATGCGGGTCTCGGAGCCGAAGTTACCGACCACGGCGTCGCCGGTGTGGACGCCGATCGCGAGCTCGATGGTGATGTTGTATTGCGCTTGCCACAGCTCGTTCGCGACCTCGAGCCAGCGCTGCATGTCGCGCGCGGCGGCGATCGCCCGCTGCGGATGATCAGGTTGATCCTCGGTGGCGCCCCACACCGCCATCACGCAATCGCCGACGAACTTGTCGACGGTGCCGTTGTGGCGGAACACGACCTCGGTGAGGATCGAGAACAGCTCGTTGAGCAGCGTGACCACGGTCTCGGCGGCCTCGCGCTCGGCGAGCGGGGTGAACCCGACGACATCCGCGAACAGCACGGTGATCTCTCTGCGCTGCCCGCCGAGGGCCAGCGAGCGCTCGCGAGCCACGATCTGCTCGACCAGCTTGCCGGGCAAGTAGCGGCCGAGGTCGCTGCGGATCGCCTGCTCCTTGAGGATCGTGCGATCACTTTCGGCGAGCTGGGAGGCCGCGTTCTCGAGCGCGTCGCCGAGCACGCCGAGCTCGTCGGTGGCGCGGATGGTGACTCGGCGATCGAAGCGGCGGTGCGCGAGCTCACCGGCGTAGTCGACGAGCGCGGTGATCGGGCGGGTCATCCGGCGCGCGAGCAGGATGCCGGCGGCAGCGGCGACGAGGATCGCCGCGATCACCGAGCCGAACACGATGCGTTGCACGGTGGCGATCGAGGCGTAGACCTCCTTGTAAGGTCGCTCCACCATCACCACAAACGGGGTCTCGGGGACGCGCTTGACCGCCCCGGTGACGCGGGTGCCATCGGCGCGATCCGCGTCGTTGACGATCCCGATGTTGTTGTTGACGAACGACTGCTCGGCGCCGCGCAGGACTCCGAAGCTGTCATCGGTCAACGTGCTGCCGATCCGCTCGCCGAGGGAATCGACCACGATCCGGCGATCGGTCGTGGCAACCGCGAGCTGGCCTTGCGAGAGATGTGCGAGGCCGAGCTCGATGCCGCGGCGCGCGACGGGCGCGAGCGAGATGTACGCGGCGACGGTGTACTTGCCGTCGCGCGTCGACACCGAGCGCAGCACGTAACCACCACCACCGGCGAACGCCACCTCGCCGAACTTCGTGGTCGCGCCGTGAGGTAGCAGCTTCGCGGGCAGCGCGGGCGGCTCGAACTTCAGCGAGCTGTCGACCTCGACCGCCTTCGCGCCGGTGGCGTCGTAGATCGCGAGGTGCTTGATCACGCTCTGCGTATCGAGCGCCGCCTCGACGATGGCGTCGCGTTCCTCGCTCGGTCGATCGAGGGCGCTGGCGGAGGCGATCAGCGTGCGATCGCCTTCCGAGATCACCGTCTCGAGCGTCGACGACAGGCTCGCGATCACCGAGTCGAGCAGCTGGCGGTTGGTATCCTGAAGTGCCTCGCGGTTGATGTCGTTGACGATCCAGCCGACGGTGATCAGCGGGACGATCGCGACGACGCACGCGAGGAGCGTCAGCTTGAGTCGGAAGCCGAGGCGCATCAGGCTCGTCTCCACACGCGCGCGAGTTGCGCGAGCATCGGTTCGATCGGTCCGGGCCACCGCGCGACGCCGGCGAGGCCGCTGCGAATCGCGAGCGCGAGATCGCTGGGGGTGGGTGCGGCGAGCAAGCGGATCGCGAGCTTCTCGGCGGGAGGCGTGTCGCCCTCCGTCAGCACCACGCGCGCATCGTCGGCGATCGTCACGCCGTGGGCCTCGAGCTGCTCGACGAGCGCGGGGTTGTCGTGGTCGATCCGCAGCCGTCGCTGCGACGGTGACTTTTCGTGGGCCAAGGTCGCGGCAAGTGCGCGAGCACTCCGTGGTTGCAGCGTGGTGCTGCGCTTGCGACCGGAGCTCTCGCCGAGCTCGCGGAGTCGTCGCGCCACGTCACCGGCGGTCGGGCGCTCCGCGGCATCCTTCGCGAGCATGTCGAGGACCAGTGCCTCGAGGTCGGCGGGGATCTCCGCATCGAGCTCGCGCAGCGGAATCGGTGGGAGATACGCGTGGCCGGCGAGCACGCGCGCGACATTGCCGACGAACGGCGGCCGCCCGCTCAGCATCTCGTGGATCATGCAGCCGAGCGCGTAGACATCGACGGCGGATCCGACCCCGCGGCCCTCCGCCTGCTCGGGCGCCATGTAGAGCGGGGTGCCGAGCAAGATGCCCTCGATGGTGAAGCGTCCGAGCGTGTCCTGCGGAGGATCGAGCATGAAGGCGAGCCCGAAATCGCTGAGCCGGCACCGGGTGGGTGCGCCGAGCGTGCCTTCGACGAACACGTTGGCCGGCTTGAGATCGCGATGGACGATGCCGGCGGCATGCGCCACCTCGATCAACGCGGCAACCATCGCCGCGAGCTTGATCGTGCCGGTGACCGTCGGCGGATCGATGGTCTCGACCAGCGCGGAGGCGAGCGACGGCACCGAGACCAGCTCCATCGCGATGAACGGCTTGCCGGCGTGCTCGCCGACGTCGAACACCTCGATCACGTCGGGGTGCCGGAAGCTCGAAGCGAGCGTCGCCTCACGTCGGAACCGTCGAGCATCCTCCGCGGTCGGCAGCTCGATCATCCATTTGACGGCGATCTCACGACCGAGGATCCGGTCGTGTGCGCGATACACGGCACCACTCGCACCGGAGCCCAGTTCCCCAAGCAACTCGTAGCGTTCGGCCAGGACAGGCAGCTCGGCCATGACAGCGCAGCCTACCCCATGCCGGGTTGCCCAAGGGTACGCCCAGGGTACGGAGGCTATCGAGTTCCCCCATTGGGGGATACGGTGGCACGGATGAAGACTGTCAGCCTCGTGCTGAGCATCCTCGCGGTCACGTTCGGTGCCCACGAGGCTCACGCGGTGTGTGTGGGTGGAGCCCCGGACGGCTCGGTCGCTCCGTCGGAGAACTGCGATGACGGCAACAACGTCAATGGCGATGGTTGCAGCAACCAGTGCACCATCGTCGGCGAGAATAGCTGCGCGCGTGCGGTGACGTTCGCGAACCTCGACATCGAGAACTTCCCGACCACGGGGACCGCGGCGAACTGGACGGTGGCCGCCGACGACCTGTCCGGCGTGCAGACCGAGAATACGGCGAACCCGACGGTGGCGTTGTTTGGTGAGGACGCGGTCAAGGGTTCGTACGTCGTGCGGATGGAGGTGCTGGCGCCGGTGCCCGCCAACTTCAACGACGACGACTACATCGGCCTCGTCCTCGGCTTCAACCCAGGCGATCAGACCAACGCGAACGCGAACTACCTGGTCGTCGACTGGAAGCAGGCCCCACAAGGGCCCGCGCAAGCCGGGCTGCGACTCGTCCACGTCCGCGGCACCGCCAACGCCGGCGCGTTCCCGAACCAGACGATCCCGGCGCGGTTGTGCACCAACCCCACGACCTCGTGCGCGAAGGAGATCGCGCAGGGCCGACGGTTCGCCACCACGGGGTGGACCGATCAGACACCGGTCGAGGCGATCATCACCTACCGCCCGGATCGGCTCGAGATCCGGATCGACAACATCCTCGAGCTCGAAGTCCGGCCGACCGATTTTCCCGGCGAGTTCCCGGGGAACGTGTTTCCCGCGGGGCAGATGGGCTTCTATCTGCTGTCACAGGAGGAGGTCGAGTACACCAACCTGGCGCCGTTCGGTCCGTCGGTGTGCAACCTGACCTCGCTGACGCCGGGGACGTTCCCCCGGTTGATCGGCAGCGCGAACAGGGTGATCAACACCGCGGGTCAGCTCGTCGAGGGTGGCGATCAACTCGATCCGGCGAGCGTCGTGATCAAGTCGGTGATCGGTGGGACGGCGACGGTTGCCGCCAACGGCAACATCACGTTCACGCCGACCAACCCCGCGATCGCGGGCAGCTACCCGATCACGGTGTTTGCTTGCGACAACGACCCGATCATCCCGGACTGCGACGAGGCGATCTTCACGGTGGTCTATGCGCCGGATCGCGATGGCGACGGCGTCCTCGATCCGGTGGATCTCGACGACGATGACGACGGGATTCCCGATCGGCTCGAGAACACGCTCGGGATCGATCCCGATGCGGATGCCGACAACGATGGCATCCCGAACTTCCTCGACAAGACGAACCGCGGTGACGGCCAGCCCAGCTCGTGCGTGGATACCGCGGCCCCGATCGGCACCTGCGACGCACCGGGCATCGAGTTCGACCGCGATCGCGATGGGGTGGCGAACCACCTCGACCTCGACAGCGACAACGACGGCATCCTCGACGTGGTCGAGGTGTTCGGGAACCTGCCCGACGCCAACAAGAACGGCCGGCTGGACTGTGCCGGCGGCGTGGGCACCAACGGGCTGTGCAACGCGTTCGAGGTCGTCGCCGATAACGGCGTGATCGACTTCAACAACGACGATGTCGGCCCGGATGCGGCGCTCGATAGCGACCTCGACGGGCTGCCCGACTTCCTCGATCTCGACTCCGACGGCGACGGCATCTCGGATCTGATCGAAGGGGCAATCACGGGCGGCTGCACCGACACGACGCCCGCGGACTCGCGCTGCGATGGTGCGGATACGGACGGCGATGGCGTGGTCAACCAGCGCGACACCGTGGCCGGCCACGGCGTGGCGACCTACAACGATCGCCCGGACACCGACAACGACGGGACGCCTGACTTCCGCGAGCTCGACAGCGACGGCGACACGATCTCGGACCTGATCGAGGCGAACAGCGGCTGCGTCGATGCCAACACCAACGGCGTCTGCGACAACCAGGATGCCGCGAACGACGGTCTCGCGAACGATGCGGCGGCGACGCGGCCCGATACGGACGGCGACGGTCGCCCCGACTTTCGCGATCTCGACAGCGACGGCGACGGGGTGCGCGACTCGGTGGAAGGCACGCGCGACACCGATGGCGATGGCCGCGTCGACTTCCGCGACCTCGACAGCGACAACGACGGCATCCCCGACGTGGTCGAGGGCGCCTCGGGATGCGCCGACACCACGCCGCGCAACGGTCGCTGCGATGGTGCGGACGCAAATAATGACGGCCTCGCCGACACCGCGACCAACGCGACGCCGCCCGACACCGACGGTGATGGCGCGGTCGACTTCCGCGACCTCGACAGCGACAACGACGGGATCTCCGACGTCACCGAAGGCGGCAGCGGCTGCACCGACGCCGCGCCGGCGAACGCCGTGTGCGACGGTCCCGACGGCAACGGTGACGGCATCGTCAACTCGGCGACGCTGGTCGCGACGCCGGACACCGACGGAGACGGCACCTCGGACTTCCGCGATCTCGACAGCGACGACGATGGCCTACCCGATGTTGGTGAAGGCGGCAGCGGCTGCCTCGACGCCGACGGCAACGCGGTTTGCGATGGTCCCGATGGTGACGCCGACGGCATTGCCGACTCGATCGACGATCTGAACGGCTTCGGCGACACCACGCCGACCGTGCCGGAGAACACGGATGGCGCAGACCAGCCCGACTTCCGCGATCCCGACAGTGACAACAACGGGACGCCCGATGTCGCCGACTCCGGCTGCGTCGACACGACCCCGGTGGATCAGCGCTGCGATGGTCCAGACACCGACGATGACGGCGTGGTCGATCAGGCCGACGGCTTCGACGGCTTCGGCATCTTGAAGGACACCGACGGCGATGGCATCGGCGACGCGCTCGATCTCGACGACGACAACGACGGCATCGCCGACAGCGTGGAAGCCGGCAAGGACACCGACGGTGATGGCCGCACCGATGACGTCGATCTCGACAGCGACAACGATGGGTTGCCCGACGTCGTCGAGGCGGGGCACGCCGCGGCGGATGCGAACAAGGACGGCACGGTTGACTGCCCGGGTGGCTTCGGAGCCAACGGCTTCTGCGACGCCCTCGAGACCTCGCCCGACAGCGCGATCCCCGGCTTCACGGTGGTCGACACCGATGGTGACGGGATCGCGGACTTCCGCGATCTCGACAGCGACGACGACAGCATCCTCGATCGCTACGAGAACGGGGCGACCTGCGCCGATGCGAACCTCGACGGTGTGTGTGACGGCGGCGACGCGGACCGCGACGGCATCGTCGACTCGGCCGACACCACCAACGGCTTTGGCGCGGGTGGCTACGCGAACCCGACGAACACCGACGGCGACGCGACGCCGGACTACCAGGATCTCGACTCCGACGGTGACGGCATCACCGACGTGATCGAGAACGGCAAGGGTGCGAACGACACCAACGGCGACGGCCAGGTCGAGGGTGGTGACACCGACGGCGACGGCATCAAGGACACCGTCGATGGCAACGCTGACTTCGGCGGCACCGTCACCGTGGTCGACACCGACGGCGATGGCGCGCCCGACTTCCAGGACCTCGACGCCGACGGTGACGGCATCTCCGATACCGACGAGGCGGGGGACCCGGCAAATCCGGTCGACACCGACGATGACGGTCGCCCGGACTTCCAGGATCCGGACTCCGACGGCGATACCGCCGGCGATGGCACCGACAACTGCCGCCTGCTGGCGAACTCCGACCAGCTCGACACGGACCTGGATGGACAGGGCGACGCGTGCGACGACGACGACAACAACGACGGCGTGCCCGACGGCTTCGGCGTCCAGGGCGGCGGTTGCTCGACGGGTGGTGGCCAGACCGGCATCGCGCTGGTGCTCGCACTCGCCGCGATGCTCGCTGCGCGTCGCCGCAGGATCGCGGTGGTCGCGGCGGTGGTTGCCGCACCGGTCGCCGCCCATGCGCAGTCGGTCGCGACGGACTATCCGGCGGAGCGCTTCCAGTTGACCAGTCACCGCGACGGCATCCTCGGTGTCGAGTGGGCCGACGTGCACGGTCATCTGACGATCGATGTCGGCCTGTGGCTCGGCTACGCGGACGATCCGGTCAACGTCTATCGGATGGCCGATGGCGAGCGGGTCGCGTCGTTCGTGTCGCGGCGTGTCGGCGGGGATCTCGTCGTCGCGGTGCACCTCAAGGACCGCGTCGAGCTCCAGCTCGGAGCGCCGGTGATCGTCGCGCAGGGGCAGGATCTCGGGGCGTTGATGGGCAATGGCGATCTCACCGGCTTCGGGCTCGGTGACTTGCGGGTCGGCGTCAAGGTCGCGCTGCTCAAGCAACGCTCCGTCGCGGTCGCGCTGATGGCGAGCGCGACGCTGCCGACCACCACCACGGACGACTACGGCGGTGACCAGAGCGCGACGTTCGCACCCGAGCTGATCGTCTCGCACGGCAAGGCGACTGGCATTCGCACGTCGTTGAACCTCGGCTATCGGTTTCGCGAGCAGACCCGCGTGCTCGATCTTGTCGTCGACGATGAAGTGTTCGGTGGCCTCGGTGTCGGCTATCGCTGGCCGAGCTCGTTCGGGATCGAGACCTCGCTCGATGTCGCCACGGCTGCCAACGATCTCGGCGGTGCGTTCAATCGCAACTTCGCCGAGGTTCGTGGCGGCGCTGGGTACGATGTCGCGCGCGCGATCCGGTTATTCGGCGCCGGTGGCCTCGGCATCGCCGAAGGCTTCGGGACGCCGGACTGGCGGGCGTTGATCGGCGTGCGGATCAATCCCCGCACCGAGCGTGCTGCAGCTCCGCGCGTACTCGAGGATCCGGATCGCGATGGCTTCGTCGGCGCCGCGGACAAGTGCCCCGAGCTGGCCGAGAACAAGAACGGCTTCGAGGATGAAGACGGTTGCCCCGACGATCCTGATCCGGACAAGGACGGCGTGCTCGCCGCCGCGGACAACTGCCCGGAGCAAGCCGAAGACGTCGACGGCTTCGAGGATGGGGACGGCTGCCCCGATCCCGACAACGACAAGGACACCGTGCTCGACGTCGCCGACAGATGCCGGGATGTCCCCGGCGTGGTCAGCAACGACGGCTGCCCGGAGCCGGATCGCGACGGCGATACGATCGTCGACGTCAAGGATAACTGCCCCGACGAGCCCGGCACCGTCGAGAACCAGGGTTGCAAGACGAAGCAGCTCGTCAAGATCGTCGACGGCAAGCTCGAGATCCTCGACATCGTCTACTTCGAGCTCAACCGCGCCGCGATCCAGGCGCGCTCGAACCGCGTGCTCGACGCCGTCGCGACGGTGCTCGGTGCGCACCCCGAGATCAAGCAGGTCCGCGTCGAGGGTCACACCGACGATCAGGGCAACGACGCGTACAACAAGACGCTGTCGCAGAAGCGCGCCGATGCAGTCGTCGCATATCTGGTGAACAAGGGGATCGCGAAGGACCGTCTGGAGAGCGTCGGTTTCGGCGAGGAGCAGCCGAAGGTGCCAAACGACTCGAAGGACAACCGCGCGATCAACCGTCGCGTCGAGTTCACGATCCTCGACAAGCCGGCTGGCGTCGATGTTCGTCCTACAGGGCCGTAGCTAGTACCCGGCGCGTACCTCGGCCGGTTCGACTTCTGCGCCCCGCAGGGTGATACACGAGCCGTATGGCTCATCGTTGGAACATCTATCGGTCGGGTGGCGTGGACCAGGTCGCGATCAAGTCGGGTGACGACCTCGCGAACTTGCACACGCTGGATCCGAAGCTGTGGGTCGCGTTGTCGATGCCCACCAAGGGCGTCGATCTCGATGTGCGCACGCTCGAGCTGCTCGACACCGACAAGGACGGCTACGTCCGTCAGCCAGAGATCCTCGAGGCAGTGGCGTGGCTGAAAGAGCAGCACACCGATCTCGGGAGCGTGCTCGCGGGCGGCGAGTCGGTGAGGCTCGACAAGCTGAAGGCGGGCGCGGTGCGCGATGGTGCAGCGCAGTTGCTCGCCAACCTCGGCAAGAAGGCCGATGCGGTGACGCTCGCCGACGCGACCAACGCCGAGAAGATGTTCGTCGACACGTTGTTCAACGGTGACGGCGTGGTGACGGCCGACGCCGGCGAAGGCGAGACCAAGGAGATCATCGACGCGATCATCGCCGCGCACGGATCGACGCTCGATCGCAGCGGCAAGCCGGGCATCGACAAGGCGCGCGCCGAGGCGTTCTTCAAGGAAGTGAAAGACATGCTCGCGTGGCAGGACGGCGCCACCAAGGAGGGCGTCCAGCCGTTCGGCGAGGGCACCAGCGCGGCCGCCGATGCCGTGCGTGCCGTGCGCACGAAGGTCGACGACTTCTTCACGCGCGGCCGCCTCGCCGCGTTCGATCCGCGGAACACCGCGGCGCTCAACCCGGCCGACACCACCCTGATGGCGCTATCGACCAAGGAACTGTCGACGGCGAGTGCCGATGTCGCGAGCTTGCCGCTCGCACGCATCGAGGCGAACGGGAACTTGCCGCTCGGTGGCGCGCTCAATCCGGCGTGGTCGGATCGGATCGCCACCCTCGCCTCGGCGACCGGCAAGGCCGGCACGCTGGATCTCAAGAGCTGGACCGAGCTGGTCGGCAAGCTCGACGCCTACGAGACGTGGCGCGCGGGTCGGCCGACGACGAAGCTCGACGGCATCGCCCTCGACAAGCTGCGAGTCTGCGTCGCTCGCGAAGCCGACGTGCTCGCGTTGATCGACAAGGATCTCGCCGTCAAGGACAAGGTCGACGCGATCGTCGCCGTCGAGCGGCTGTGCCGCTATCAGCGCGACTTCGGCACCCTGCTCAACAACTACGTCAACTTCTCCGCGTTCTACAGCAAGCGCGACGGCATCTTCCAGGCCGGCAGGCTGTACCTCGACGCGCGTGGCTGCAACCTGACGTTCGATGTCCTCGACGCGGTGAAGCACGGTTCGATGTCGCCGATGTCGGGTGCGTACATCGCGTACTGCGACTGCACACGGATCGGTATGGACAAGCGCCAGATCGCCGCGGCGTTCACGGCGGGCGATGTCGACAACCTGTTCGTCGGTCGCAACGGCGTGTTCATCGACAAGAAGGGTCGCGATTGGCAGGCGACGATCACCAAGGTGGTCGACGCGCCGCTCAGCATCCGCCAGGCGTTCTGGTCGCCGTACAAGAAGTTCGCCCGCGCCATCGAAGAGCGCGTCGCGAAGCGCGCGGCCGATGCAGAGGCGGCCTCGAACGCGAAGCTGAGCACCACGGCCACGCACATCGGCGACGCCGACAAGCACGTCGTGGCCGACAAGCCACCCGAGAAGAAGGGTGTCGACATCGGCACGGTCGCGGCGCTCGGCGTCGCGGTCGGTGGCATCGCGGCCGTGATCACGGCCGTGCTCGCCGGCGTGTTCGGACTCGGCCTGTGGGCACCGCTCGGGCTCCTCGGCATCATGCTGGCGATCAGCACGCCATCGATGATCCTCGCGTTCATCAAGCTGCGCCGGCGTAACCTCGGCCCACTGCTCGATGCGAACGGCTGGGCGATCAACGCGCTCACCAGGATCAACGTGCCGTTCGGTACCGTGCTCACGGATCGGCCGCAGATCCCCGAGGGCGCGCAGCGCAACATGACGGATCCGTACGCCGAGAAATCGAGGCCGTGGAAGTTCTACATCTTCCTGCTCCTGATCCTCGGCCTCGGCGGCGCGTGGTTCTTCGGCAAGCTCGACGACTTCATCGGCGACAAGGTCACGTCGAAGGCGACTGCTTGCTACGTGCTCGACCGTAAGAGCGAGGAATGCAAGGCGGCGAAGCTCACGCGCGAGATCGTCAACGCACCCGCGACAGACGAGAAGAAGGCGGATCCTGTTCCGGCTGCAGCCGGCAGCGCGGCTAAGTAAGCCCGAGCAGCATTCCCGCGACACTGTCGAACTCGCTCGACTTGTCGAAGAAGCCATTGGCACCGGCGGACAGGCAGGCTCGGCGATACGCCGATGCGTTGGTGAACACGACGAGCGTGGCGTCAGGGAACCGGCGCTTGAGATCGGCGATGACCGATAACCCGGGATGACCGGGTAGCTCGATGTCGACGACGATCGCGCGCGGTTCGCAGACGAGGTCGATCGCACCGCGCACGGACGTCGCTTCGCCGATGACGTCGAGCCCGGCTTCACGCAAGCGGCCCACCAACCGGCTGCGCACCGCAATGGCGGCGTCGACGACGAGGACGGTCACCTGCTGATCACACGCCCGTGGCGCGGTGGCGTCTGTCCGGTCGTCGCCTATTGTGGCGTCGGCGTCTGTCCTACATCGGGGAGGTCTCGACGAGGAAATCGCAGAGGCACCGTGAGCGCGACCATCGTGCCCTTGCCGTTCTCGCCTGCCCGGACGTCGCACGTCCCATCGAGCCGGCGGGCGCGCTCGCGCATCCCGAGCAGCCCGAGCGAGCTCTGCGGTGTGAGCGCTGGAACACCGATGCCGTCGTCCGCGACCTCGAGCACGATGTTGCCAAGCCGGAGGTACAGCCGGACGTGAGTCCTCGTCGCGTTCGCGTGGCGCACGACGTTGGTGAGCGCCTCCTGGAATACGCGGAACACGCCGGTCGCGAGCTCGCGCTCGAGCTGGATCTCTCCGATCGAACAGGTCAGATCGCACGGGATGCCGGAGCGCTGCGAGAACTCGTCGGCCTGCCACTCGATCGCGGCGACCAGGCCCAGATCATCGAGAATCCCGGGCCGCAGCTCGGAGGAGATCCGGCGAACCGATCCGATGATCTCGTCGGCCGCGCGCGTGATCTCGACGAGCTTGTTGCTGATCAGTGGCTCCGCACTCGGCAGCCGCCGCTGCACCCAGGCGACGTCCATCTTGAGCGCGGTCAGCGCCTGACCGAGCTCGTCGTGGATCTCGCGTGCGATCGCGGTGCGGTCGCGCTCGCGCACGGCCTCGATGCGCGCGGACAGCGCCCGCAGTTGATCATCGAGCTCCCGGCGTTCGATCGCGATGCCGGCTACGTGCGTCGCGCGCGCGATCAGCTCGCGCTCGTCGGCGTCGGGCAGGCGCGCCTCGCGGTAGTACACGGCGAACGTGCCGAGGACTCGGCCGTCGGTGGCCATGATCGGGGACGACCAGCACGCGCGTAAGCCCTGCGGCTCGACGAGGTGCTTGAAGTCGACCCACAGTGGGTCCCTGCCGATGTCTGCAACGAACACCTGCTCGCGGCGATACGCGGCGGTGCCGCAGGAGCCCACAGCCGGACCGACCTCGACACCCTCGAGGGCGAGGTTATACGCACGTGGCATCGACGGCGCGATGCACTGCCAGAAGCGCTTTCCACTCGGACCGATGAGCAGTAGCGACGCGGTCATCCGTGGCTCGACTTCCTCGAGACCTCGCACGATCGATGACAGGACCTCGAGGAGTGATCTGCCGGCAGCGAGTTGTTCGAGCGCCGTGCGCTCGCATCCTTGCATCTGTCGAGCACGCTGCACGGCCCGCTCCTTCGCACGCTCCTCGGTGACATCGCGACAGGTGCCGATCAGTCCGATCGGCTTGCCGGAGGTATCGAGCAGCGCCTCGCCGGCGGTTTCGAGCTCGCGGATCGTGCCGTTGGGGAGCAGCAGTCGATCGGCATGGGCGAACCGCCCCCCGTGCAGCATGGCATCGGAGATCTGCTGCTGCACCCGCGCACGATCCTCGGGATGGACCCGAGACAAGAACATCTCCAACGAGGGCGGTGATCCAGGATCGATGTCGTAGATCCGATACAGCTCGGCGGACCACGTGGTCACGTTGGTCGACCCGTTCCACTCCCAACTACCGATGTGGGTGATTCGCTGTGCGACTTCCAGTTGTCGCTCCAGCGCTTGGATCACCGCTGAACTTGGTCGGCTCGGCCCCGGTTCGGTCATCGCCCCTCCCGTATGTCTCCACGTCTTCACGCACCCTAACACGCGGGCCGCGGTAGGCTCGGGGCGCGATGGCGACGATGAGGGTGTTGTTGGTCGACGATCACGCGATCGTGCGTCGAGGGATGAGGACGATTCTCGAGGACAGCGTGCCCGAGGTTGTCGTCGACGAAGCGGCGACGGGGGAGGAGGCGCTACTCGCGGTGATGCAGCCGTTCGATGTGGTCGTCCTCGATCTCTCGATGCCGGGTCGTAACGGGCTGGATCTGCTCAGCGAGATCAAGCATCGCAGGCCCGAGCTGCCGGTGTTGATCCTCAGTCTGCACGACGAGCAGCACTTCGCCATCCGAACCCTGAGAGCGGGAGCCTCTGGATACCTGATGAAGGATGCAGCGATCGAGGCGCTCGTCAGTGCCGTGCTCAAGGTCGCGCGTGGCGGCAAGTACGTCAGCGACGCGATCGCCGACCGACTCGCCGCCGATCCGGGCAGTACACGGACGACCCTTCACGAGTCGCTGTCGGATCGGGAGTTCGATGTCCTGCGCGGAATCGCCACAGGCCAGACGGTGAGCGAGATCGCCGTGCAACTACATCTGAGTGTGAAGACGGTGAGCACGTACCGCACGAGACTGCTCGAGAAGATGGGCATGGGGTCTAACTCCGAGTTAACTCGCTACGCACTCGAGCAAGGCCTCGTGTAGGACGGACGCGGACGCCACAATCAGCCGTCGTCCGTATCGTCGATCCTCGTCGAGCATCGTCCACTGAGCCCATGCGTGTGCTCGTTGTCGATGCTTCCAGAGACCAGCGCCAACGCATCGTCACGTCGCTCTGCGAACTGACGAATGTCGTGGTGGTCGGTGCAGTGAGTGGTGTGCGCAGCGCGCTCTACGCACTCGCCGAAACCGCACCCGACGTGTTGGTGATGAACTGCGATGATCGCGGACCCGACCTGATCGCGGCGTCGCAGCGCTGCATTCGTCCGCCCGACGTGATCGTCTACGGCGATGCGAGCGCAGAGGATCGGTGCCTCGACGCAGGAGCCGAGCACTTCGTGCCGGATGCCGCAGGGCTCGAGGGACTGCAGCGCGCAGTCAGCTCCTCGGGACGCGAGCGTCGACGGCGCGCGCCAGCCAACGAACGGTTCGCGCAGATCGGTCGGATCTCGGCATCGGCGGCGCACGACCTTCGCAACTACCTCGGGACAGCAGGGCTCGCGGTCTCGCGACTCGATCGAACACTCGATCGAACCCTCGATGAGGGTGTGCGCGAGTCCTTGGATACGCTGCAGCTCGCGCTCGGCCTGGCGGAGCGGCTCGCGAGCTCGATGCTCGCGTACGGACACGGCACCGTGCCGGATCGCGATCACGTGGACCTCGGGATGGTCGTGCGCAACATGGTCGCGCTGTTCGAGCGCACGTTGCCTCGCACCATCAAGGCGACGGTCACGATCGATCCGGTGCCGTCCCTGCGAGGCGTTCCCTCGGAGCTCGAGCAGCTCGTGCTCAACCTGGTGTTCAACGCGGTCGATGCGATGCCAACTGGCGGCGAGCTCGGGATCGCGGTGCGGTTCGCGAAGCCGAACGTGGTACTCGAGGTGCGCCACATCGGCCCCGAGATGGCCGGTGGCTCGCGGCCACCACCGCTCGGGCTCGGCATCGCGCGGGATATCGCGTTCCGGCACGACGCGCGGATCCGGATCATCACGCTGCCCGAAGGAAGCGCGGTCACGGTCGAGCTACCCGTCCGGGTCCAATAAAGCCACAGGTCGCGGCAGTTGCCAAATTCTTGGCCGCCGCCCCGGGGCGGGGGACAACCGGGGGGCCATGCGAATGCTCCTCGCTGCGCTCTGTGTTGTGGTGGTGGTCTCCGTGCCGGACGCGCACGCGGAGCGCAAGAACCAGGTCTCGTCGGTCACGTTCGAAGAACGCGCGGGTGCCACTCGCGTCGTGATTCACACGACCGAGACACCGACGTTCACGGCGTACAAGCTCGAGAAGCCGACGCGTGTCGTGCTCGACCTCCCGTTGACGAAGCTCGCCGAGAGCCTGACCGGCCATGAAGGCATGATGGCGTTCACGCCTAGCACGTGGGCGATCAGCACGGCCGCTGCACAGCAGCTCGACGACGGTGGATCGCTGGTTCGCGTGATCGTGACGCTCGCGCGACCGGGGCGGTACGACGTCAAGTCCGAGGGACGGGACGTGATCCTGACGGTCACCGCGCGAGACCTGGCGCCGGTCGTCATCAGGGACAACAGTGAAGCACTCGCGCGCGCACAGGCCGAGTCCGAGCGGTTGCGGAAGCACGCCGCGGCGCTCGAGGAAGCGAATCGCCGAGGTCAGGCGAGCAGTGCCGATGTGGCGCGTGCACGCGATGAAGCCGCAGCGGCCAAGCGGGTCGCGGAAGCGGCGAAGATCGAGCTCGACCGCCTCAAGCAGAATGCAGCGCGCGACGGGCAAGAGCTCGTGAAGCTGCGCGAGGACGCCGAGGCAGCGAAGCGCGAGGCCGAGCGGGCACGGGCAGATGCGAAGGTCGCGCAGGACACAATGATACGGCTCGCGAAGCAACGCGAGGAAGCCGCGGCTCAGCGAGACGGAACCAAGCTCGCGAAGCTGCGCGAGGAAGCCGATGTGGCGAAGCGCGAGGCGGAGCGTGCGAAGGCGGATGCGAAGCTGGCGCAAGACGCCGCGGCCAAGCTGGCAAAGCTGCGGGAGGACGGAGAGTCGACGTCGCGTGGTGATGCCGTGAAGCTGGCGAAGCTGCGCGACGAAGCCGAAGCGGCGAAGCGCGAAGCGGAGCGTGCGCGTGCCGAGGTGAGGGCCACGCAGGAAGCGGCGACTCGAAATGATTCGAAGGCGGCGCAGGACACCGCCGCGAAGCTGGCGAAGCTGCGCGAGGAAGCCGACGCGGCGAAGCGCGAGGCGGAGCGGGCGCGCGCGGATGCGAAGATCGCCCAGGACGCCGTGGCGCGCATCGCGAAGCAGCGCGACGAAGCTGCCGGGAAGCGCGTTTCAGGGAATGATGATCGCAAGCTCGCGAGGCTGCGCGAGGAAGCGGATGCAGCGAAGCGCGAGGCCGAGCGCGCACGAGCCGATGCCAAGGCTGCACAGGACGCGGCCGCGAAGCTGGCGAAGGTCCGTGAGGAAGCGGATGCCGCGCGCGGCCAGGATGTGGCCACCAAGCTCGCGAAGCTGCGCGAGGAAGCAGATGCAGCGAAGCGCGAAGTGGAGCGCGCACGTGCGGACGCAAAGCTCGCGCAGGACAGCGCGGCAAAGCTGGCGAAGGCGCGCGAGGAAGCCGATCAAGCGCGACGCGAAGCCGAGCGGGCGAAGGCAGCCGACGAGACCAAGGTCGCGAAGCTGCGCCGGGAAGCGGACGACGCGCGGCGTGATGCGGAGCGTGCGAAGGCGGATGCGAAGGCAGCGCGGGACATCACGGCGAAGCTCGCGAGGCTGCGCGACGAAGCGGAGACGGCGAAGCGCGAGGCCGAGCGTGCGAAGGCAGACGCGCGGGTGGCACAGGACGCCGCAGCGAAGCGCGAGAGCGAGAAGCAGGTTGATGCACAACGCGCAACGCTCGAGCTGGCGCGCCTGCGAGACGATGCCGCAGCCGCGCGTCGCGAGCTCGAGCGCGCGAAGTCCGAAGCGGCGAAGCAGCAGTCGAAGACCGAGCTGACCGCGCGCGCCGAGGCCGATCGCGCGCGAGCGGAAGCAGCCGCGGCGAAGGCCGATGCCGAGGTCGCACGGGCAGCCGCGGCACAGGCGCAGAAGCAGGCCGCCGACGAGAGACAGCGGGCGGAGATCGCGCGGACCGACGCGGAGCGGTTGTCGCGAGAGGCTCGCGATCAGCTGGCGACGCTCGATCGCCGCGCCACCGAGGTCAAGGCTCTGGAGGACAAGGCGCAGGCCGCGCTGGCCGCGGCGCAGGCGAAGGAAGCACCGGCGCGCGAGCTGCTCGCGAAGGCGACGCGCGAGCGCGATGCTGCCGAGGCTGCGGCGAAGGAAGCGAAGCTTCTCCGGGATCGCGCAGCGGCGAGCGACCGCGAGCGGCTGGATGCCGAAGCGAAGGCTGCGGATCAACGGCTCGCCGCCGCACGAAGTGCCACGGCCGAGGCCGAGCGCAAGCGGATCGACGCGGAGACTGCGGCGGCGAAGGCGAAGACCGATCTCGAGCAGACCCGCGCCGCACTCGTCACGGTCAGCGAGCAGCGGACGACCGCGGAAGCCGCGGCGACCACCGCGCAGCGTAAGCGCGGCGATGCCGAGGCTGCCGCGCGCGACGCAGCGAAGCAGCGCGACGAGGCCGAGCAGCACCGGATCGCCGCGGAGACAGCGGCAACGCGCATGAGCGAAGCAGCGCGCAAGGCAAAGCTCGAGAAGGACATCGCGACGAAGCAGCGCGAGGAGGTCGAGGCCGCCACGCGCGATGCACAGAAGTCGCTCGCCGATCTCGAGTCGCGCGTCGCGAAGCAGCAGGCCGAGCTGGCCGCCGCCGAGAAGCGCAAGGCGAACTCCGCCGAGCTCCGCCGGTTGCGGGCCGAGCTCGACAAGGCGGTCGTCGCGAAGCAGCGCGCCGTCGCCGAGGTCCGGCCGGCACCAGCGATCAAGCCGCTCCGCGTGGCCGACATCAAGGTCGAGCCGGCGTTCGTCGTCGGTGGACCGCCGCGGGTCAAGGACATCGTCTATCGCGGTCGCAACGGCAGCGGCGAGCTCGAGATCGCGGTCGCGCCGAACGTCTCGGTGACCGAAGGCCGGATCAGCCGCACGCGTGCGGAGCTCTTCCTCGACGGTGTCGAGCTCGGCGCGAACCTCGAGCGCAAGCTCGACGTCACCAACCTCGGCAGCCCGGTGCGCTCGGTGACGACCTACCGCGATCCGCGGATCGCGAACCGCGTCGTCGTGGTGATCGAGTTCATCACCGCGTCGACGCCGCGGCTCGTGCGGCACGCCAGCGGCATCCGCTGGCGCTTCCACGAGAACGACCTGGGCTGAACCCACCTAGCATGGAGCGCCCGACCGTTCGCCAGCTCGAGAGCTTGGTCGCCGTCGCCGAGTTCGGCAACTTTCATCGCGCGGCAGACTCGCTCGGCATCTCGCAGCCCGCGCTGTCGGCGCAGGTGGTAGGAGCCGAGCGTGTGCTCGGCGTGCAGGTCTTCGAGCGCGATCGCCGCAGCGTGCTGATCACGCCGGCCGGTGAGGAAGTGATCGCCCGCGCGAGGGATGCGCTGGCGGCGATCGATGCCGTGGCCGATGCGGCGCGCAGGCGAGGGGAGCCACTCGTCGGGCCGTTGCGGCTGGGCGTGATCCCGACGGTCGCGCCGTACTGGTTGCCACCACTCCTGCCGTCCGTCCGCGCGAGGTTTCCGAAGCTCGAGCTGATCCTTCGCGAGGACCAGACGCACAACTTGCTCGCGCAGCTCGGTGCGGGGCGCCTCGACGTCGCGTTCCTTGCCCTGCCCGTGCCGGGTGACCTCACCACCGCCGTCGTTGCCCACGAGGACTTCCTCGTCGCCACCCCGCGGGGCTCGGCGCTCGCCCGGCGCAAGAAGCTGCTGGAGAGTGATCTCGCCGAGGAGCACGTGCTGCTCCTCGAGGATGGTCATTGCCTGCGCGATCAAGCGCTCGCGGTGTGTGCGCGCGGTGGTGCGATCGAGTCGATCGAGGTTCGCGGAACCAGCTTGCCGACGCTCGTCCAGATGGTCGCCGGGGGGCTCGGCATCACGCTGTTGCCGGAAGCCGCCGCGTCGACGCTGATCACCAAGCGTGGCCCGGTCGAGGTCGCACCGTTCGGTAAGCCGACGCCGGGTCGGACGCTCGGGCTCGCCTGGCGAACCTCGTCGGCGCGACTCCGCGAGTTTCGCTTGCTCGCCGAGACGCTCGCGGAAGCCGCCGACGGTTTCCTCGCGAAGCTGCGCAGCTAACCAGGGTCGCGCAGCCCGAGATCCTTCGCCGTGAAGGCCTACGTTATCTCCGCGCCGCCCACAGCGAGTCGAACATCACCTCGAGGTTGCTCGCGATGTGCCGGTTGACGATGCGGATCCCGAGGAGGTGATTCGCGTCGAGGGACAGGATCGCGGCCGTCTCCCCGACGAGGTAGAGCCCGAATCGCGCGACCGGCTTCGGCAAGTAGCGGCGCTCGAGGCGCGGCCGGCTCGCGTAGTAGCGCGCGTGCGTGCGCTCCTCGGCGGAGCGATTGACCAGGAGGCGTGTCGAGAGCTCGCTCGTGGCCTTGTAGCGCTTCACGCGTGCGCGCCACGCGTCCTCGAACACGAAGGCCCATGCCGGTTGCCAGATGAACTCGTCGCGCAGGATCCTCATCACCGCGCCCTTCGGCGCCGTGCGCAGCATCGCGAGATAGATCCGGCGCAGCCCTTCGGCGCCTTCGAAGTGGATGATCTGCGGTATCTGCGCGGGAGCCTCGGCGAGCTTCGCGAGCTGATCGACAAGCGCACTCGCGCGATCGACTCGCTCCTCCGCCCGCTTCGCGTCGGTCTTGAGCGACTCGAGCAGCGCCGCGGCCCCGCCGGCGACGAACTGCTGGACGTCGTTCTTGTGGGTGACGCCGACGAGGCCCTTGCCGGTCAGTACGCCGAGCGTCGCGTACACGCTCGAGCGAGATAGCCCGCATTGCTTTGCGATCCATGCCGCGCTCGCGGGCGCTTGCACCAGCAGCGCCGCGTACACCGCGGGTTCGTGCCCCGACAGCCCGAGGCGTTCCAGGGTGTTGCGGAGCTCTTCGAAGGTCATGGTGTCGTAGTTGTACGACAGCTTGGACATCGTCGGTGAATCCCTACGCTGGAGGCATGCTGGAGCTGCTGGACATCGCCCTCGCCGAGCTGCCTCGCCTCGTCGACGAACCGGGCTGGCGCGGGATGCGGATCGACTACCACCGACCGTTCGTCGATCGTGCCTGGCGCCCCTGGCGTGACTGCCGGTTGTCGATCCATCGAATCCATCCGTGCGCGCCCGACGAGGCCTTGTTGCACCCACACCCGTGGCCGTCAGCGATCGCGATCCTCGACGGTCGGTACGAGATGGCGATCGGCTACGGCGCGGGGAGCTCCGGTCCTCCGATCGCCGCGCGCGTCGTGCTCACCGCCGGTGCCCGCTACGAGATGCTCGATCCCGACGGCTGGCACAGCGTGCGTCCGCTGGACGCACCGTCGTTGTCGATCATGTTGTCGGGTCGGCCGTGGACGCGTGCGATGCCGCTCGACCCGACCCCGCAGCGCGGGCTGTCGCCCGACGAGCTAGCGGCGTTGCTCACAGCCATCCGCGATCTCCCGATCCGGGAGTGACTACTGGGCAGTCGCGAGATCGATGACGTCGACGACGAGCGTGTTGTCGAACCGCACGAGCTTGACGAGCTCCATGTCGACGAGCATCCGGATCACCACCTGCGGCGGCATCATCGTCGTCGGCCCGACGCCAGCACACGCCACCGCGAGCGGGCTCGAGAACACCTGTGCGATCAGATCGGAGCCTTCGCTCGCGAGCTCGGGCAGCGTCTTGTCGGACTTCGACATCACGACATGCCATCCCGGCAGCGCCTTCCACCACGCGATCGATCCGGGCATCGGACCCGTCGGTTGCGTCGGCGCTTGCTGGATCGGAGCCGGTGCGGCCTGCGGCGCGTAGCGCTGATCGCGATAGCGATGGAACATGTTCCACAGGTTGTCGATCGACGTGTGAAACCCGTGCGGCCCGATATCGACGAGGAACCCGTACACGCCGTAGCCCTTGAGCTGCCCGAGGCGCCGCATCGTCGCGTCCGGCGTCAGCGTCATCATCGGCCCGAGGCGCATCATCGCCGCGTACGAGTTCGCGCCGTCGATCGTCGTGAACCCGAGCGCGCAGCGTTGCCCATAGACGAAGTTCGAGAACGGCAACGGTCCGATGGGCGAGGCCGCCGACAGGAAGTGCCACTGTGGGAGCAGGCACCACGCCGACCACAGGCGGTCATGCGTATCGGCGCCGGGGAGCTCGCGGGCGGCGCGGACGAGACCCGGGAAGTCGGTCACCGAGGAGTTGTACCTCATTCGGTCCGCCGCACCGATCGTTACCCCAACATTGCCGGAGAGCGGTCGACCTACGCGACCAATGCACAAAGTCTTGCTCGCACTTCTACTCGCCAGTTGCGTCGATGATCTGGACGAGGATGCGAGCGAGGGGACGGTCGAGAGTGAGGTCCTGGCGGCGAACAAGCTGGCGGCGAACAAGCTGGCGGCGAACAAGCTAGCCGCGAGCAGCCTCGAGAGCCGCGACCTGATGGCGACCGCCGACGGGCGCGAGGTGATGTCGTACATCGTTGGTTGCGCGTTGCCGACTGGGTCCTCCGTGACGCTCACCGACCCGTCCGGCGCCTCGTACACGTATCCGGGCTGGATCGGGCTCGCTCCGAACTGGGCGACCTCTCCGCCGACGGTCTCCGACCGGCGCTGGGTGTCGTCATGCGTCCTGGCGCGGACCAACCTCTACGGTATCTCGGTCCAGATCTCGATGCGCAACGCCTCCAACCCTCGTCTCGCGACGACCTCGAGCGAGGTCACCGACTTCTCTGTGGTAGAAGCAGCGTTCTACGGCGATCTGTTCGCACCGGTCCCGGTGATGTACGCATGCTCCAACCGTCAGTTCGCGTCGAGTCCTGTGGCCGCGATCGAATCGCTGCGCGCCTGCGCCCGGTCGGTGAATGGCGTGACGACCGAGTGCGGCTTCACCTTCACGGGCTTCTGCGGCACGACCTACACCGACGGTCGACCGAAGCCGTGTGGCAACAACGCCGGCTCGTACTCGCCATGTAAGGGCGGGGCTACGAGCTATTCCGAGGCGATCACCACCTACCTGCCGAGGTAGCCGAAACCGAAAACGAAACGAGCCGAGCATTGCTGCCCGGCTCGGTGAGAGCGGCTTGCGCCGCGAACCTCAGACTAGAAGCTAGTCTTCGAAGTCGTGGCCGTGGCCGCCGTGGCCGCCGCCCGACTTCTCGTCGCGCTTCGGCTTCTCGGCGATCAGCGTCTCGGTGGTGAGCATGAGGCCCGACACCGATGCCGCGTTCTGGATCGCGATGCGGACGACCTTCGCGGGGTCGATCACGCCGGCCTTGATGAGATCCTCGTACTCGAGCTTCGCGGCGTTGAAGCCAAAGCCCGCCGAGCCCTCCTTGACCTTCGCGACGACGATCGATCCGTCGACGCCAGCGTTGCCGGCGATCTGACGCATCGGCTCCTCGAGCGCGCGGCGGATGATGTTGACGCCGTAGCGGCGATCATCCGTGAACGACAGCTTGTCGAGCGCCGCGATGCAGCGAACGAGCGCCACACCGCCGCCGGGGACGATGCCCTCTTCGACAGCCGCGCGGGTCGCGTGCATGGCGTCTTCCACGCGCGCCTTCTTCTCCTTCATCTCGACCTCGGTCGCCGCGCCGACGCGGATCACCGCGACGCCGCCGACGAGCTTGGCCAGACGCTCCTGGAGCTTCTCGCGATCGTAGTCCGACGTGGTGTCTTCGACCTCGCGGCGGATCGTCTTGACGCGCGCCTCGATCTTGGCCTTGTCGCCGGCGCCTTCGATGATCGTGGTGTTGTCCTTGTCGATCGTGATGCGCTTCGCGCGACCGAGATCGGTCAGCGTGAGGTTCTCGAGCTTGAGGCCGAGATCCTCGGTGACCGCCTCGCCACCCGTGAGGGCCGCGATGTCCTGCATCATCGCCTTGCGACGATCACCAAAGCCCGGGGCCTTGACGGCCGCGATCTGCAGCGTGCCGCGGAGCTTGTTGACGACCAGCGTGGCGAGTGCCTCGCCATCGACGTCTTCCGCCACGATGAGGAGCGGCTTGCCCTGCTTGGCAACCTGCTCGAGCACCGGGAGGAGCTCCTTCATGTTCGAGATCTTCTTCTCGTGGATCAGGATGTACGCGTCCTGCAGGACAACCTGCATGCGCTCGCTGTCCGTCACGAAGTACGGCGAGAGATAGCCGCGATCGAACTGCATGCCCTCGACGACGTCGAGCTCGGACGTCATGGTCTTGGCCTCTTCGACCGTGATCACGCCTTCCTTGCCGACCTTCTTCATCGCCTCGGCGATCATGTTGCCGATCTCGGCATCGCCGTTCGCGCTGATCGTGCCGACCTGGGCGATGTCTTCCTTGCCCTTGGTCGGGGTGGCCATCGCCTTGATCTGATCGACGATCGAGGCGACCGACGCATCGATGCCGCGCTTGAGGTCCATCGGGTTGAGACCCGCGGCCACGAGCTTCGCGCCCTCGTTGTAGATCGCCTGCGCGAGCACGGTGGCGGTGGTGGTGCCGTCGCCGGCCACGTCAGAGGTCTTGGAAGCGACCTCCTTCACCATCTGCGCGCCCATGTTCTGGAACTTGTTCTCGATCTCGACTTCCTTGGCGACGGTGACGCCGTCCTTGGTCACCGTGGGCGAGCCCCACGACTTCTCGATCACGACATTGCGACCCCGGGGTCCGAGGGTGACCTTCACCGCGTTGGCGAGGAGGTTGAGACCCTTGGCAATCTCGCTACGGGCAGAGGAAGAGAAGATGATTTCTTTGGCAGCCATGTTGATAGTTTCCTTTGCGTAGCGAGTTAGCTGAGAACAGCGAGGAGGTCGTCCTCGCGGAGGATGAGGTGCTCTTCGCCGTCGATCTTCACTTCGGTGCCGCTGTACTTGCTGAACAGCACGCGGTCGCCGGCCTTCACTTCGAGCGCGACGATCTTGCCGTCCTTGTCGCGCTTACCCGAGCCGACGGCGATGACGGAGGCCTGGATCGGCTTCTCTTTGGCCGAGTCCGGAATGATGAGGCCACCCGTGGTCTTGCTCTCACCTTCGAGACGCTTGACGAGAATGCGGTCGTGCAGTGGACGAATCTTCATAAAGTCACTCCCCAGAAATGGTTTCGCGAACGCACCAATAGCCACTGCCAGCGCCCTTGGCAACCCTAGACTGCGACTGCTAACAAAAACTTCGAAAATAACGCCAAAACAACGGTTTATCGCTCACGGTTGTCCGCTCGTCCCGGTGGGTTTGGCCGTCCTCGCGGGTCCCTCGAGCGACCATGATCGCGGCGAGTGCGACCGAGCAGTGTGGTAAGCAGGCGCCATGTCGCGGCAGCTCACCGATTACGAGAAGTACATCCGTACCGAAGAGCTGCTCGGACTCCAGAAGTCCGCCGACGTCCTGAGCTGCCACGACGAGCTCCAGTTCCAGGTCGTGCACCAGGCGCACGAGCTCTACATGAAGCTGATCGAGCACGAGCTTCGCTTCGTCTGCGCGTCGCTCGACACCAATGATCTCCCGCGCGTGCTCACCACGCTCAAGCGGGTGTCGATCGTCCAGCGCACGATGCTGACGTCGATCGATCTGCTCGACACGATGGCGCCCACCGACTACATGACCATCCGCACCGTGCTCGGTCGCGGCTCGGGACAGGAGTCACCCGGCTTCAAGATGATGGTGAAGCTGCCGGGCGAGCTGGTGTGGCCCGCGGTCGCGAGCTTCCTCGAGAAGCGCGGCGTCACGCTCCGCCAGATCTACGATCAGCCGCACGCGCATCACCAGCTCTACCAGCTGTGCGAAGGGCTCGTCGATTACGACCAGCAGCTCCAGACCTGGCGCTACCGCCACCTGATGCTGGTCTACCGGATCATCGGCACCGGCACGCCGTCGCTCAAAGGCAAGCAGTCCGATCTGCTCGCCCACGGTATGAAGCAGCGGTTCTTCCCGAAGCTGTGGGACGTCCGCGACGAGGTGTTCGCCGACTGGACCAAGGACCAGGAAGCCAAGGGTAAGAACCCCGGCTACCACGGCTGAGCTAGCGCTCGAAGAGCACCTCGCACTGGCGGAGCTTGATCACTTGGTGGAGACTCCGAGGATCGCGACGTACTGGTTGCCCTTCCAGACGGCTACCGGAAACTGCAGGACGGCAACCATGCTGACGCCAGCACCAATTCCCGTCGCATAGCGCGTCGGCACGCTGATCGGCGTCGTCTGGTTCGGGATCGTGCCGCGCTTCGCGCAGGTCTTGTCGTACTGGAACGATCCGTCGGGACGCACGCCGATGATCTTCTTGGTGTCGTTCCACGACAGGCACGCGTCGACGGTGTTGCCCTTGAACGTGACCTTCGAGGTCGAGTCGCTG
>JBBQJJ010000060.1:0-30212 GCA_038325805.1 Haliangiales bacterium
GCATGGCCTTTGCCGTCGGTTGCCTTCATCACCCTTCACGCATGTCGCTGCGCCGCGAGTGCCCGCACCACTTCGCGCACCAACACCCGCCGCTGCTGCGACCGCCGCTACGTCGTACGTCGTACGGGCGTTACGTTGTTATGGGGCAACGCGTGTTAACGCCGACCGCCGCGTGGTTTCGGAGCACGTGAACCGCGAGAGGTCGGCTTCCCGCCGTCGTCCGATTCACGCGCTTGGGATGGCGCGCGCGCGGATGCTGGCTTGGTCGAGCCGTACCCGCGCCGACCACCGCTCCCGCTTTCGCGACCACCTGCACCCGTGCCGCGATCACCGCCACTGAAGCTACGTCCAGCACCAGCACCGCCGCCTCGCGCACCCGCACCACCGCTCCGGGCACCAGCACCACCGCTTCGGGCACCAGCACCGCTTCGGGCACCAGCACCGCGATCACTGGCGCCGCTGCGTGGACCACTGGTTCGCGCGCCAGCGTCACCGCTGTAGCTGCGACCCGCACCGCTGCTTCGACCGGCACTGCCGCGAGCGTCGGCGCTACCGCTGTAGCTGCGGCCAGCTCCATCGCTTCGCGCACCAGCACCGCCGCTTCGCGCACCAGCACCGCTGTAGCTACGACCACCGCCGCTGCTCGGTCCGCCAGCATCGCCACCAACGCTGCGACCTGCGCCGCCGCTGCTGCGTCCCGCACCGCCGCGAGCTCCGGCGTCGCCGCCGTAGCTTCGACCGCCAGCACCGCTTCGAGTCGTAGGAGCACCGCCGCGACCGCCAGCGTCACCGCCGGTGCGACCACCAGCGTCACCAGCGGCTCCGCCTGCGCGACCGTCTTCATTGAAGCGAGTGCTGTAGTTGCGGCTACCGCCTCGACCAGTGTCGCGAACACCAGGAGTCCGGCCGCTGGCACCAGCGCCGAAGCGTCCGCCACTGCTGCTCCGGCCAGCTGCTCCGCCGCGTCCGCCGCCACCAACATCGCCGCCATCGCCAGCGCTGCGTCCGCCAGTGTCGCCGCGGCTGGGTCCGCCCGTCGCGGAATCGCCGCCGGCACCGCTGCGTCCACCGCCAGCTCCGCCGTAACTGCGACCGCCGGCCCCGCTGGCATCGCTGTAGCGACCGCCAGCCGCACCACCGCGTCCGCCTGCGCTGGGTCCGCCGCCAGCATCACCGCCGTAGCCGCGACCGCCGGATGCACCGCCGCTGCGTCCACCTGCACCACCGCTGCGTCCACCTGCACCGCCGCTGCGTCCGTCCGCATCGCCGCCGTAGCGACCGCTGGATGCACCGCTGCTGCGTCCACCTGCACCGCCGCTGCGTCCGCCTGCATCGCCGCCATAGCCGCGACCGCCGGATGCACCGCCGCTGCGTCCACCTGCACCGCCGCTGCGATCGCCGCCGTAGCCGCGACCGCCGGAGGCACCGCCGCTGCGTCCGCCCGCATCGCCGCCGTAGCCGCCACCGCCGGAGGCACCGCCGCTGCGTCCGCCCGCATCGCCGCCGTAGCGACCGCCGGATGCACCGCCGCTGCGTCCGCCTGCACCGCCCGCATCGCCGCCATAGCTGCGACCGCCGCTGCCTCCACCCGGACCGCCACTACGACCGCCCGCATCACCGTAGCTGCGACCGGCACCGCTGCGTCCGCTAGCTGCGGCACCGCCGTAGCTGCGTCCACCGACACCACTGCGTCCGCTTGAATCGCCGCCGAAGCTACGACCGCCGGCGGCACCGCCGCTGCGTCCTGCACCGCCACGTCCGCCCGCTTCACCGCCGAAGCCACGACCGCCGGATGCACCGCCGCTACGTTCTCCTGCGTCGCCGCCGTAGCCACGACCGCCGGAAGCAGCGCGTCCGCCGCCGCCCGCATCGCCACCATCGCTGCGACCGCTTCGTCCGCCGGCACCGCCACTGCGCTCGCCGGCAGCGCCGCGTCCGCCGGTTGCGCCACCGCCCGCACTTCGACCAGCACCACTGGTACGAGTGACCGCTCGCTCGGAAGCATCGTCTCGACTCTGACCGCGTTGCGGCGCACGCCCACCGCGACCGCGCGGACTCTCTTCGCTGTCGGCGTCGGCGAGCTTTGCATACTGGTCGTCGGCCGAGGCGCCGCTCGGCGAGTCCGTCCAGTCCTCGAGATCATCGCCCTTGAAATCGTCGTCGGTTTCGAAGCCCGGATCCTCGTTCGGATCGAGCTCGTCTCCCTCACCAGCCTCGTCGGCGCCGGCGTTCGCGCGTGCGGCGCGACGATCCGCGTTCGCCTGCTGGCGAAGCGCCAGCTCCTCGGCTTCGGCGTCTGCCTCGGCACGCGCCTTCGCACGGGCGCGCCGCGGGATGTCCGTCTGCTCGCGTGCCGAGTGCCAGCGTCCACGCGCGGACGGGCCGAGCGTGAGGCCGGCGATCTTGCGCAGCTCGTTGAGCTCCTGCTGATGGAGCTCGCGGGCATCGCCGACGCGCAGATCGTGGAACGTCAGGTTCGCGAACGCCACGCGCTGGAGCTTGTCGACGCGGTAGCCGAGCGCCTCGATCATCCGGTGGATCTGGCGGTGCTTGCCCTCGTGGATCGTGATCGCGAGCCACGTGTACTTGCTCTCGCTGGACAGGGCGTTGACCTCGGCGGGCGCGGTGACCGTGCCGTCGTCGAGCACCACGCCCTTGCGAAGCTCCTTGAGCTCGTCCTGGTGCAGCTGCCCGTGGACCTTCGCGTGATAGGTCTTGGGCACTCCGCTCGACGGTGCGAGCAGGCGCGCCGCGAGCTCGCCGTCGTTGGTGAGGAGGAGGACACCCTCGGTGTAGAAATCGAGACGACCGACCGGCTTGACCGGAATCGGCACGTTCGGAAGGTAGTCCATCACCACGGGGCGACCGCGATCATCGGTGACCGCGGTGATGCAGCCCTTCGGCTTGTTGAGGAGGACGTAGAACAGGTCGAGCGCGACGACTGCTTCGCCATCGACCTCGACCTGATCGGAATCGGGATCGACCTTGGTGCCCAGCACCTTCACGATCTGGCCGTTGACGCGGACGCGCCCGGCGGTGATCAGGTCCTCGGACTTACGCCTCGCCGCGACACCCGCCGCCGCAAGGTAACGCTGCAATCGAACTGGTGCTGCCACGGCTCACTCTACAGGATCGGGCACCGCATCCACCTCGTCAGCGTCCGGATCGACGAGCTCGGTGCGAATCGGCTCGCCCGAATCATCCTCGTCGAGGTGCGGACGCGGGCCCATCGATGCGCGCGCCGCGGCAAACCCGCTCGAACCGCTGGGCCACTCGTCGCGCTCGACGCTCGGCGATGCACTCATGGCGGCATCCCCACCCACCGTGCCGCCCGAGCCCTCTGCGAAGAGTCCGCGAACGACATCGGCACGGGCCGCATCGATATCTTTGGGGGCCGCGTCAGCGAACAGCGCGCTTCCAGCATCGGAGGCCGACTCGGCGCTGGCATCCCGCGCGAACGTCGAAGGCGTTGAGGGCGTTGACACGTCGTTCGCCGAGGTCTCATCGGCCAACTCACCGGACTCCGACAACCTCGCAGGGTCAGCTTCGCTCAGCGCCACGGCATCGCTCTCAGGCGACCTCGCGTGAGTCGCTTCGGCATCGAGCTCGAGCGCGGGCGGAAGCTCGTCGACATCGGCCGCGACGAACGCCTCGTCGGTCGCCGACAACCGCACCGGTGTTGCGTCCTCGACGTCGACGAGGAGCGAGGCCGCGACAAAGGCATCGCCCTCGGTCGCCAGCGCCGCAGGCACTTCGACGGCATCCTCGGCGATGATCGAGATCGCGACGCGGTCGTCATCGGCGACCAGCGATTCGCCGACGAACGCGTCCCCGATCGAGGCGCCCGCCGCCTCGCGCTCGTGGGAGAACGGGTCGAGCTCTGCAAGCGAGCCTGCGTGGAGCTCCAGGTCGGGGTACGCCACCGACGCCTCGTCATCGTCCATCGCGGTCATCGCATCCGACAGATCGAACGCGAGGTCATCGGTGATCGACGGCGACGTCAGGATCGCCTCCGCGAGCTCGGCCGCATCGTTGGCGAGTCGCGCCGAGGCGATGACTGCGTCGGGCGATGCAGCGTCGGCAGCCATCGACTGCGCTGACGGAGCCATCGCGAGGATCGCTTCGGCCAGCTCGGCGGCATCGCCTGCGACCACGTCGGAGCCAACGGCCGGCGCATCGATCGATTCGCCGATCACCACGTAGGCGCTCGCCCCGAGTGTCGCGTCCGCGACGGTCTCCCCGTCGTCATCCGCGTCATCCGCGTCATCCGCGTCATCCGCGTCATCCGCGGCATGCGGGCCGTCCGCGTCGTCTGCCAGCAGGTTTGTCACAGCAAGCTCTGGCGACGAACCGCGTGCGTGCCTGTTCGCGTCGAGCTCGTCGTCGAGGACGTCGAACACCATGCGCTCGTCTTCGTCGATGCGGGCGTTGCGCGCGTCGCGCTCGGCGTTCTCCTCGCGCACGGCGTCCGCGTCGAGCTCGGCGACGTACTTCGCGATCAGATCCGCAGCCGTCGGCTCGGGGGCCGCACCGAGGTCCGAGCTCTCCGAGGCACCACCGGACGGATCACCGCCCAGGCCACCCTCGCCCATCGGGCCACCGTTGCCGGAGCCGTCGTCGTCGGGCAGATCGCCGAGCTTGTCGGTGATCACCTGACGTGACTCGGGCGTCAGCTCGCTGTACTCGCGCAGCGTGGGCAGCTCGCGCAGATCGCCGAGACTGAAGAAGTCCAGGAACTCCTTCGTGGTGCCGTACAGCATGGGACGACCCACCTCCTCCTTCTTGCCGAGGATGCGGATCAGCTGGCGATCCATCAGGAGCTTGAGCGTTGCCGACGAATCGACGCCACGGATCTCGTCGATCTCGGGCCGCGTGATCGGCTGGCGATACGCGATGATCGCGAGCGTCTCGAGCTGTGCGCGCGTCAGCCGCACCGGGCGGCCGGCGATCAGCTGCTGCACCCACTGCGACCATTGCGTGCGCGTGCGGAACTGATAGCCGCCCGAGACTTGCTGCAGCACGATGCCGCGATCGGCATAGTCCTCGGCGAGCTCGAACAGCGCCTGCTCGAGTCGCGGGATGTCGGAGACGCGCGTCAGCTGACGGAGCTTCTGCACCGTCATCGGCTTGTCGGACGCGAACACCAGCGCCTCGACGAGTTGCTTGAGCGCACTCGGCTCGAGCTCGGTGGCGCTCGTCGGCAGGGCCGCGACGCCGTCAGCCTCTTCGCCCTCGGCCGCACCTTCGCTGGCAGCCGCTTCCATCGACGCAGGCGCATCACTGTCGCTCGTGGAGGCCGCTTCGAGCGACTCGCCATCGACCGACTGTCCGGCTTCGATCGATTCGTCCCCGACCTCGACCGACACGCCCTCTACGGACTCGCTATCGGAGGACGCGACTTCGACCTCGTCGGCAGACGCTTCGATCGACTCGGCATCGAGCTCGTCGGCAGACGCTTCGATCGACTCGTCGTCGGCGGCTTGATCGGCTGACTTCGCTCGCTTGGTCTTGCGCTTGGCCGGAGCCGACTCGCCATCAACCTCGTCCGCAGACGCTTCGACTTCGACTTCGACAGGCTCGACATCGGTCGCTTCGCCGGCCGATTCGACCGACGCGTCGGCCGCGGACGTTGCCCGCTTGCCCTTGCGCTGCGACGGAGCTGCTTCGCCCGCCTCGCCATCGACCGCGTCGGCAGACGCTTCGACAGCCTCGCCATCGACCACATCGCCAGCCGCTTCGATCGACTCGTCGACGGAAGCCGCGGCCTTCACCCGCTTGCCCTTGCGCTTCGTCGGAGTTGCTTCGACAGCCTCGTCATCCACCTCGTCGGCAGACAGTTCGCCAGCGACCGCGTCGGAAGACACGTCGATCGACTCGTCGACGGAAGCCGTGGACTTCGCCCGCTTGCCCTTGCGCTTCGCTGGAGCTGCCTCGACCGACTCGCCATCGGCTTCGATCGCTTTGCCGTCGGTCTCTTCGCCGGCCGCTTCGATCGTCTCATCGACGGAAGCCGCGGACCTCGCCTGCTTGGCGGACTTCTTCAACTTCTTACCGACGGACTCGGCGCTGCTGCGCAGATCATCGATCGCCGCGTGGACCACTTCTTGGTCAGCCACGGGCTCGGCAACTACCTCGCCGCCGGCCTTGTTGGCCTTCCGGCGGACGCGGACCGGGGGATCTGGCTCCTGATCATCCGTAGGAATCGCGACGCGAGCGACCGCCTGCACGGGCCCACTGCCTTCGGCAAGGATGTCCTCGGGGACGCCCTCGGAGATCGAGGACGCTTCGGATTCGCCGACTTTCTTGCGCTTACGACTCACGGGGACCACTCACCTACCACGGCGGTCCGACATCTCGTGCGGGCGAACCGTTACCCGCGCCAGTCCTCGGTGCCTCGTGCGATCCCGGCTTCGACCCGGGCCCGGAGATCGTCTCCGTTGCGTTCGATAATGATTTCCTCGGATTCGTCTTCCAACTGGGTGATCCGGAGCAGGCGAAGCTTCGCCATCTCGAGGATCGACAGGAACGTCACCACCGCCTCGTGGCGGATGTCCTTCGCGGACCGTTTGATACCGTCCCGCAAGAAGCTGAACATCGACGTGAAGGTGAACCGGTGCTCCTTCTCGAGCCGGTCGGTGAGCTCCGAGATCCGTTGCGAGACCGACAGGCGGTCGACCAGGACATCGTGCGTGACCTCGACCTTCGCCGCCTGCATCACGCGCTCGAAGGCCTCGATCAGCTTGTGGACCGGGAACTCGGCGAGCGGGGCGATGGCATCCGGATCGATATCGTCGGCAACCGCATCCTCGGCCGCCGAGCCGCGGCTCCACACGTTGCGACCGACGACCGGACGGTGCCCGAGCTGGTCCGCCGCTTCCTTGTACTTCTGGTACTCGAGTAGGCGACGGATCAAGTCGGCGCGCGGATCCACGCCATCTTCTTCGTCCTCACCCTCGGCGGTCAGTTCGCCTTCCTCGGGCTCGGGGTTTGGCAGTAGCTCGCGCGACTTGATGTGACACAGCGTCGCCGCCATCACGAGGTACTCGCCGGCGACGTCGATATCGAGCGCCGTCATCGCATCGATGTACTCGAGGTACTTCTCGGTGACGAACGAGATCGGGATGTCGAGGATCGAGAGCTCGTGCTTCTTGACGAGGTGCAGGAGCAGATCGAGCGGGCCCTCGAAGACATCGAGGGCGACTTGGTAGCCAACGTGATCCATCAGATTCCGAGCAGCGAGCCGAGGCCCGAATACAGGCCCTTCGTACACCAAGTCGCCGGCACCGAGAAGATCACTCGGACCTGAGGGATCAGCATCACGCCGAGCAGCACGAACGGGCCGTAGCGCGCGTACGCCTCGTACTTGTCGCGGTGCTTGTAGGGCGTGAACGCCTCGAGGATGTGCCCGCCGTCGAGCGGAGGTATCGGCAGCAAGTTGAAGAAGAACAGGACGAAGTTGGTGGCCGCCGCCATCACCAGGATCATGTCGACCGGCGACACGAACCTGCCCTGGACGTCGGTGGCCATCGTCAGCACGCCGGTCTTGATCAGGATGACGTGGGTCAGCGTGACGACGAAGGCGAGCGCCAGGTTCATCAACGGGCCCGCGAACGACACGATGATGTTCGCGGTGGCCATCTTGATGCCGCGCCGGATCCGGCTCGGGTTCCACTGCACGGGCTTACCCCAGCCAAACCCACCCGCGAAGCCGCTCGACGCCGCGTAGATGCCGCCGACCACGGGCAGCAGGAGCGTGCCGATCGGATCGGCGTGCGCGATCGGGTTGAGGGTGACGCGACCCTGCCGCTTCGGCGTGTCGTCGCCGAGCTTGTAGGCGGCGAACGCGTGGCCAAACTCGTGCAGCGCCACCGAGATCACGAGGATGAACACCGAAACGACGATGAGGCGGATCTGTTCCGGCGAAATGTCCATCGCTGCGCGGGACTATGGCTGGCTTGTCGGAGGTCCGCAAGCGCGGAGAACTTGCCCTGACCTACCCGGCCGTCGAGGATCTCGAGGTGGCGCGCAGGTTGGCTCTCGAAGAGGCCGTCGACCTCTACCTCGATCATCTGAAGGTCGAGCGTGGACTGTCGCGGCATACGCTGGATGCCTACGGCAGGGACCTCGCGCGGTTCGCGGGGTTCGTCAGCGAGCGCGGGCGTGCGGTCGTCGACGACATCACGCGTGCGGATATCACCGACTATCTGATCACGCTCGCCGAGTCGAGGCTCGCCGCCCGGTCGCGGGCGCGGATGCTGGTGTCGATCCGCGGCCTCTGCAAGCACCTCGTCGGCGAGCGCTGGCTCGACGTCGATCCATGCGAGCTGATCGATAGTCCGCGCACCGCCAAGCGCCTCCCCGGCGTCCTCGGAGAACAGGGTGTCGTGCAACTGATCGCGCAGCCACCCGATACGCCGCGTGGCCGCCGCGATGCCGCGATGATCGAGCTCGCGTACGCCTCGGGCTTGCGCGTCAGCGAGCTGGTCACGCTGCCGCTCGCCGACGTCAACCTCCACGCTGGCTACGTGCGAGTGACCGGCAAGGGCAACAAGACGCGCCTGGTCCCGCTCGGTGGGGCCGCGCGCTCGCGCATCGAGGCGTACATCGCGAACGATCGGCCGAGCTTCCTCAAGGACCCCGCAGAGCGCAGCCTGTTCCTGACCCACCACGGCAAGGCGATGACGCGCCAGGCGTTCTGGAAGACGCTGCGCGATCACGCCGCAAGAGCGGGCCTTCGACTCCCCGGGGGATCGATCTCGCCGCACAAGCTGCGGCACTCGTTCGCGACCCACCTCGTCGAGCGCGGCGCCGATCTGCGTGCGGTCCAGGCGATGCTCGGGCACGCGGACATTTCGACCACACAGGTCTATACCCAGGTCTCCCAGGCACGCGTCATCGAACAGGCTCGCAAGCACCCCCGCGCACGCTGAGTAGCAGCGAGCCTGCGGAAACCAGGTATGCTCGCTGTTCTATGGGGAAACTTCGCGGAGCCTTGGCTCTGTCTGTGTTCGCGCTCGCCTGCGGTCCGAAGGGCACGGCGACCAAACCGCAGGACAAGGGCACACCGATCGCCGGCGACAAGAAGGACTTCAAGCCGCTCGAGATCAAGAAGGATGCGAAGACTCCAAATCAAGCCGTCATCCTCGGCACCGACGACAAGAACGGGTCGACGATCATCAAGCTCCCCACCGTCGAGACCTTCGGCAAGGTCGACGCGATGTTCGTGCGGATGGGCGGCGGTCAGCCGGCCTCGGGTGGGAGCTCACCGGTCAAGCTGTCGACGGGACCGAACCCCGATCGCAGCGTGCGCGTCGGGCTCTATGAAGAGCTCGCCGGCGGCGCGGGTCCGCAGTGGCGCGCCGGTGTGTGGGTCGCGTCGATCACCGCGGCGAACACCCTCGGCAAGGATCTGACCGACTTCTCGTTCTCCGCTTCGTCGGGTGGCTACATCGACGGCGCCAGCGCCTCGGGCCTGATGACCGCGGGCTTCCTCGCGACGATGACGGGGGCCGAGATCGATCCACTCACGACGATGACCGGCATCATCAACCCCGACGGCACCATCGGTCCGGTCGGTGGCATCCCCGAGAAGTTCAAGGGCAACATCGAGAAGGGCAAGAAGCGGATCGGCTTCCCGATCGGCATGCGGTGGGCGCGCTCGGCGGCGACGGGTCGGATGGTCGACCTCGTCGAGCTCGCGAAGGAGAACGGCGCCGAAGCGATCGAGGTGGCCTCCGTGTTCGAGGCGTATCGGTTGCTGACGAAGAAGTCGCTGCCCGAGCCAGTGCCCGTGGTCGCCAAGGAGATGGCGCTCGACGCCGAGACCGACAAGGCCCTCGCGGACAAATACAAGGACTGGCTGAAGAAGTACGGCGAGGAGCTCGAGACGCTGATCAAGCTCCAGCAGGCGGGTCGGCTGCCCGAGTACTTGAAGGCGATGGGCATGCGCGCCACCGAGACGGCCGAGAAGGCCGACAAGCTCCTCAAGCAGGGCCAGAACGGCGCGGCCTACAACCGGATGCTCGAGGCGTGGGTGCTCGCAGCGAGCGCGACCGACACGTTCGAGATCCTGACCAAGTTGCAGAACGGCGATGGCGAGCAAGCGCTGCGCACGCTCAACTCGCTCGACGAGCTCGAGAAGCTGACCGTCGACATGTTCAAGAAGATCGGCGAGCGCAAGCCGACCACGATGGGCGGCCACCTGATGATGATGGGCGCGTACCAAGCCGCGCTGCGGGCGTGGGGCTACAAGATGTTCGCGAACGACGCCGTCAGGAACACGCGGATGTTCGTCTACGGGTTGTCACGCCGCGATACGTCCGAGCTCGGCACGCCCGAGGTCGCGAACAAGATCGTCGAGAACATCGCACCGACGGTGATGCTGATCGGCCGCACCGTCGCCGAGACGGCGATCGCCTCGCAGCGCATGGAGATCGAGAGCGAGAAGATCATCAACTACATGTGCAACATCCCGAACGTGAAGCGGATGACCACGTCGTACTCGTCGGCCGCCGCCGCCGGCATCAACTACTTCGACACGATGGTGACCAACCCGCTCGCCGAGCAGGCCGGGCTGTCCGTCGACGAAGCGCGCCAGCGCCTCGCGACCCGCGAGTCCAACTACCTCGTCGCCTTCGTGCTGTCGCGCATGGAGCAGGCATCGAACGGCGTGATGGCCGAGCTCAAGAAGGAATGGGGCGACAAGTCGCTGCAGTGGAACCTGATGTCCCTCGCGGGCAGCGAGCTCGCGTACGCGAAGAGCGCCGAGCTGGTGAACAAGTACTACTCGCTCGGCGTCAAGCAGGACGCGAATGGTCGAGCCATCGGCGTCGAGCACGAGAAGGCGTTCCTCAACATGTTGGTCAGCGCCGAGCGCACCGCACGGGCCAACGCCCGAGCCGCGCGCATCGCGACCGGCGCGATTCCGGTGCAGGCGAAGCTCGCGTACCAGCTCGCCGCGAGCCAGCGCGATGGCGACATGCAGGACCAACTCGAGGCGCTCGCCGGGTTCTGGGCATCGTCGGCGTACTCGCAGACCGCTGTCATGCTCGCGCGTAACTAACCCCAGCTTGCGTCGGGTTAGTCGAGTAGCCGATCGCCGGTCGCATCGACGATCAGGCGGCCGAGCGGCAGCGTGACCTTGCCGCTGCCTTGCACCGCGAGCTCGATGCTCAGCTCGTAGGTGCCCGCGGGCGGCGCGCCGGTGCCGCCACCGACGCTGACCGAACTGCCGCAGTGGACCTGCGCGTTGACGGCGCCGGTGGGCACGCGGGTCGCGCCGGTCATCAAGATGACCTCGGCGTTCGTGATCTTCGATGGTCGAACGCAGTAGACGTCGACGCCGACGTAGACGTTGGCGAGGTTCGGCACGGCGACGATCCGAGGTCCGGTCGCCCGCGACGGTGGCGATCTACGAAACGCCCCGTCGTAGACGGCGAGGATCGCGGCGATCACGCGTGCGTCTTGCTCGGTGCCGTAGCGCTTCGCGATCGCGGTGCGGATCTTCGTGCTGTACGCGTCGAGCTTGCGCTGCTGCGCTCGATCGCTCGTGATCACCTGCGCCGGTTGAGCCGCGGTGGCGATCGCCGCCGCGCGTACGCCGGGATCCGGATCGTCGATCAGCGTCGCGATCCGATCGAGCTCGACGAAGTTGTCGCTGAGGGCGAAGCCACGACCGGCGACAGCGAGCGCGGCGCGCCGAACCTCGGGCGTGCGCTTCGGATCGATCGCGATCGCGACCAGGTCGGGAAGCTTCGCGTAGCTGCCGCTGCGAAACGTCATCCCTCGATCACGGGCATCCACCAGCAGCGCGCCCTCGAGGTCGCCGGCATCGACGAGCTGGGTCCGGGCGCGCTCGGCGAGCAGGTCGACATAGAACCCACTGGCGCCGGTGCCCTTCGGGAACACCGCGAGCACCGCCGTGCGACGCTTCGCCGGATCGACGATCGACTTCGCCGCCGCGACGGCATCGATCCGCTGCTGTGCATCCGCGATCGCACGCTCGAGCCCCGCGAGATCGAGCTGCCTACCGCCGAGCCCCCACTGATCCTGCGGGTCCCTGCCCTGCGGCACCATGTCGAACGGGCCTGGATTGTTTTGCTGCTCGAACCGCCACACCTTGCCGTTCTCGAGGACGCGCAGCCCCGACGACACGAGGTTCGGCGTGCCGTTGAAGCTCATCACGAACAGCACGGCCTGGGTGTCGAGCTTGTGACCCGTCGTGCTGAAGTGCGCGTCGTAGACCTGGACGAGGTCGCCCGCCTTGCGCGACCCACGCAACGACTTCACCACGCGGTACCTGGTGTACTCGCCCTCCGGCGTCTTCACCGGACCGATGCGATCGGCGATCACGACCGCGTCGGACTGCATCAGCAGCCCCGCGAGATCGTAGTGGACCATCATCCTCGCGTCGGCGCGCGAGGGAGCGAGCAGGCCGATCGCGACGAGCACGTAGAGCCAGCGTGACATCATGAGGACTGTGTCACCGAGCCCGTCGCCGGTGTTCCCGATTTTTTGCGCGATCAGTCCCACGCCAGGTCGCCGTCGACGCGGAACCGGTAGAAGCCGTGCATCTGGAGCTGATCGCCGATCCGGAGCTCGCACCAGTCGGCGCTCGGATCGCGGGTGATCCACGGAGACGCCGGGGGGCCGAACGTATTCACGCTGGGGAGACGCTGTTCCTGCGGACACAGCAGGCGTGCCGGTTCGCCGTGACGGATCACGAGCGTGCCGTTGGTCGAGGCCAGGTCGCGCACGCTGACCACGCCGTCGATACAGCGGACCTTCGCGTGGTGCCGAGCGATCGTGCCGGTCGGCGTCCGCATTCGATCGCGCCGCTGCGGATGCTCGCTGCCAGAGAAGCTCGAGGAGCGCCCGATGATCATCGGCTCGGCGGCGAGCGGGCGAGACATCCCGAAGTCCTCGCCGACCGAACCGACGACGGTGAGCCGGGGCTGGCCGCGGGTGCGCAGTGCGCGGTCCTCGCTCGCAACCCAGGTGATCGCGGCGAGCACCCTGTGGCTGCCGAGCACGTACGCATCGGCGTCGCTCTCGACGCTGCTGCGGTCGGCTTCCTCGTAGTTACGATGACGAGCGATCGACACCACGGTCGGCACGCTGGAACGCTCGATCCCTGGATCGCCCGGGACCAGCGCGATGATCTGGACCTCTGCGTCGACCTCGACGATCTCGTGTTCGACGATCGCCGCGCGCAACTCGTCCGGGGCGCGGATGAGCGCGATCCGAGTCACTCCAGGACGCCGCTCTCGGCGAGCTTTCCGATCTCGCGGAACTCGGCCTTGATGGCGCGCTCGAGGTGATCGTTGGTCATCGCCCCACCCTCCTCGGCGGCGATGAACGCGGCGCGGAGCGCGCAGTTGCGGATGTAACCGCCCGACAGCCGATAGCGGCGCGAGATGTCGGCGAGATCGAAGTCTCCGGACGTCGGCACCTCGGGCGGCATGTGCGCGCGCCACAGGCGTTCGCGCTGTTCCTCGTCGGGAAATGGGAACGTCAGCCGCAGCGAGAGCCGGCGCTTGAAGGCGCTATCGATCGAGGTGCCGAAGTTGGTGGTCAAGATCGCGATGCCTTCGAACGTGTCGAAGCGCTGCAGGAGGTAGTTGACCTCGAGGTTCGCGTAACGGTCGTTCGACGACTTGACCTCGGTGCGCTTCGAGAACAGCGAGTCGGCTTCGTCGAACAAGATGATCGCGTTGCCGTCCTCGGCGGCGTCGAACAGCTTCGCGAGGTTCTGCTCGGTCTCGCCGATCCACTTCGACATCACACGCGACAAGTCGACGCGATAGAGGTCCATGCCGAGCTCGTTCGCGATCGCGCTGGCGACGAGGGTCTTGCCAGTGCCGGGACCACCCGAGAACAACGCGGTGACGCCGCGTGCGGTGGAGAGCACGCGATCGAAGCCCCACAGATCGAACACGGTGCGGCGGTGGCGGATGCGCGCGATCAGCTCGGTGAGGCTGTCGAGGATGTCGGGGGGCAGGATGACCTGCGCCCAGGTGGCGAGCCGCTGCACGCGATTCGCGGTGGTGCCGAGCCGGCTCTCGAGGTGCTGGCGCACGGCGGCGTCGAGCCGACCGCCCGCGTCGTCCTTGTCGGTTTCGGGGGCGTGGCCGTTCGTGCCGTTGCTGCCCGCGTGACGCCGCGTCTCGGCATCCGCCGCGGCCACCTCGGTGCTGACCTTCTGGATCACGCCCGGACCGACGGCGTAGCGATCGGCGAGCTCGCTGACATCGCCGACGTGGAGACCCGCGGATGCGAGACTGCCGTGCCACGAGGCGACGCGCTCCGACAGCGTCATCGTCGGGAGATCGACCATCACGTGCCCGGGATCGAGCGGCGGCTGACCTTCCCAGCCGAGCCGCACGGCGAGCGGGCCAGGGTGACGGCGCAGAACCTCGCATACTTGTGACCGCGCGACGATGTCGTCGGACGGGATCAGGTCGAGGCCGTCGACGCACGGCAACATGCCGGAGACGTGAGCGCGCTCGAGCGCGACGCGCAGCAGCTCGGTGCGTTGTTGCTCCGAGCGGATCATCATCGACGCGTCGATCACGCCGAGCTCCCGGCCACCGGTGGCGGCGATGGCGGCGAGGAGCGTGTGACGACCGGAGCCGACGCGACCGCGCGCCGCGATCCGCAGGGGTGCAGGCGTGCGCTCGAGATCGTGGACGAGCTTGTCCTTCACGCTCCCACGAATGCGGAGGTCGGCGATCGTTCGATTGGCGGCGCGCGGTCGCACCGTCGGTGCGAGCTCGGAGACGGGCGAGCCGCCGCGCAGCAGCTTGAGTACGACCTTGTCCACGCCCAGCGGCAAGAACGGACGACCGACGCCCACGCCGACGCGAACGAGGCCCCAGCGAACGAGCGGCGCATCGGGATCGAGCGCGGCGGCGACGTCGTACGGCGTGGCGCGCTCGGCGAGGATCGTGACCACGAGCTGCTCGTCGACCAGCGCGCGGCCTTCATCGTTGGCCAGCACGCCGTAGAGGCGTGCCAGCTCGCCCCACACCGCCGGTGCAGCGACCGCGAGCAGGATATCGCGCGCGATCCGCGACAGGCCCAGCTCGTCCACCATCATGGCGAGCGGCGACAACCGCGGTGCGATCGAGGCCTCGGCGGCATCGGCATCCGCGATCGCCACTTCCGTCCGCCGGGCGTGCTCGGCGACATCCTCGGTGGCGAGCCCGCGCAGCGTGCCGACCACACCCTCGACCTCGCTGCGGAACGGCAGCGCCGAGGCGTTCGGGAACGCGATGCGACCTTCATCCCAGCCGCGCGCGATCGCGAGCGCGACCGTCGACAGCGCGAGCTCGCGTTGCGCCGCGAGCACGTGGCGCGTCTGCTCCGGCGTCGGCGGTTCGTAGCGCGGGCGGGCGACCAGCGCCTCGATCGCGCCGAGTGTCGCCGTGCCTGCAAACGGATCGGGCGGAGGCTGCTCGACGGCGGCCGGCGCTACCTCGGGGAGCTCTTGCTCGACGTGCAGGCTCGACTCGACCGAGGGCTCGGGCACCGAGCCGAGCTTGGTCGCCGCGATCAGATCCTTGACCTGAACCTGCTGGACGTCACCGAACGGATCGCGGATGCGTAGCGCGATCTGTTGACCCGACTCGTCGATCGCGAGCTCGCCGATGTCGTGGTCGACCTCGTGGTCGACGGTGATCCGGCCGAACCGGAGATCCACGATCACCAACCGACGCTGTTCGGTCAGCACCAGGGCGACACCGCGCCGCGATGCGAACCGGACCGGGGAGATCGCGTTGAGGTTGATCCGGTGGAGCACCGAACCATCGCGGAGTCCGATCACGTTGATCGCCTGCGACCCGGTGCGCTGCACCACGAGCGCCGCCGATCGGCCGTCGCCGAGGACCGCCCCATCGATGATCCGATCCGTCCGGTTCTGCGCCACGCTCCACCGCGTGGTCGAGCCCTCGCGTAGCGAGAGGGCATGGCGCTGGCACTGCAGCACGCGGGTGGCCGTCACCGGCAACACGATGTCGATATCCGTCGGCAGCTCGCGCACCACGATGTCGCGACCGTGTCTCGCGATCGTCTGCGGCGGCGACCCGAACCACGCCGCGGCCGCTGCACCGGACGCACGGATCAGGCGTGCGTCACCCTGCGGTGGTGACACGGGTATCGGCTTCTCGACTTCCTGCCCGGTCTTGAGCACGAACCGTCGCAGCTGCGCCGGCCCGCCGGCCACCACCCACAGCTCGTCGCCGATGCCGGTGAACGCGTGGACGCTGTCGATCGCGATGCGGACCGGCGCCTCGCGACCTCGCACGTCGACGACGTGCAACCCGTCGACGCTGGCAACCACGAGATGATCGCTATCGCGCGCGAAATCGAGAGTCCGTTGCACCGGTCGTCGATCGTACCCGATCGCCCTCTGCTAGGGTCGTCACGTGTTCGATCTTGCAGCTGCCGTCGACGAGCTGTGGCGCACCGGGGTGGGTCCCGACGATCGCCCGCGCATCCAGACGCTGATGGACGAGCTGCTCGCGCCCGGCACCGCGGCGGGCCGTGCCAATGCCGCGATCACCGCCGGCAACCTCGACCTCCCAGCCGTCGAGACCACATCGATCGCCTCCTCTCCAGAGGCCCGCGTCGAGCTCGCGCAGTTCTACGCGTTGTGCGACCTGATGGTCGGGACGCAGGTCACCCCGCCCGTGCTCCGCGAGGGGCCGGCGTCGTCGAGGCTGCTCGGCGCCGCCGCTCAGTTGTGGGCCGCGGCCGTCGCCCGCGATCCGGACCGCCTCGAGCGCGCGTTCACCCAGCTCGAGCGCCTGCTCACCGCGTTGCCGGAGCCAGCCACCGATCCCCGTCTCCCGATCGCACAAGCCTGGGCCGACCTCGCGCTCGGCGAGACCGCCCTCGCCGCCGGAGATCGCTCGACTGCGCGCCATCGCTTCGAGGCGGTGTCACGCGGCTCCGCGCCCATCCCGATCCGGATCGCCGCCACCCTTCGCATCGTCACGCTGTTGATCGAGCGCGTCGACCTCGATCAAGCGCGCGGCCGTTGCCGGCAGGCCGCGTCACTCGCCGACCGCGACAACCGGCCGATCCACGCGCAGCACGCGCGCGTCGCCAACGCGCTCCTCGACTTCATGGCCGGTGACCGCGCCGCCGCACGCAAGACCCTCACCGCCGAGGCCGCGAAGGGCCCGATCGGCCTGCTCCCGCGCATCCTGCTGTCCTCGTTCGAGCCTCCCGAGCGTGCGATGCCGCTGCTCGCTGAAGGGCTCGCCGATGCCGGCGCGCGCGGCGATCCGTTCGCGTTCACGATCTGCACGCTCGTCGGTGCGCGCCGCTACGCGCAGGTCGACAAGGATGCCGACGCGCTCCTCGTGCTCACCACCGGCGTGATGCAGCTCCGCGGCCCTGCCCCGTCGTTCGCGAAGGCGCTCGACGACGAACGCACGGCCCTCCGCAACGAGTGGGGCCCCGAGCGTTACGCCGCCGCCGAGCAAGGTGCGATCGCGCTCCTCGACGGGTCCCAGCCGACGTGAACGTCTCCGCAGCTCATCGCCAGTCGACGCGCAGCGGCACGCGGGTCAGCGTCTGGTTCTCGATCGATAGATCGAACCAGTAGACGCCGGGCTGCCCGGGCACGAGCTCGATCGGCACGATGATCCGGCTGAGCGCATACGGAATCGACGGTGGATCACCGTCGACATCCATCGCCGAGATCGGATCGCCGACCGGGTCGTATGCCACGACGTGCAGCTTGATCTCGCCCTGCCACTCGCCGCGCACGAGCGCGAGGACGAGGTTCAGGTTGATCTGGGCGCCACCGTCGATCAGCACGCCATCGAGGATGTCGGCCGCGACCAACTTCCCCTCGACGGCCGTCACGGTCTCGCACAGCACCGCGGTCTGGATCCACGGTCCGCTCATGCAAGTTCTCCGCGTCGCACGATCGCGAACGCATAGCGATACGTTGCTCGCCGCTGCCCGATCTCGAGATCGATCCCGATCTCGTACGTCCCCTCGCCGGGAAACACCGCCGGCGACAGCGTGTACACGAAGTTGTGCTCGTCGGTCTGCGGGTCATGCGGCTCCCGCGTCAGCTCCTCGGCCGGCACGTCCTCGCCGTTGGTCCGGATCCACTGGCGAAACTGGATCGCATCGACGCCGCGTAGCCCGCCGAGGACGGCGACGAACGCCAGCTTCGGCATCACGATCGGATCCGGCCCCGCCGACACCACGATGCGCTCGCCGAGCACGCCGACGAGCGTGAACGTTCCACCAACCTCGAACCGGAGGTCTTCGCAGAGCAGCAACGCCTTGAGCTTCACGCGCCGCGGACTCTACACCGAGCGTTCAGGGCTTGCAGGGATTCGTGAACTTCGCCACGCGCACCGGGTCGGACGTTCCCCCGATCACCGCGACTCGCTCCCCGACGCGACGGATCACCGACGTCGGGCCGCCCGACGCGACCTTCGCGACGACCTTGATCGCCGAACCGTCGAGGCACCCCACGCTGACGTCCCCCTGCGCATCGGCCGCGAGCACACCGTTGTCGATCGGTGCCGCATCCACAGCGTCGATCTGCCAGGTCGCCAGCACGGTGCCGTCGGTGCCGCGCACGACGACGACGTGATGATTGCTCGCGAGGATCGCGAAGGTGCCGCCATCCTCCTTCGCACTGAACGACCGCGGAGGCGTGGGCAGCTCGGCGATCACCTTCGCATCGAGGTCGAGCAACACCGCCGCGGCGCCGCCGACGAGCACGCGATCCGTACCCGCGGCCAGCCACGACGCCTGCGGGACGACCTTGCGTCCTCGCGCACTACCGTCGGGCGCGACGATCACGATCTCCGTCGACGCCTTGCCCGTGCGATCGCGCGATTCGATCAGCAGTGCCGCGTGCTTGGTGTCCTTGAACCACGCGACCTCGCGCACCGGCAGCTCACCGCGAGGGCCGCGTTGCGCGAAGGCAGCGAACATCGCGTTGCCGGTCCACGCCTTCGTGGAGAGATCGAGCGAACCGAGCCCGACGTGAAGCTTGCCGTCGGCAGACCACTGCGATCCGCGCACGAGGACATTGGGCAGGGTTGCCGAGACCGGCGCGTCGCCCTCCCACCAGGTCGCGCTGGAGGCGTGGAGCGTGACCAGTCGATCGCCGGGCGCGATCTCCTGCCGCTCACCGCCCTTTAGCTGCACGAACGGGCCGAAGGGTCCGCTCGTGGCATCGGGCGTGGCGGGTTTGGGTGGCGAAGGTGATGACGTCATCGATGGCTCGCGATTGCTGCAGGCCGCGAGGATCAGCGGCACCAGCAGCTTACGGCTTGAGAGTAACGGTCTCGATGAACCCACGCTGGCCATTGTGATCGATAAACGTGTACTTGCCGGTCGTGCCCATCGCGCGGAGCTTCGTGCCGGCAGCGACCGTCGCGAGCACGCCCTTCTTTGAGCTCGGTTGCTTGTACACCTTCGCGGTGGCTGCAGCGACTTCTCGCTCCTGCGGCGCGACCTCGACGAACGTCTCGTTGAAGTCTCCCTTGTCGTTGTTCGCGTTGACGTTGCCCGGGACCTTCTCGCCCTTCTGCGGGGCAGACGCCGGCGCGAGGCCGATGTCGCGCAACACCCCGAGTTCGTCCGCGCCCTCGAGGAGCGTCGGAACGTTGAGCGCTGCCGGGAACGTGCTGGTGGTCTTGCCACCCGCCGCCTTGCGCAGGAAGTCCCTGACCGCCGCCGGCATGGCCTTGCCGTCGGTGACGGCGATCGTGAGTGCGAGCAGGAGCTGACCCTTCGTCGGTGTCGCCGTCGGGGGCAGCAGCGCCGCCAGCTTCGGATCGACCACGCCGCGCGAGATCAACGACTCGAGCTTGGAGCGCACCAACCCACTCGCGGTCAGTGCCGTCATCATCGCCGCACCTTGCGCAGGGTCGAAGTGCATCCACCCCATGCGGGCACCAACCGCGAGGAAGTCCGCGGGCCCAGTCGTGGTGGCCAGCATCGCCGTGATCACGTCCTTCGCCTGCGCCGGAGACTTGAGGGAGTTGACGAGCCCGTCGACGCTGATCATCACGTCCCAACCGCAGAAGAACCACGCCTCGAGCCGGTGCACGACGTCGAGCATCATCGCGGGGTCGATATCACCGGCAGCAGGCAGGGCTTGCTCGAAGCCGGTGCGCGTCATGACCTCCCACCAGTCCGTGCTGGCGGCGAGCCCGGCGACGCGCTTCCGCATCTCGTCGGTGGTCTGCGTGGGGCCGATCTTCGGATTCGCGTAGCACTCGATCGCGGCGCGCATCGCACCCTCGGGCTCGATCCCGGTCTGCACGTACTCGAGCTTGGTGCCGCTGATCTTCGGATCCCCCGGGATGCCATTCGCGGGATCCCCTGCCACGGCGAGAGTTCCCTTGCCGGTGGCGGGATCGAGGTTGAAGGCATTGAACGTGGTCGAGCCGTTCGCCGCGTGGACCTGGCCCGCGATGCCCTTGGTCGTCATCCGATCGCGCACGTAATCGGCGAGGTTCGGGTGCGCTGCGATGGCTGTTTGGAGGCTGGCCTGCGCCTGTGCGGGCGTCCCGGCAACGTTGGTGTTGGCCGGGATGTTGTGCGAACCGACGAGACAACCCGCGAACACCACGTTCGCGTCCTTGGGATCCATCCGGCTCAGCACCGTATCGATCAGCAGCTCGGTTCCGTTTGCCTTGGGATTGCTGCTGTCGATCGAGCCGTCTGCATAGGACACCGTTCGCTTGTCGGCGCTCATCGTCGGGTTGGCACCGGACGACGCCATCTCGACGCTCTGATCCGATCCGTGACCCGCGATGATGACCTGCTTCAGCGTTCCGGGCGTGTACTCCGGCCGCCAGGTGTCCCAGTTGAACGTCAGATGGCGCTGGCCGTACGTATTCGCGACACGGTTGACCTCGTTCGTCGCCGCCGCCAGCGAGCCCGGCGCCTGCACCACCAGGGTCAGCGTCGCCTTGTTCGTGATCGCGTTCTCGAGGTTCTGCGCCTGCGTGAAGGCCGCGTTCCAGTCGTGCGCCGACATCAGCACGAGCGTGACCGGCATCTTGCGACTGGTCTCCGCCACGTTGTGCAGCAGCGCGGTGCGTCCCGCCTTCGTGAAGACGTGCAGGTCGTGGACCCACGGCTGCAGCGCCGCGTACGTCGCGACACCTTCGTCGAGCACCTTCTCGATGTACTGCCACTCCTCGGGATTCTCGAGGGAGGGCTTGAACATCGTGTAGTACTTCTGGAGCTCTGGAATCTTCGCGTTCGTCGTCAGGTAGGTCAGCGCCGCCTCGTTGAGCACGACGCGCATCACGGCTTTCGGGACGAACGCATCGAGCTGCTGGATCGCCTTGCCGGTCTTCACGGCATCGGCGAGCGTCGCCGCCGGCGTCTGGAGCTGGAGCGTCTCTGCCTGCGAATCGAAGCCCGCGCCGTACTTCTTGAGCGCGGCCAGATCGCCCGCCGGGAGCTTGTCGATCTCCGAGACGAGATAGCTGCCGAGACCCGAGCTCATGCCGCCCTCCTCGAGGAGCAGGAGCACCTTCCAGATCGTGTCGCGCTCCGGCTGCGTGATCGTCGGCTGCGTGAACCAGTCGGCTTGCTTCGCGACGTAGGCCTTGATCTCGTCGCACTTCATGCCCGGCTTGAGGACCGTCCCGTCACCGAGCACGGCGGTCTTGTCCTCGCGCTTGGCTTTGACGGGAACGACAGTCTCGCCGCCACCGATCGCGACGCTGAAGCCTTCAGCTTCACCCTCGGACTCCGCCTCGGCCTGATCCCTGCTCTCCGTTGCCTCACCCTTGGCCGCGGCCTTGGCCGGGGTCTTCGCCGCGGGTGCCGTCGGCGTGCGAGGCGCACTGCTCGCGTTGCCCTTCGTCACCACTGTCGTGCCCTGCGAGTCCGTGATCGTGCAGGACTGCGTCACCTTGGTGAACTCGTGGCCGTTACCCGACTCACCGTTGACCTGGTAGTGGTTCGGGATCACCCAGTCGAAGCTGCCTTCGCTCCACGGCGCCGGATGGCCGAAGAACGCGGCGGTATCGAAGATGTTGCCGTTCGAATCGTCGACGCCGAGCCACTTCGGGTTCGGCTTGTGCGTCGGCAGCTTCTTACCCTTGCCCGCGTAGTAGCCCTGCGCGTTGCTGCCCGGGCCGCCGATCTCTTTCCACTTGGTACGGCCGAAGCTGACCGTGAACGGGAGGAAGTGGACGTCGGTCACCATGCCGGCGCCCTGCTGGCTCGCCTTGATCTTGGTGTACTCGCTCGTCTTGGTGAACTCGAGGCCCGTCGGCGCGACGACCGTCATCTGCACGGTCTGCGTCGCCGTGCCTTGATCGAGTGTGATCGTCACCGACTGCGCGGTCGACGGTGCGATCCACTCGTACGACTCGGCCTTGCCGCTCGCCTTGCCGGTCGGGCCGACAGCGCTCGCTTTCCACGTGCCCTTCTGTTCGCTCGTGAACGTCACGATCTCGCCGACACCGACGGTGGTGCGCGCGTTGTCGGCGTTGTCCTTCGCCGACGCCGTGGTCTCGTGCGTGATCTTGCCGGCGGCGGTCTTCGGATCGGCGGCCGCGTCATCCTTCGCCGCGTCGCCGACCTGCGTGTTGCCGCCCTCGCCCTTCGCTCCGGCGCGGCCCGTCGAGCCCCCGGCTGCCTTGTCGGCGGGCGCGGTCGACTTCGGCTTCGGCGCGTCGTCCTTCTTCTTCGGCTCGTCCTTCTTCGGCGGCTGCCACAGTGGCTGCTTCGGCGTGCGCGACACCGACGCAGTTCCCTTGGTGATGCTGACCGTCGCCTTGCTGTCGACGATCGACGTCGTCTGCGTGGCGATCGTGAAGGCCACGCCCTTCGCCTCTGCCGCGGAGTACAGATACGGAATCTGCCAGGTCATCGAGCCGACGCTGAACGGCCGCGTCCACGGCTTGTCCTCCACGTCCATGAAGGTCGCGTCGTCGAGCCGCTTGACCTCGTTGTGCGCGTAGACCTCGTTCTCCGTCTTCGAACCGTCTCGGTTCTTGGCCGGATAGTGGCGAAGGTCCTCGGCGCCCGATGCTCCCACCCTCGCGAAGTAGCCGGAGGTGTTGCTCGCACCACCTTCTTGCTCGCGAACCGTGATGTTGCCGAACGAGACCTTCTGGTCACCGGCCGCGTGCACCGTCATACGGACTGCCATGCCGGCGCCCATCATGTTGTCGAGGTTCGGCGACGACGTGCCCTCTGACTTGAAGGACACCTTGGACGGACCGACGACCGCGAACTCCTTCGTCGCCTCGCCGTCCTTGGTCTTGACCGTGACGATCGACGAGCCCGGCTTGCCGGGTGCCGTCCATTCGAACTCGAGGTTCTCGGCACCCGTGGTGGTGCCCGTCGTGGCGGACCAGGTGCCGGTTACCGAGCTGGTGAGCTTCACCGTCTCGCCGACACCGACCGTCGTTCGTGTGTCGTCGGCGCCCTCGGCGGTCAGCGTGGTCGCCGACGTCACGGTCGGTGCGGCGCCCTTGCGCGACACGCCCGTGGTGGCCGAGCCACGCGACGAACCACCGACGAGCTGATCGAGGATGCTCTGCGCCGAGCGACCGGCGACGACGGCATCGGCGACGCGATCCGCGTGCTGTTCGAGCGAATCTCCCGAGCCCGAATCGATGCCACCACTCGGCGCGAGTCCGGCCCGCTGCTGGACGACGTGCGCGGCCTCGTGCGCGGCGGTGTGCAGATCTGGTGAGGCACCGAACGCGACCGCGTCACCGACGGCGAACGCCTTCGCGTTGAGCGCGGCGGCACCGGCCTCGGCAGCGCTACCCGCATGCGAGCGAATGCTCGACACGTCGTGATCACCGAACGAGCTCTGGATCGTGTCGAGGTACGGCAGCGCACCACCGCTTCCGGCGGTCGCCTGGGTGGCAACGTGGACGGGCGAGGACGTCGGCGCCGAGGCACCGAACGATCGCCGCTGGACGGTCGACGTGTCGGTCGTGGGAACGTCCGCTTCCGGCGCGGCCGACTCGGAGGAGGCCTCGCTCTCGTGGCTCTCGGTGCTCTCGTTGCTCTCGTTGCTGTCTTCCGCTTCGGAGACGGCCTCGTTCGAGTTGTCGTTCCCGTCGGGCTCGGAGCCACGGCGCTCGACCTGCTCGGTCTCCGCTTCCTTCGCTTCCTGACCGGCGGGCTTGTTCTGATCCTTCTCGTTCCAGCCGTCCTCGATCGCCCCGCCCGACACCATCGGTGCCGCACCGTCCGAGACGCCGGCGCCATTCGTCGGCGCGCTCATCGCCGGACCCGCTGCGGAGTCCTTCTTGTCTGCCGGCTTCGGCGACGGCTTCGACGCCGGCGCGGCTCCGTTCGCGCTCGGCGCGGCGGCGGTCGGTCCCGGCGCAGCGTCTGCGCTCGGCTCGTCATCGCGGCGCGTCTTCGGCTTGTCCGACGTCGGCCCCGGTGCGCTCGCGTTATCGCTACCGTCGCTCCCCTTGCCCGAACCTGCCGTCGCCGACGAGATGCTCGCCTCGGCTTCGTTGTCGGACTCCACGGGAGCCTTGTCGGCGCCGGCCGGATTGGCCTGTTGCTTCGGCGTCGCGCCCGCCGGCTTGGACTTGGCTGCTGTCGCCGGCACGTCGGTGGTGTTCGACGCGCCACCGACCAACCCGTCCTTCGGATTCGAGGCCGTCGCACCGTTCGGCGCCGCGCCTGGAACCTGCGCTCCATTGGCAGAGGCCGTCGTAGCTTCGTTCGTCGTCGCAGGCGTCTTTTCGTTCGCGTTGTCGCCGGCGTTCGTCGGTGCGGGTGCCGTGGCAGGCGCGGGGTTGTTGATGTCGGTCGGGACCTTCGCCTCGGCCGTCTGTTGCTGCGGCGCCGTCGCGTTGGTCAGCGCCTTGCGCTGCACCGAGATCACCGGCGCGCTCGACAGAGCCTTGCGCTGCACCGGGGGCTGATCGGCAGGCTCGTCATCGGGCTCGTCCGGAAGCTGCTGCGCTTGCGTGACCGCGTTGAGGATGTGCGTGACGTACTGATCGACCACGCTCTGGACCGCAGCGAACAGCTGGTTCTCGAGCGCCGTCGCCTGGCGGTGGAAGTCGGCAGCGAGGGTCTCGAGCACCGACGCGTTCGCGGCGACGCCGTCGTAGTCCTGGGTGCCGATGAACGCCTGCACCGCGGTGTTGATCGCGGCGGCCTGCGTGCGTGCGCCGCTCGCGAGCGTGCCGAACGCGGTGGTGTACGTCTGCACCGCGGTGCCGATCGCCGAGGTGCCCTGCGAGATGTCGAGCTCGGGGAACGCGGCCTTCATCTGGTTGAGCTCGCCCACGCCCTGTTGCCGCGCGCTGTCGCCGACGTTCGCGCCGTCGATCGAGCCCGTGAACGCGGTGATCCCACCGACCACCGGGGCGATGTACGCGGCGTCGATCGAGGCCTGTGCCTCCTCGGTCTGCAGCTCGTGCGCGATCAGCGGCGAGACCTGCCCGATGTACGCCTGCCCGTTCGTGATCGCGGCGGCGAGCTGGCGATCGGCATCCTCGAGCGCCTGGATGAAGCGCTGCGCGTCGGCCATGCCCTGGATCGCGTACTGCTCGTCGCGGGTCTTGTTCTCCTGCAGCTGGAACACCGTCTGCTGGATCTGATCGGCCTTGAGCGCGGCGTCCTGTGCCTCTTGCGACGAGTTTTGATCCTTCTTGTCGTCCTCGCGCATGTCGTTCTCGATGCCGGCGATGTCCATCTCCTCCTTGGAGAAGCCGGCGAGCGACATGGCCCACTTGCCGACGAGGTTCATCACCCACTTCTGCGCGCTCCCGATCCAGCCACCGATACGACCGATCGTCTGGTTGTAGAGCCACCCGAGCACGCCCTCCTTCGGCGGTGGTGACTGGAGCTTCGCGCCCTCGTTGCTGATCCGTTGGACCGACGTGCTCGCGCGGCTCTGCTGCACGCCCATCTGGTCGCGCTGCTGACCCGCTTGCTGCGTCTGCTGGAGGCCGCGCTGCGTGTTCGCCTGGCCTGCTTGCGCGTCGGTCTGGACCGCCATCGCGCCGAACCGCATCTGGCCCGCGCTGTTGGTCGCACCCTGAAATTGCGTGCGAACCTGCGCCGCGAGCTCCGGGCCGGCTTGCGTCTCCGCCATCTCGTACTGGCGCTGCGTGCGATCCGTCGTCCCCTGGATCGGCCCCTTCGCGTTCTCGAACGCTTCGATCTGGCTGGGCCACATCTGGACCTTCGAGAGGTCCGAGCCTGCCGCCTGCGGAACATCCAGGCGACCACCGTTCGCCGACGGCGACGAGCTCGAGGTGCCACCACGATTGAAATCGCGCGGCTGCTTCGCATCGGCCTGGATCTGCGACGCACCGAACCCGATCTTGAACCCGCCGGTGTTGACGAGCAGGTTCGAGATCAGCGCGCGGCGCATCAGCACCAGTCGCGCACCACGCATCTGATTCGCGGCGGTGAATGGAATGGTCTCGCGCGCCGAGGTGATCCGGCTGCCGACGCGAAGCTGACGGTTGACGCCGATCAGCCCGGCATTGACCTCCGCGTTGAGCACGGTGCGCGGCACCGTCTGCCCCGCGAGGTTGCGCCCGGTGAGCCCCCGCACACCGGTACCGGCAGCCGCGGGCTTCATCATGTTCGCGATGCCGCGGATGTTGCTGCCCAGCGTCCACGGCTTGAGCGCCGGCGTGATCATCCGCGTGAACTCGCTGCGGAACGACGACACGAAGCTGTTCGCGCCGCGCGACAACCCCGCGCCGACGCCGGCACTGACGGCCATCACCGCGACCTGCACGCCGATCGACACGACGTTCGCGCCGAAGTCATTCGCTTCCTTGTGAAGCAGCGCCGCGAACTTCGCGCGCTCCGCCGGATCCTTCGAGTTTCGCGCCCGGACGATCAGGATGATCATCTGGATGACGCCGAGGATCGTGTCGATGATGTCGGTCAGCAGCTTGACCGCACCGGCGACCATCGCCACTTCCGCCGCGATCGCCGCGATCGCACCGAGCGCGATTCCACCGATCACCGTCTCCGACAGGATCAGCGCGAGCGCACCGGTCACCAGCGCCGCGAGCCCCGCCCACGCACTGACCACCGACGCGATGTCGCCGATGATGTGGACGACGCCGCGCAGCCCTTCGATCCACGACTGCGCGGTATCGGCCCACGAGTTGCCGCCGCGATACGCGTTGGTCGAATAGATCTGACCGAAGTGATCCTGGAACGCGTTCTTCGCGGTGAACGTCTCGACCAGCGTGTTCCACACGCCGTTCGGCGTGAACGTGAACTGCTGCGCCTGGACGCGCAACGAATCGACGCCCGCGACCGCGCGCGCGTAGCCCGCCTTGAGCGTGGGATCCGCGCGGGTCTCGAGCTCTTGCTTGACGCGATCATCGAGGCTGAGCGCGGGCGTCGGCGAACCGGCCGGCCGCGGTGCCGCGGCGGGACGCGGCTCGCGACTCGCGGGCGTGGTCGGGTTCGGCGCGGCGCCGCTGCCCGACGGTGCGTTGACGCCCGGCGTGCCGGTGGGCGCCATCGGCGTCGCGCCGGCGGGTTGATTGCTCGGGCGCGGCTGGGGCGCGGGCGTCGCGGCCGGCGTCGTGGCTGGTGCGGGCGTCGGGGTCGCGGGCTGCGCCTGCGTCGGCTGCGAGCCCGGCGTCGGCACCTGCGCGCGCACCGGCGCATCGACCGGCGGCGGATTCGTCCCCGGTACGGCCACCGGCGAGGCAGCGCCCGTCGGCGGATTCTCGTCGTTGCCGAACCGCGAGATGCTCGGCAACCGGCTATGGGCGCCGACGTTGAAGCTCATGCCGCGCGTCAGGGCCGCGGCACCACGCTCGGCTTCTTGCTCGACCGCGCTACCGCTCGGACCGACCTCGGCGTGCGCGGCGAGCATGCCGCCACCACCACTGCGCTTGTGCTGCGCGACGTGGACGAGCTCGTGGGCGATCACGTGCCGACCGAACGCGCTGTCGAGATCGAGGTGATCGGCGATCGCGATGTCCGAGCCGTGCGTGAACGCGGTCGCGTCGAGGCTGCGCGTCGCATCGTTCGCCGCGCCACCACGGTGGAGCCGAACATCCGAGAGATCGAGACCGAGCAGCTGCGAGTACTCGCGCGTCATCGAGCCGGGCAGCGCCGTTCCACCACCGCGCAATGCCCCGATCGCCGCGCGGATGCGCTTGAGATCCGGCGCGCGTGCGTCGACCTGCTGCGCGCCTGTGGAGCGGGCGGTCAGCGTCTTCTTGCCGGGCCACTGCGGACGTAGCTCGGCCTCGTCCTTCTTGCGGTCAGGTTCCGCAGAGACGTCCCGCTCGTTCTTGTGCTGATGACGCAGCTCCATCGATCGCAACAGTCCTTATCCGGCCAGAAACCCTCGGTTCTTCCTGACCTTTTCAGCATATCGCAATCGGCGATCGCCTCCCTGTCATTTTAGACAGTTAGCTGAGTCATCCGTGAGCCTCCGCCCGCCCCCGCTTCGCGAGCTCGAACAAGCTGGAATCAAACGGCTTCGCGCTCGTCCGATCTCCCAGCTGTCACGTGCCGCATCTCGAACAGACGGGCCGTCGCGAAGCGGGCAGTGGCGCACCTCCTGGTCCGGAATCGTTCGAGTTCCGACACCGCGTTCTCGATCATCGCGCCGAGTAGCCTCGCATCGAGCGACACTCATCTGCGCGCGTTTCGAGCCTCTATTTTGTAGCAGGATCGCCTCACAAGCCTCCGCGCCGAAGTCGCGATGAACGAGTCGCTCTCTTGTCGAACGAGCTCGTCGAGCGCTCAGTTCGAGAGCCTCCGTCATTGCTTGGGAATCAGCTTGATGGTCGAAAGGTAAGCTTCACCGTCGGGCAGAATCTTCCGCCTCGCTGGCGACGTCGACGTTCGCTCCGGCTTCGTCATTCCAGCGGCTTCTACGCTCGCGACGTCACGCAAGTCGATGATTCTGGGCTAGCGTGCCCCTGTGACCCCCAACGATCTCCTCGACCGTCTCTGGGTCGAGGGTGCGGGAATCGATGATCGGCTGGTCATCATGGCCGCCCGCGAGACCCATCCCGACCCCGTGGTCGCGGACGAGCTCGCGCTGTGGAACGACTGGATCACCACCGAGGACGGTCACGCCACTGGCACGCACGAGCAGCTCGCCGTGCGGCTCGCCGACGATCCTGCGTGCCGGCTCCTGATCATCGCGGTCGAGTTGCGCGCCGCGGTCTGCGGTCGGGACCACGAGACGATCGATGACGCGCTCGAGGCGATCGACCGCCTGATCCTGATCACACCTCGCGAGGACGAGCGTGGAGCCACCGCACACGCGGCCGCCGATCTCGCGCTCGCCGAGACCGCGCTGTACGGCAAGGATCTCCCCGCCGCGCGCCGCTGCCTCGAGCCCGTGATCTCGCACGGTCCCCTGTCGATGCGCATCACCGCGTTCATGCGGATGGCCACGCTCGCGCTCGCCAACACCGACGTCACCACCGCACAGAAACGCGCACGTCAGGCACTCACCCTCGCGCGCACCACGAATCGGACCGGCCAAGGCAATCAAGCGCAGCTCTTGCTCGGCCTGATCTCCGCGATGGCCGGTGATGCAGAGCACATGCGGCACGCGCTGGAGCCGCTGCTTGTCGCCGAGCCCAACAACGCGACCACGCGATTCCTGCTCGCCGGTCTCGAAGGCAACGAGCGCGCGATCGAGATCCTCTCCGAGGGGCTGACCACCGCCGCGCAAGCCGGCGATGCGCTCGGCTACGCGCTCTGCGCCCTGGTCGGCTCGCGTCGCTACGTCGCGATGGGCAAGCGCGCCGATGCGCTTCTCACGATGTCGATGGTCCGCGTCCAGCTCGACGCGCACGCGCCGCAACTCCTCGCGGTGCTCGACACCGAGCTGACGACCTGGAGACAGACGTGGGGTGACGACCAGTTCGCCGACGCCGAGCGCGCTGCGATGGCTTTGCTCAGCAAATCGTAGCCGCTCGCCAATGCGAACGGAGCCGAGTTCGACGAGATCATCAGCGACGTTGTCGCGATGGTCACGCTCGGCCGGGTCGAAGCTGCGCTCGGAGGCTGAATGCCCTCGGGATCGCCGTGAGCTCTGCAGTAGGGGGGCATCGCGGGAGCTAGGGCCTGTCCCTGAAGCGGGTCATGTGGTTTCGATCGGTTGCGAACGCGTCACCGCAGGAAAGTGGCGGCCTGATCGCTGGCGTGATCGAACGTCGGCATGGCGACGCGAGTGTGGATCAACGAGAAGCAATGGGCGC
>JBBQJJ010000061.1:0-30091 GCA_038325805.1 Haliangiales bacterium
CTAGTACGACTTGATCACATGCGCGACGCCCCTCTCGGCGGCGCCAGCGCGTCGACGGATCGGCGGCAAAGTGGGCACGTCCCGATGCGTCGTAGCAGGATCTGCTGCATTGCGCTGCGGACCATCGGCAACGTCCAACGCACTCTCCTCCGGGGGGAAAAGCGCCCGACGGAGGGCGAGGAATCCGTGGGCGACGGCGCAGAGCGTGGCGTGGTGATGGAAGCCTCGCCAGGTTCGACCCTCGAAATGATCGAGGCCGAGCTCGCCCTTGAGTTCCTGGTAGTCGCGTTCGACGCGCCAGCGCAATTTCGCGAAGCGGACCAGTGATGCAATTGAAGTCGTCGACGGCAGCGTGGACAGCCACTGCTTGTAGGGCGCCTTGGTGTTGCCCGTCTCCTGGCAGAGCAGCCATTGCTCAGTACCGGGCGGCGTTCCCTTCTTGTGCCCGTGCGCCGTCCTTACGCGGATGGCCGCAAAGCGCCCGCTCTGCCATCCGCGAGAGCCTTCACGCCACTTCACGCGGCCAAATCGCAGCGTCGGCACGAGTTGTTTGATCGTGATCGGCGGGTGCTTGTCGTCACGATGACTCGCTCGCGGAGGTCCCGTCATCCCGCGCGGCTTGGGCGGGATCTGCGGGTTACTGCCCGGCTGCCAGACGATCGGCTCACCATTGACCGCGACGACGTAGCGCAGACCCCGCTGTGCGACCGCTTCACGAAACTCCGTCGAATCGCCGTAGCCGGCGTCCGCGAGGACAACGTGATGGCGCACACCGGCAGCCAGTGCGGCGTCGAGTTGCGCCAACGCGAGCGTGCCCTTCGTCGCCGACGAGATGTCGTCCGGCACGCCAGCGCGAGTACGCCGCTTACGATCCGTCGCCCAGGACTCGGGCAGAAATAGCCGGTAGCCGATCATCCCGCTGCCCTGCTCCCCAGCGAGGTGAAGGCTCACCGCGACCTGGCAGTTGTCGACCCGGCCGAGCGTGCCGGAGTACTGGCGCTGCACGCCAACGGAGTGCTCGCCCTTTTTTGCAAAGCCGGTGTCGTCGATCACGAAGGCCTCGATGCCCGGCAATTCCTCATCGAATTTCCTCGCCAGTCGCGCGAGCACTTCTTCATCCGACCAAGTTGCGACCACCACCGCCTGTTGCAGGCGCTGCCGCATTGCTTCGATTTCATCGACGGCATCGACCAACCGCCCGGCCATCGGCGCAATCGACTTGCGGTCGCCATCGAGCAGCAGCCCGGTCATGTACAAGCGAAGTGCCTCGCGCCGCTCCGGGCGGCCAAGCCCCTCCACGAAGCAGTTCAGGTACTCGTTGAGTTCACGGTCGAGCTTTGCGATTTCGCGTGGGTTCACCGCAAAGGTAGATCACAACGCGATCTCAGCCGCAAGATGTGACTAAGTCGTACTAGCCGAGCACCATCTTGTTGACCCACTTCGTCGGGTCACCGACGTGCGGCTTACTACCGCCACGCACCAGATAGCGAACGCTCTGCGCGAGCCCGTCCAAGGTCAGCGGGTACATCGCGAACACGCTCGCGATCACTTCGATCGTCGTCCCGGTCCAGAATCGCTCCGGCTCGGGGTTTAGCCACACCGCGTGGCGGAAATGCGCGGCGAGCCGGCGCAGCCACTCGATGCCGGACGCGCGCCGGGAATCGATGCCCGAGTAGAGGGACATCGAGCCGTAAGGATCGAGCAGCTCGGCGGGATGCATCAGCGCATCGCCGACGACGACAAGCTTCTCGTCGCGATCGCTCCCGGAGAGCAGATCGGCGGTGGTCACCGGCTTGCGAAACTCGGCGTCCTCGTAGACCGAGTTGTAGACGCAGTTGTGGAAGTAGTAGCTGCGGAACTTCGCGAACCGGCCCGAGCGCGATGCCGCCGTGAACAACCGGCTCATCAGCTCGCTGTGCGGATCCATCGAGCCGCCGACGTCCATCAGCAGCACGACCTTGACGCGGTTTCTGCGCGGCGGGCGAAACACGATGTCGATGTCGCCGGCGTTGCGGCCGGTCTTGTCGATCGTCTCGTCGAGGTCGAGCTCCTCGACACTCCCTTCGCGACCGAGCTTCCGGAGGCTGCGTAGTGCGACATCGATCTGGCGAACGTCGAGCACGGCATCGCGGCGGTACTCGCGGAAGTTCCGCTCACCGGCGACGGCCATCGCGGAGCGCTGCCCTCCCCCACCGACGCGCATGCCGGTGGGGTTCCTCCCGTTGTTGCCGAACGGCGACGTGCCGCCGGTGCCGATCCAGCGGTTGCCGCCGTCGTGGCGCTCCTTCTGTTCCTTGAGGCGCTGCTCGAACATCTCGCGCAGCTTCTCGAGATCGAGCCCTTTGATCGCGGCGAGCTGCTCGGGGGTCAGGCCGTCGAGGTTCTTCGGATCCGCGAGCCACTCGGCGATCGAGTTGGTGAGCGCGAGCGCGCTCGTGTGGACATCCTTGAAGTACGACAGGAACGCCTCGTCATACGCGTCGTAGAGCGCGATGTCCTTGACGCAGATCGTGCGGCACAAATGATAAAAGCCGTCGAGCGAGGACTCGTGGAGGCCTAGGCTCATCGCCTCCATCAGCGCCATCCACTCGTGCGTGGAGACCGGCAGTTTCTTCGCGCGCAGTTCGAACAGGAAGTCGATCAACATGAAAGGCCTCCGCACTCACTCCGCATCCGGATCAGCACGCCGTGGTCACGCTTTGGCCCGCTTGCCCAGCAGCTCGATGTCCTGCTCGGTCTTGAGCAGGGTTCCGAGGAACGGAATGCCGTGGCCGACCTTTGAAAGATCGACGTTGGCCTTCTTGAGGGCGCAGATCCAATCGATCAGCTCCGACGTCGAAGGCTTCTTGCGGAGCTTCGGCGTGGAGCGCAGCCCGAAGAAGACCTCGAGCGCGTTATCGAGCACCTTGTCTGTCACGTCGGGGTGATGGACCTTGACGATCTCGGCCATCAGCTCGCGCGACGGGAACTGGATGTAGTGGAACACGCAGCGACGGAGGAACGCGTCGGGCAGCTCCTTCTCGTTGTTCGACGTGATGATCACGACCGGCCGCTCCTTCGCCGTGATCTCGCGATTGGTCTCGTCGATCCGGAATCGCATCGCGTCGAGCTCGAGCAGCAAGTCGTTCGGGAACTCGATGTCGGCCTTGTCGATCTCGTCGATCAACAGCACCGCGCGCGACGGCGCGGCGAGCGCCTGGCCCAGCGGTCCGAGCTTGATGTACTGCTCGATGTCGCGAACGTCTTTGCCATCGATCGCGGCGAACCGCGAGTCCTGGAGGCGCGCGACCGTGTCGTAGATATAGAGGCCGTCCTTCGCCTTGGTCGTCGACTTGATGCCCCACCGGATCAGTGGGAGGCCCATCGAGGTCGCCAGGTTCTCGGCGAGCAACGTCTTGCCGGTGCCGGGCTCGCCGCGGACCAGCAAGGGTCGCTGGAGGGCGACGGCGACGTTGACCGCGTGGCGGAGCTCCTCCGAGGCGATATAGGTCGCAGTGCCGCTGAACTGATCGAACGAATCGAACATCGGGCTGACCTTAGCAGAAGCCGTCAGCCCTGACTGTTTCATCTTCTCGGGACCGCGTCCCGAACCCTATTTCTTCTTGCCGGTCACGTAGCCATCGGCGACGCCATACAGCCACGCCGCACCGGCGACCAGACCCGCGGCCCAGCCGACGATCGGGATCGCGCCGATGAAGCCGGCACCAGCGATGGCGTAGACGGCGAACACGCCGATCGCCTTGTCGGTCTCGCCGTTCAACAGCTGACCGACACCTGGGATGATCGCGCTAGCCACGGCCGGAACCACACCGCTGCCGCCGCCACTGCTGCGCTTCACCAAGGCCTTGCTCATGTAGTTGGTTATGACACGTCCTCGAACAACCGCCTAGACCATCCTCGGAGCGGCCGGAACGTCACGAGATGAGCTGGATCAGCGTCGCGCGGCTCGCGTACCACGGTCGACCGGGCGCCTGGATCACCGGTTCGTCGAGCGGGAGTGCGGCGTCGCCGACGACCAGCAGTCCCTCGCGTGTATTGAGCTCCGCGATCTCGATCGCAGGTCGATCGTCGGTCGTGATCACCGGCGTCGTGGAGTCGGGCTCGAGGAGCCACCGCTCGCCATTCGCGAGCTCCCACCACACCACCCCCGTGGGCGTGAACGCGAAGTGGCGATCGCGCCACTCGCCGGCGAGCTCGAGGTCCCGGGCAAACACAGCCTCGCCGCCGAACAATGTCGTCACGCGGAGGTGAGCCTCCGTGGCGGTCGCGTAGCGACGCCCCGTGGGATCGATCGCCACGCCCTTAGATCCCCACACGCTGCGCGCACGATCGTCGACAACGCGAACCCCGCGGGCATCCCAGACACGCAGACCGCGATGGCTCGCCTCGACGAAGCCGCGCTCGGTGAACCCTTGATAGTCTTCCGCAGGTCCACCTTCGATCGCACCGCTCCAGTCGGCGACGTCGAGCTCGGCGATCACGTCGCCGGTGGTCGCATCGAACAACCGGCCGGCGCTGACCAGCTGCGAGCTGTCGGGTGACCACAGCGTCGTCGCGGGCATGGGATCGTGGCGGCGCTGGACGTTGGCGGCGAGCGCTTCGCTGGGATTCCACACCCGGATCAGCGGACCGGTGCTGGCCGCGAGCGAGCCTTCGGGAGCCACCGCGAGGTCGTCGACGTTGGGACAGCTCCAGCTCCCGAGCTCGCCGGAGCGGTCGAACATGTGGATGACGTTGCGGATGGCGACGAAGATCTTGCCGCCTCTCCCGGCGCTCGCCGACGGCACACCGTAGCCCGTGTGGATCAGCCGCGCGTGCTCGAGATCGATCAGCCACCAGATGTAGCCATCGCTATCGAGACCACTCACCAGTGCGATCTCGGGCGACAGCTCCTCGTGGCGGTTCGCTTCCTCCTCGTCGCCGATCGGCAGCTCGATCGTGTGACCACCGGAGGCCAACACGATCCGGCCCTCCACACCCTTGGTGAGCTCCCACGTGGTCGCCGGCCTGTCGACGACAAGCGTCGCACCCACCAGCATTCTGCCGGTCGCACGCTCCCACACGATGCACTCTCGATCAGAGACCACGCCGATCTGATCCGCGGTGACTGCGATCGAACCCCGCAGGTTGTAGCGGTACTCCGCGATCACGCCGGCATCGAGCGCCACCGGCGGCGGCCACATCGCACGCAACCAGGTGCGCCCCGGCGACCACTCCGCGATCCAGTCGGCGACGAGGGCGGCGGTCTCGCGTGCGTGCGGTGGCGGAGCCGTGCGCGTGAACCACTGCGCGTCCTCGCCAAAGCGCACACAGCGCCGATGCAGCGCCGGCAACACGAGGTCTGGACGCTCGATCGCGAGCGCGAGATCGATCCGCAGCGCCCGCGCGATCCATCGGCGGGCATCGTCGGTGCGCTCCCATGCCTCGATCAGCGCCGGCAGCTGTCGCGCGTCTGCCTCGTCGAGCAGCTGCGCGAGACTCACCAGAACCGGTTGTAGCCGAGCATGAACATCACGTAGTGCGACGTGATCGTTCCCTGGTTGAACGGGCTCTGGGTCTGCACCTCGGGCGCGATCAACGGGTTCGTCGGATCGGGACCCGTGCGATCCGGGATCGGCGTGAACGTGCCGTCGCCACAGCCCGTCGGGTCAGCGGGGGTCGGGTTGCACGGCGCGCCGGTCGGGTTGCCGTTGGCATCGACGCCGGTGTTCCCGTTGCGGTTGGTGCCTTCGAACACCACGCCGCCGCCGAGGTTGAGCTCCCACTTCGGCGTGCGATAGGCGGCGCCGATCGTCGCGGTGGTACGAGCCGCGCCATCGAAGCTCGCGCGCAGGAAACCATCCTTCGCGGCCTGGGTGTCATAGCCGACACCGCCACGCAGGATGATCTTGTTCGGCCATCCCGCCGGATCGGCGCCGCCATCGTTGACCGGAATGATCCACGAGCCACCGAGCCGGTACGTGAAGACATCCTTCAGGCCGAGGTTGACCGCGTTGACCTCGAGTGGCGCGTCGAAGTTGCCGTTGACGTAGAGCCCGGCGTCGAGGTTGACGAGAAACTGTCCGGGACTCGTACAGTCCTGATCGTCGATGATGCCTTGCGAGCTGTCGAAGTTGCAGCGCTTGCCCCAGTTCTCCCACCCGACGTTGAGCTCGAGGTCGCCGCGCATCCGGCCGTAGGTGTCGAGCTTCTTGTAGCGAACGCCGACGGTCGCGGTCTGCGGGAGTGCGAGGCTGATGCATGCCGGCACTTCGCCGCCGACCGAGAAATCACCATCCGCTTTGCAGCGCACGCGGTTGCCGACGTCGTTGTCGGCGATCGGACCGACGACCTTGGCCTGATCGACCGAAGGCCCCTTGGTCGACAGGCTCTTGCCCTGCAGCTTGAACGCTGCACCTGAGTTGTAGACCGCGGCGATCTCGAGGTACGGCGTCGGCCGCAGCGTGAAGCCGACGCCGAACGTCGGGATGAAGCTGTCCTTGACGTCGAGCTCGGCGAGCGTGTCGTTGCGAACGCTCTCCTCGACGTTGTTCGTGGTACCCCACACCATCACCTGCGTCTTCGCCTTCGCGTTGCCGGCCGACAGGCGCAGCCCGACGTCGAGCATCGGCAGGATGCGATACGCGAGCGCGATCGACGGGAACAGCGCGGTGCTCTCCGACGTCAGCGTGTCGTAACGCGTGGGTGGCGGCGCGATGCAGCCCGTTCCTTGGCACGCGGTGTTGTCGACGAACTTCTGCGCCGACGCCGTGTACCCCTGGCTCATGTCGCGGAACGGATAGCTGTTCGGTGCGTAGAGCCCGGCGGCAACGCGCAGGCCCTTCACGCGACCGCCGAGATCGCTGACGACGGCGATCACCGGGATGGGCTGGAAGCTCCCGATCCCGAGCGGTGGCTTCGGATCGTTCTCGACCGGCGCGAAGTCCTGCCCCTCGTAGCCCTGGCGATCGATATCGAAGTTCGGATCGTCGTAGGCGCCCGCCCGGTTGAACTTCATGTAGTAGCGCGTGATCGCCGCGCTGATCGTCAGCGTGAACCCGTGGGTCTTCGCGAGCCCCGCCGGATTGATCGAAAGCGCCTCGCCATCATCCGCCGATGCCACGGCGGCACCCGCTCTCGAGGTCGACACCGCGCCGCTGCCCGGCAGGAACAGACCACCCGCGTGCGCAGGGCCGGCGAGCGTGGCTAGGCCAATGGCAGGAAGCACCCAAAGCTTCATAGGCGTGGACCCTACAACAGCTGGAGCGGACGAGGGCTAGCGAGGCGCGCCAGGAACTAACGTTCCTACGTCCGAGCGGAGGCGTGCGTGCCCGACGAGGCCGGGACGCGTGCGAGGCCCTGCGCGAGCTCGTCGATCATGTCGAGGCCGAGACCGGCGCCGTACTCCATGCCGGAGCCGACGTGGCCGTCGCGCGCCTCCTTCGAATCGTGCTTGATGAGGTTCGCGTAGTACGTCTTGCCGTCGCGCTCCTCGAGCGTCATCGAGCAGATCGCGGGAGAGTCCGGGACGGGATCGAAGATCTCGGTGTTGACGATCTTCGAGGGCGCGACGATCTCCTTGTACTCGCCGGAGAACCCGAACTCGTTGCCATCGGGTCCGCGACCGACGAACCGGTACTTCCCACCTATCCGGAAGTCGACGTCGCAGACCGGCATCGTGAAGCCGTCCATGCAACCCCACCAGCGACGGATGAACTCCGGCTTGGACATCACGTCGAACACCAGCTGGCGCGGCGCATCGAACACGCGCGTCATCAGGATCTCGGTGTCGCGGGGGAGGGTGATCGAAAGTTTACCGCTTGGTGCTTTTGCCATGACGTGACTCCTTGTCCTTGAGCTCTTCCAACAGATCATCGATCGCCTGGAAACGCCGCTCCCACATCTCGCGGTAGCGCTCGAGCCAGTCGGTCGCTTCCTTGAGCGGGGCGACCTCGAGCCGGCACGGGCGGCGCTGCGCCTCGCGCCCGCGCGTGATCAAGCCGGCGCGCTCGAGCACCTTCAAGTGCTTCGAGATCGCGGGCTGGGTCATCGGGACGGGCGCCTCCTCGAGTAGCTCGTTCACCGACGCTTCGCCCTTCGCGAGCCGGACCACGATGGCCCGGCGCGTCGGATCGGATAGTGCGGCAAAGGTCTGATCGAGGCGTTCGGCAGCAAGCATTTCCAGAACCTCTAGGTTTTATAACCTGACGGTTATATGCAACTGCAGGAATGGACCGTCAAGGCCCGATCTATCGGTTTCGCGCCTTGTCCTTTACGGTGTAAAGCTAGGACGTGTTCGACCTCAAGATCGTTGGAGGAACCCTCGTCGATGGCACCGGCGCTCCCGCGTACACGGGTGACGTCGCGATCACGGACGGCAGGATCGTCGAGCTCGGTGCCGTCGGTGGCCCTGCCCGACGCGAGATCCAGGCGGATGGCGCTCACGTGTTGCCGGGCTTCGTCGATCTCCACACGCACTACGACGGGCAGGTGACCTGGGATGCCGAGCTGTCGCCGAGCACGCTGCACGGCGTGACCACCTGCGTGATGGGCAACTGCGGCGTCGGCTTCGCCCCGGTGGTGCGCGGCAAAGAACAGTTGCTCGTCGAGCTGATGGAGGGCGTCGAGGACATTCCCGGGGCGGCGCTCGCCGAGGGTATCCCGTGGGGATGGGAGTCATTCGGTGACTACATGGACGCGATCGCGCGCCTGCCGCACGCGATCGATTTCCTCGTCCAGATCCCGCACGACCCGGTGCGGATGTACGTGATGGGTGAGCGCGCGGTGGCGAGCGAGGTCGCGACGCCCGACGACATTGTCGCGATGTCACGCATCGTCGGCGCGGCGCTCGATGCCGGCGCCGCCGGGTTCTCGACGGGCCGCAGCGACAACCATCGCACGGCACGCGGCGCGGCCACTCCGGCGAGCGAGGTCGACGCCGCCGAGCTGGTCGGCATCGCACGCGCGTTCGCAGGGCGCAGCCACGGCGTGCTCCAGGCGGTCTCTGACTTCGACATGATGAAGGGGCCCGAGCGCTTCGATCCCGAGTTCGACCTGCTCGAGGCGATGGCCGAGGCTGCCGGGCGGCCCCTCTCGATCTCGACGATGCAGCGCGATCACGCACCCGATCAGTGGAAGCGGATCTTCGCGCGCGTCGAGCGTGCTGCCCTGCGCGGCCTCGATCTCCGCTGCCAGGTCGGCGCCCGCGCGATCGGCGTTCTGCTCGGGCTCGAGGCCACGTTCCATCCGTTCGTCGGTCACCCCAGCTACAAGGCGATCGCGCACCTGCCCTTGGCGGATCGCGTAGCTCGGTTGCGAGATCCAGACGTCCGCGCACGCATCCTCGTCGAGAAACCGGACACCCTGGCAGGTGACGGCACCGCGATCCCGCCGCTCGTCGACTACTTCCTCGCGAACGTCGGGTTGATCGCGATGCGACTGTTCTCGTTGGAGCGCGGCTACGAGCCCAGGCTGATGGATTGCCTCGCCGGCGAAGCGTCCCGCGCAGGCAAGCCGGTGCTCGAGGTGATCTACGACGCGCTCCTCGAGGATGGCGGTAAGGCCCTGCTGTACTTTCCGCTCTACAACTACACGGGCATGAACCTCGACGTCGTGCGCCAGATGCTGCTGCATCCGCGCGCGCTGATGGGGCTGTCCGATGCCGGCGCGCACGTCGGCACCGTCTGCGACGCGAGCATGCCGACGTTCTTGCTCGCGCACTGGGCGCGCGATCGTGCGAACGGGATTCCGCTCGAGCGCGTCGTCCAGATGCAGGCGCGAGATACCGCGCGGTTCATCGGGCTCTCCGACCGCGGGACGCTCGAGGTCGGGATGCGCGCCGATGTGAACGTCGTCGAGCTCTCGAAGATCTCGCTCGGCCGTCCGACGATCGCGCGCGACCTGCCCGCGGGTGGTCGCCGGCTGGTTCAGCCCGCCGACGGCTACCTCGCGACGCTGGTCGCCGGACAAGCGGTCGCCGAGCGCGGCGTGCTGACCGGCGCGCGGCCGGGGGCGCTCGTGCGAGTCCGCTGATGCCAACGCGCAAGGTCGCGCTGGATCGCGATCTGATCTCCGAGCGCGCGCTCGCGCTGATCGATCGCGGCGGCCTCGCACGCTTCTCGATCCGTGGGCTCGGCACCGCACTCGGCTGCGAGGCGATGGCGATCTACTGGCACTACCGCAACAAGGAAGCGGTGCTCGACGCCGTCGTCGACCGGCTGATCGTGCCGGTCGCAGCGGAGCTCGACGAGGAACGTGACTTCGTGTCGACGTTGCGCCGGATCGCGCACGCCTATCGCGCGATCGCGAGCGAGCACCCGCACGCGTTTCCGTTGCTCGCGACACGACGGTTCGCCAGCGAGGCGAGCTACCAGTTCCTCGACACGTTGTTCGGCCTCGCTCGAACGGCGGGAGTCTCCGACCGAGACGCGGCGCGCTGCTATCGCGCGGTCAGCTCCTACGTCAACGGCTTCGCGCTCAACCAGCTCGCAGGCAAGCCGGAGCGCCGCACCACGCTCGATCGGCAGTGGCCGCACGTGGCCTTGATCAATGCGCAGCTCGAACCCCGGCACCTCGACGAGCTGTTCGAGTTCGGGCTCGAGCTGTTGCTGGGCGGGCTCGACCAGCGATCAGCGCAGCGCCAGCGCGACGTCGTAGCCGTAACTGGCGTTAGAACCAGGTCGATGCGCCGAGCATGAACAGCACGTAGTGGCTCTTGATCGTGCCGAGGGTGACCGGACTCTCGATCTGCTGCTCCGGTGTCGACAGCGGGCTGATCGGATCGACGCCTCTCCGATCCTCGACCTCGCGCTCGTTGCCGTCGTTGTTGCAGCCCTTCTGATCGAGCGCGACCGACGTCACGTTGCACTCGCCCGAGTTGTCCTGCGTGCCTTCGTAGACGAAGCCGAAGCCGACATCGATCTGGAACCGCTTCGCGCGAAGCGCGCCGCCCACCGACATCATCGTACGCGCCGCACCGTCGACGTCGGCGCGAAGGTAGCCGTCCTTCGCCGCGCGGGTGTCGTGCGCGACGCCACCGCGGAGGATCACCGTGTTGTCACCGGCGGCGACGTGATAGCTGCCGCCGAGGCGGAACGAGAACGTGTCCTTGAACTCGTGGCGAACGGCGTTGTCCTTGAGCGTGAGCCGCGCACCGGAGGCGAGGATCAGCGCATCGGCATCGACCACCACGCGGTAGGTCGACGCGAGCTCCGTGCCCCAGTTCTCCCAGCCGGCGTTGAATTCCAGGTCGCCCTTCATCTTGCCGTCGCTGCCGAGCATGATGTAGCGCGCACCGACGAGGACGCTCATCGGCGTGGCGAAGTCGACGCAGCCGTTCTGGCTCTTGATCTCGTCGGGCGGCGGCGGTTCGGTATCGGTGTCCGTGCCGACCACGTCGGTGCGGCACCGCGGGGTCAGCGTCTTGGTGATCGCGACCTCCTCGTTGTTGACGTTGACCTTCGGGCCCTTCTCGCTCGTCGCCGTACCCTTGCCGTGCACGGTGACCTGCGAGTTGTACGCGACGCCGAGCTCGAGGTTCGGCATCGGGCGATAGGTCACGCCGAGACCGAACGCCGGGATGAAGCTGTCCTTCGCAGTGAGGCGGAACAGCGAGTCGGACTGGACGTCCTCGGTGACGTTGCCGGGTGTGCCCCACACCGTCGTCGTGGTGTCGATGTCGGCGAAGCCGAGCGAGAACCTCGCGCCGACGTCGAGCTGCGGGGAGATGCTGTAGGACGCCGCGAGCGACGGCAGCAGGATCGTGCCCTCCTGCTTGATCACGTCGTAGCGCGTGGGCGGCGGGGCGGTGTTGAAGTCGCCGTTGAACACGTAGCCGTTCGACATGTCGCGGAACGGATACGCGTTCGGCGCATAGAGCCCGGCTGCGACGTGGAGACCTTTGACGGCACCACCGAGGTCGCTGACCACCGCGATCACCGGGATCGGCTGGAAGCTGCCGATCCCGAGCGGCGGCTTCGCCTTGTCCTTGACCAGGCCGTACTCGGTGCCCTCGTAGGCGAAGTCGTCGTCGGCGATCGCGTCGTAGGTGCCACGGCGATCGAACTCCATCGCGTAGCTGATGATCGCGGCCGAGATCGTGATCGTGGTGCCCTTGGTCTTCGCGAGACCTGCAGGGTTGATCGACAGCGCCTCACCGTCGTCGGTGGACGCGACCGCGGCACCCGCGCGCGCGGTCGAGATCGCACCGCTGCCGGGCAGGAACAGGCCGCCGGCGAACGCAGGGGCGTCAGCGCGAATCAGATCCACGAGGAGGCAACCCAGGACGATGGCGAGGCGAGTCTTCACGGCGCAGACGGTAACGCGACCGTCGACACCGGCGAAAGTGGCTAACCCATTAGCCGGAAACGGTTGTCGTCGCGCGCCGCGTCGAAGTCGAGATCCAGGTCAGCAGGATGGCCACCGCCGCGGGCGTCACGCCACTGATCCGTGACGCCTGCCCCACCGAGCGCGGGCGAATCGCCTCGAGCTTCTCGATCACCTCGCGGGACAGCCCCGGGATGACCCGGAAATCGAGATCGACCGGGACGGTGACGCCGTCGGCACGCGCGACCCGCGCCGCCTCCGACTCCTGCCGTCGGAGATACCCGGCGTACTGGAGCTCGATCGCGACGCGCTCGAGGGTCTGGTGACTCGCCGCGCTCGCCGCCACACCTCCGGCGAGCGCGATCTGCTCGACCGTCTGCCAGTCGAGCTCGGGGCGACGAGCCAGCTCGGCAAGCGACGCGCGACGGTGCTCGAGCGGGGAGCTGCCGTGCTTCGCCAGCAGATCGTTGACCGCGGGCGTGCCGGTGACGTACGCCGCATTCGCGCGCTCCATCGCACCGGCGAGCTCGCGCTGCCAGGTCTCGTACTCGGACCACCGTGCATCATCGATCAGGCCGAGCTTGCGCCCTACGGGCATCAGCCGATCGTGCGCGTTGTCCTCGCGGAGCAGCAGCCGGAACTCGGCGCGCGAGGTCATCATCCGGTACGGCTCCTTGGTGCCCCGCGTGACGAGATCGTCGACGAGCACGCCCGCGTAGCCATGATCGCGCCGAAGGATCACCGGCTCTCCATCTCCTGGGCCGAAGCCGAGCTTGGTCGCCGCGTTGATGCCAGCGAGCAGGCCCTGGATCGCGGCCTCCTCGTAGCCACTCGTACCGTTGATCTGCCCCGCGAGATAGAGGCCGCGCACCCGCCGCGTCTCGAGCGTCGGCTGGATCTCTCGCGGATCGATGAAGTCGTACTCGACCGCGTAGCCCGGACGCGTCATCTCCGCGCGCTCGAGCCCCGGGATGGTGCGGATGAACGCGAGCTGGACGTCGTACGGCAGCGAGGTGGAGACCCCGTTCGGATAGACCTCGCCGGTGCCGTCGAGCGCACCCTCCATGGTCTCGGGCTCGAGGTAGATCTGGTGGCGGTCTTTGTCCGCAAACCGGACGACCTTGTCCTCGATCGACGGGCAGTATCGCGGGCCCGTGCCCTCGATCTCCTTGCGCCCTTCCTTCAAGGAGAACAGCGGCGACCGATGGAGGTTGTCGCGGATCGCGGCGTGCGTCTTCTCGTTGGTATACGTGACCCAGCACGGCACCTGCGTCAGCGGCGGCGTGTAGCGCCCACTGCGCCACCGAAACATCGGCGGCGGATCATCGCCGGGCTGCAGCTCGAGCCCAGCGACATCGATCGTCTTGCGATCGAGGCGGCACGGCGTGCCCGTCTTCAGCCGCGCCAGCGGAAACCCGAGATCGGCGAGCGAGCCCGAGAGGTGCACCGACGGCGCCTCGCCCGCACGACCGCCTTGCGCGCGGGCCTCGCCGACGAAGATCGCGCCTCGCAGGAACGTCCCCGTCGTCATGATCACGGCGCGTGCGCGATAGCGAACACCCATCGTCGTCGTCACGCCGCGGATCACGCGATGGCCGTTGACCTCCTCGCAACCGAGCTGCGCGACCTCGCCCTGCCGCAGCGCCAGCCGCTCGCACCCCTCGAGCCGCGTGCGCATGGTCTCGCGATAGCGCCGCTTGTCGGCCTGCGCGCGTGTCGATCGAACGGCCGGTCCCTTCGACGCGTTGAGCCGGCGATACTGGATGCCGGTGTCGTCGATCACGCTCGCCATCTCACCGCCGAGCGCGTCGAGCTCCTTGACCAGGTGCCCCTTCGCGACGCCGCCGATCGCCGGGTTGCACGACATCTGCGCGACCATCTCGAGCGAGCCGGTCAGCACCAGCACGCGCCCGCCCATGCGAGCTGCCGCGAGGGCGGCTTCGCAACCGGCATGGCCGGCACCGACGACGATCACGTCGTAGGCGTCTGGGTATTCGTACGTCACGAGGCGCTACTGGGTAGCAGGCTCCTCGTCACCGGGCTCTTGTTGTTTTGGCCGGCCGTCGCCCGCCCCGCAGGTCTCCCCGTGCGCCTTCGTCGGCTTGAACTTGTAGATGTCGAGCGTGCCCTGGAGCGCGAGCTCGCTCGGCACCAACGCGTCGGGGACCTTGCCGTGATCCCACACCACGTTCTTGATCCTGGTCGAGCCGCAGCTGTCGTAGAGCCCGCCCTTGACCTTCGCCGTCTTCCCCTTGTCGTCGAGCTCCGCGAACGAGCACACGCCGGGATGGCCGCACGTGAACTCGAAGGTGTCGTACCAGCTCTTGGTGTCGGTCCCGAGCTCGTGGATCTCGAGCGCGAACGACACGCCCGTCGGGTTCGAGGCCCGCAACGCGAACGGCTGCTTGCCCGGCGACAGATCGACGTAGAAGCAAGCGACCGCCGTCTCGGGGCTCTTGTAGAGCGTGGTGTCGGGGAGCGTGACCCACAGATCATAGGCGCTCTCCAGCCGGACCTCGAAGCGCTTGCGACCGTCGGTCGGCAGGCCGACGCCCCCATCCTCGCCACCCTCTCGGCACTTGCAGGCGTTGTTCTCGCAGGTCGCGCCCGTCAGCACGCCCTTGGTCAGCTTGATCGGTGGGGGGCCGATCTTGACCTGGGTCGTTCCACCCCCACAGCCGACGAATAAGACCAGTGCTACACCAGCGACACGCATTGGCTTCTTATCGCAGGCAACGCCCCTGGCTGGCCAGCGGTCCAAGTTCTTACGTCGAGCAGTCACCATTGATCCGCACGGTCTTACCGGTGTATCAACCTCCCAGAAAGCCCCAATGATCCTCAGGTCCTTGCTCGTCTCGTTCGCCCTCGTCAGCGGTCTGGTGCTCGCTGTTGCATGCGGTGGCAAGAGCGGCTCGGGCTCCGTCGAGTACTCGGTCTCGGCCCAAAAGAACTACGACAAGGGTCTCAAGATGCTGGAGACCAAGGATTGGGTCGCCGCCAGCAAGTACTTCGGCTTCATCAAGAGCCGGTTCCCGTACAGCAAGTACGCGGTGCTCGCCGAGCTCCGGCTCGCCGACGCCGAGTTCGGTGCGGAGCAGTACCTCGAGGCGATCGACTCGTATCGCCTGTTCATCAAGTTCCACCCGACCCACGAGATGGTCGCGAACGGGTACTCGTCGTTCCGGATCGGCGAGGCGTACTACCGCCAGCTGCCGGGTGACTTCTGGATGTTCCCGCCGTCGTTCGAGAAGGACCAGTCGTCCACCGAGGACGCCGCGAACGAGCTCAAGAGCTTCCTCGACAAGTACCAGGACTCGCCCTACCGCAAGGAAGCGAAGACGATCCTGATCAAGGTCGGCAAGCGCCTCGCCGATCACGAGTGGTACGTCGCTCGCTATTACTGGGACCGTGGCAAGCCGATGGCGAGCGTGCTGCGGCTGCGCCGGCTACTCGAGAAATACCGCGGCGTCGGCTACGATGAAGAAGCGCTGTGGCTGCTCGGCCGCGCGTACATTGCCGTCGCGATGCCTGACCGCGCCAAGAACACGTTCAAGGAGCTGGTCGATCGGTATCCGAAGGGCAGCCGTGCGGGCGATGCGCGCGATGCGCTTGCCAGCATGAAGTAGCTACCACCCCGACGCCGACGAGCGAGCTGGTCAGTTGCAGCCGTAGAAGTAGACCCAGCCGTCCTTGGTGACCGCGAACACCGTGGTCTCGACATACACCCACTGTCCCTGACGGACATCGAACCGGCGAACCTCGTAGCTGCGAGCTGGGAGCTCGACGTTGGGGATGAACTTGCCACCCGCGAGCTCGAAGCTCTTCGCGAGCACACCATCCGCCATGAAATCGAACTTGTGATTGGTGCTCTTCCCGCACTTGTTCGTGGTGTTCTTCACCGACCCGATGTGCATCCTGCCGGCCTTGCCGGGAGCTGCGACGGGCGCGTCCGCCGGGGGCACATGCTTGACGCGCACGATCGACTGGTGGCCTGTGCGGACCTCGATCTTCTTCTCCCAGCTGCGGCCGGACGGTGCCGTGAACTTGACGACGACATACGCATCCGCGTTCGCGATCTTGAGCACGGCGGGCACGGTATCGGACGCGCCCTCGGCGACGACCTGATAGCCCTCGGGCTCGACGACGCGGATGCTCGCCTCTTTCGAGTACTTGTGCTCGACGGTGACCGACCACTCCTCTGCGTGAGCGACGGCGGACAGGGACATGACGCAGGCGAGAGGGACGATGACCTTGAACATCGCCGCGAGTTCTAAGATCACGCCGAGACCGATTCAAGGAGAACTTCGGGCGATCCCAAAAGCTACGCAACCAGCGTAAGGCGGCCTACCGGCATTCCGCCGGGAATGCTCCGCGAGTCCGGCCGCCGGACACGCACGACCGCCATCGCACTGCTAAGCTGCCGCCCGAATGAGCGACCGGATCGAGCAGCAGATCGCGATCGGGCGCGAGCACTACAACGCGGGCGAGTACGAGCGCGCCGAGCCGTTCCTCTCCGAGGCTGCGCAGGCCCGCCCGAACTTTCCGGACGTCTACAACATGCTCGGCGTCATCTATCACGCACAGGGTCGGTTCAGCGACGCCGAGGAAGCGTTCGAGATCGCGCTCAAGCTCAACCCCCGATACACCGAGGCCGCGCTCAACCTGAGCGTGACGTACAACGATCGCGGCAAGTACGATCTCGCACGCGAGGTCTACACCAACGCCGTGTCGGCGAGCGTCGGCCAGCCGAACGCGCTCGACCGCTTCGCGCGGGGCAAGCTCGCCAACATGCACGCCGACCTCGGCGCCGCGTACTGCGGACTCGCGATGTTCGACGAGTCCGTGCGCGAATACTCCAAGGCGCTCGACCTCTGCCCCGACTTCGCCGATCTCCGCGTCCGCCTCGGCAACGTCTATCGCGACATGGGCGTCTATCACGCCGCCGTCGCCGAGTTCGAGCACGCGAAACGGCTGCGCCCCGACTTCATCCCGGCGCGGATCCATCTCGGCGTCACGCTGTTCTCGTTGGGGCGCCGCGACGCCGCGCTCGCCGAGTGGCAAGCCGTGCTCGAGATCGACCCGGTGAACAAGAGCGCGCAGCTCTACATTCGAATGGTCAACGACGAGCATGGCCCTCGGCCCGGCAGTGCGCTACCACGCTGACGATGCGTCTCGCACTCCTGCTCGCCCTCACGCTGTTCTCGGGTTGTAAGAAGGACGAAGCCCCGGCCACGAAGCCCGGCACCGCGGAGGCACCGAAGCCCGGGTCGGAGAAACCCGCCGAGCCCACCGTGCGCAGCGGCAAGGTGCCCGACATGAAGAAGCGGGTGGCGAACGTCACCGGCGTGCCTTCGAAGGACGTCGACAGCGATGGCTTGCCGTTCGACATCAACCCTCCCAACGTGCCGCGGTTGACCGGCAAGCTCGTCGAAGATCGCGGCGTCCAGTACATCGACGAGAAGGTCGGCACCGGTGCGTCGCCGGTGAAGGGCAAGCCGGTCAAGGTGCACTACAGCGGCTGGCTGACGGATGGCACCAAGTTCGATGCCTCCGTCGATCGCGGCGAGCCGATCGAGTTTCCGTTCGACGGTGGGATGGTGATCAAGGGTTGGGACATCGGCCTGTCGACGATGAAGGTCGGCGGCAAGCGTCGCATCCTCCTGCCGGCCGAGGTTGCCTACGGGGACAACGGCGCCGGCGATGCGATTCCGCCGGGCGCGGTGCTGGTGTTCGACGTCGAGCTCGTCGACGCGCAGCCATGATCCGGCTCGGCTTGCTCCTGCTCGTCGCGTGCGGCAACTCCGCGCCCACCGACGCCGAGAAGGCATGCCGGCGCGACCGCGTCGGGGTCGTCCAGCAGCTCGACCTGGCCGAGAAGCAGCTGAGCCGGGTCGCGATCCAGAACCTTCCGGTACCGGCGACCGAGGTCGACAACGACATCGGTCGGATCCAGAGCGCAGAGTCGAAGGTGATGGTGGAGGCGTACACCAAGCGTCGCGAGCTCGTGGCGTCGCTTCGCGAAGCCGTCGGCCTCGCCGCCGGCGCCTGGAAGGGCATCGACGATCCCACCGCGACCACGGCGGTGCTGCTCGACAAGCTCGCGACGTTCGACAGGTCGCTCGATCCGGTGCAGGCAAGGTTCGAGCTCTCGAAGCGGGAGGGCGCAGCGGTGATCGCCAGCCTCGAGACCAAGCGGAGCGATCCGAACCAGGATCAAGCCGCACTCACGCGCGAGCTCCGGACCGCGAGGACACACGGCCAGGTGGCAGAGCTCTGGCTGTCGACTCACCGGCTCGACGTCGGCACGTTCACTCCGCTGCGCCGCGCGATCGAGACGGCGACCGCGACCTGCGCGAAGCGTTAGTTGGACGCGGTCTTCGCGCCCTTCGAGACACCCTTCGGCAGCTGCATCACGAACGCGTAGTCGTTCTGCGGCTTCGCGAGGACGTTGGCGACCGCACCTTCGCCGTCGTCGATCACAGCACGCACGCTGAGCACGTCGGCGATCCCGCGGCGCTTGAGCCGGTTGACGATCGCGGAGTCGTGGCAATGACCGTTGCCCGCGAGGATGATCAGGTGGCCGTTGGGGTTCGCCTTCAGCCACTTCGCACTGCCGTCGGCCATGGTCTCGTCCCACAGCACCTGCGCGGTGTAGATCCGATCCGCCGACGGCATCTCCATCTTCCCACCCGCACCGTGCGGGTTCGGCGCTTCCGGCTTGGTCTCGTGCGGATTGGGTGGAGCTTCCTCGGACGGCTTGTCCGCATCCGGCTTCGTCGAGTGCGCCCCGCCGCCACCCATATCGCCCATCAGCGCGTCGAACCACGAGCGGTGCGCGGCGTCGTCGAGCTTGAGCTCGGGTATCTGCGCTTTCTCGTCGGGCGTCAGCGACTCGAGCCCCTGGCGCACGACCTTCTTGGTCAGCTCCTTCGGCGTGTTGAGCGCGAGGATCACGCCGCCGGCGGCGATCGTCGCGTCGAGCGAGGGCGCGTAGTACGTCCACTCGTAGCCCCAGCGCTCGGCCCAGCCGACACGCGATTGCAGCGTCGTCGCGTCGATCTTCTTCGCGACGTAGTCGTCGACCGGCCCCTGGAACGCGCGCTGGATCATCTCGAGCCCGAGCGCGAGCTTGTCCTTGCCGATCCGCTTGGAGATCTCGCGAACGGTGAGGAGCTGCGCCCAGTGATGGTGCGGGTTCGGGTGCTCCTCACCGACGCACACGGCGCGGGCCTTCGAGAGCCGATCCCAGAACGCGGACTCGTCGACGGAGCGACCGGTGCGTGCCTCGAGCAGCTGATACGGCAGCGCGGCGTTCTCGATCCCGCCCTTCGGCAGGTCCGGACCCTTGGGCGCGGTGGTGCCTTTCGGATACGTCGCACCGCCGCAGGCCGCGAGTGTGAGGGCAACGAGCAACGCGCGAAACGTGAGCATTGCGCAATGCTAGCACCCGTACCCGCAGTAGGGTCGTCGCCGTGAGCTTGCCGTATTGGACGACCGACCTGCCCGGAATCGGGGGTGCGCTGAAATGTCGCGAGGAGGACTTCGTCGTCGACGAAATCCCCGCGTACACCCCGTCGGGCTCGGGCGATCACGTGTTCGTCAAGCTCGAGAAGCGCGACATGAACACGGCGTTCGCCGTCGGCTTGCTCGCCCGTGCGCTCGGGGTTCGCGACCGCGACATCGGCGTCGCCGGTCAGAAGGATCGCCGCGCGATCACGACGCAGTGGCTCAGTCTGCCGCCTCCGGTGACGCCCGAGCAGGCGCTCGCCGTCGAGCTCGCAGGGATCAAGATCCTCGAGGCCACCCGGCACGGCAACAAGCTGCGCACCGGTCACCTGCGGGGAAATCGGTTTCGGCTGATCGTGCGAGGTGTCACCGGTGATCCGGACAATGTAGCGCAGGCGAGCGCGATCCTCGCGAAGCTCGCCGAAGCGCCCGGCACGCCGAACTGGTACGGCGAGCAGCGGTTCGGCCGAGCCGGCGACAACGCCGCTCGTGGTCGCGCCTTCGTCACGGGCGAAGCGCCGCAGCCACGCGATCGCAAGCAAGCGCGCTTCTTGGTCTCGGCGCTGCAGTCGGCCTTGTTCAATGACTGGCTGACCGCGCGCCTCGCCGACGGACTCTATCGGGTCGCGCTCGCCGGGGACGTCATGCACAAGCGCGCCGGCGGGATGTTCGACTGCACCGAGCCCGACGTCGACACGCCGCGGATCGCCGTCGGCGAGATCACGCCGACGGGGCCGATGTTCGGCGTGTCGATGCGCGCACCCGCCGCGGGTCCGGCGGCCGATCGCGAAGCCGCGATCCTGGCGGCGGCAGGTCTCACCCTCGAGGAGTTCCGCTCGGTGTCCGCGATCGCCGAAGGCACCCGCCGAGACGCCGCGGTCGAGGTCGTGGATCCGGTGGTCCGGCAGGGCGAAGAGGCTGGGACTCTCGAAGTCAGCTTCGCGTTGCCCGCCGGGGCCTATGCGACGGTGGTGATGCGGGAGGTCATGAAGACCGAGGAATCGGTGGGCGAAACGCAGGGTCCATCGATCGACGACACGCCGGAACCGACGTAACGTCGGCTTGCGATGGATCTGTCCAAGGCGTTCGTCGATTTCGCGCAGCTCGGCGCAGAGTGGGTCCTCTGGCTGATGATCGCCCTCTCGGTGGTCTCGATCGGCGTGATGATCGATCGGTTCCTGTGGTTTCGCGCGCGCGAGGCCGACACCGATAGCTTCAACCGCGAGCTCCGCGGTGCGTTCACGCGCAACGAGATCGATCGCGTCGTCGACAAGTACCGGAGCTCGACCGCGATCCCGATCCAGGTCGCGCTGCGTGGCCTCGACGAGCGCAAGCACGGAGCGGAGGCTGCGGCCGAGGCGATGCAGGGCGAGCGCTCGCGGTGGCGTCGCAACGCCGACAAGAACCTGATCGTGCTCGGGACGCTCGGGAACAACGTGCCGTTCGTCGGCCTGTTCGGCACCGTGCTCGGCGTGATGAGCGCGTTCCTCGAGCTGACGACCAAGGATGCCGAGACCGAGAAGCGGCTGTTCGAGACCATCGCCGAGGCGCTGTCGGCCACGGCCTTCGGTCTGTTCGTCGCGATCCCCGCCGTGATCGCGTTCAACTACTTCGGCCGCCGGATCAAGGTGCTGATGGGTGGCGCCGACGAGTGCGCGCACCAGGTGATGTCGCTGATCCACGCCGAGGCTCACGCGAAGGCCGAGGGCACGACGCTCGAGGAGCCGAAGCCCGAGCCGGTGAAGGCCCCGGTGAGATGATGGCGAGTGGCGCGTACAAGGACGACGACGACGACGCGATCACCAACATCAACGTCACGCCGTTCGTCGACATCCTGCTGGTGCTGCTCGTGGTGTTCATGGTCACCGCGAAGCTGATCGTCGCGCGTGGTGTCGAGATCGACAAGCCGAAGGCGGCGACGGGTGGCGCGGTCCAGAGCACGCTGCGCGTCACGGTGACCAAGGAGGGCGACCTCTACATCAACAAGGACAAGTTCACCGACGACACCGCCGCGATCGCGAAGCTCAAGGAGCTGACGGCCGGAGTCGACAAGCCGAAGGCGTTGATCAACGGCTCGCGCTCCGGCGCGTACGGCAACGTGATGCGTGCGATCGACGTCGTCCAGCAGGCCGGCATCAAGGGCATCGCCCTCGAGAACATGCCGCTCGACGACAAGTGACGATGAGTTAGGCTGTGACGTCGTGCGTTGGGATTCTCCGATCGTACTCGTGATCGCCGGGACGATCGCGATCCACACGATCGTGGTGGTCTTCGTCGATGCGGTCATCGTCACCCACCCCTTCGTGCCTCCCACACCGGCACCGGTGATCGAGATGGTCGAGGTCGAGGTCGAGCCCGAGCCGCCGAAGCCGCCCGAGCCCCCGAAGCTCGATCTTCCACCCGAGCCCGAGCCCGAGCCGGTCGTCCCACAGCAGCCGCAGCCGCGGGTCGCGCAGCCCCAGCCGCAGGTGCGTTCGCAGCCCGAGCCCCCGCCGGAGACGCCACCGATCCCGGGCCCGCCAGGGGGAGACGACCCGCCGACGATCAAGATGGACGACCCGGTGCCCGGCGGTAAGGGCATGTTGCCGCCTCCCGCGAAAGGGACGCGCAGTGGCACGGGTCGCGGTGGCACGGGTGGTGGGACCGGCGGTGGGAGCGGCAGCGGCGATGCCACCCCACCTCCCCCACCTCCGGTCTCGATCGCGACCATCAAGAACCCCGCGATGCCCAAGGGCGATTACGGCTACATCGACGCCGGCAAGGACTACCCGGCAGCCGCGCGACAGCTCGGGATCGAGGGCAAGATCCGGGTCAAGCTCGTCGTCGACGCCACCGGAAAGGTGCGATCCGCGCTGCTGCTCGACACGCTCGGTCACGGCCTCGACGAGCTGGCCCTGATGCGGTCGAAGCTGATCGAGTTCGAGCCGGCCAAGGACACCAATGACAAGGCCGTCGCGTCCGTCGTGATCTGGACGTTCAACATGGCGCTTCCGAAATAGTCGCTCCCACCCGCGACTACTTATCGAACTCACGCTACCCGGCCGCTCCCCGAGGAAGATCGCGGCCTTTCAAGGCGCTGCGCTTCAGCCACCGCGGGAACGAGCGTATGATTTCGGGCAATGCGCACTCCTTGGGGGATCAGTGCCGTGGCCACGCTCGCGCTCGGCGCGAGTGCGGGTCATGCATTCGCCCAGTCACCACCGCCGTTCGACTCCGCGATCGACGTCCAGACGTTCGAGTACGCGATCGGACCGAAGACCTTCTTCACGGTCGCCGACGCCGACGTCGCCGATCAGAAGCAGCTCGCGGTGGACATGCTGTTCACCTACCTGACGAAGCCGTTCAAGGTGTTCAACGTGAATCCCGACGACACGGTCGGCGCCGAGCGCGTCACCGTCGTCGAGTCGCTCGCCGCGGCGCAGCTGACGATGGCGTACGGCATCAAGGACAAGATCCACGTCGGTGTGCGGTTGCCGCTGATCTTCGCCCTCAACGGCGACGGGCTCGATCCGAGCACCGGCATGGGGACGATGGGCGGGCTGTCGGTCACCGGGCTCGGCGATCTCACCGTCGAGGGCAAGATCCGGCTGTACAAGAAGGGCAAGCTCCGCGCCGCCGCGCTCGCGGGCGTCAGCCTGCCGACCAGCGTCGGCAGCGGCGACTCGCAGTTCATCGGCGACAACCTGCCGACCGCGCGGATCGGGTTCGCGACGCAGATCGATCCACACCCGAAGTTCTCGATCGGCGCGAACGCCGGGCTCCTGCTCCGCAAGCCGCGCACGATCTACGACTCCACGATCGGCCCGCAGTTCACGTGGGGCGTCGCCGCGGCGGCGCGGATCACCGAGCGCTTCTCGCTCATCGGCGAGTCCTACGGTCGCGCCGGCATGCCCGACTTCTCGCTCGACTCGAGCCCGCTCGAGGTCGAGGGCGGCCTGCGCGTCTACGTCACCAACGCGGTCGCGGTCGTGATCGGCGGTGGCGCGGGGCTCGTCAAGGGCATCGGCTCGCCGGAGGCGCGGTTCTTCGTCTCGCTCGGGTACGCACCCGATGTCCGCGACTCCGACGGCGATGGCATCCCGAACGGTCGCGACAAGTGCTTGCTGGTGCCCGAGGACAAGGATGGCTTCGAGGACAACGACGGCTGCCCCGACGACGACAACGACGGTGATCAGCGGCCCGACGCGACGGACAAGTGCCCGATGCAGGCCGAGGACCTCGACGGCTTCGAGGACGACGACGGGTGCCCCGAGCTCGATAACGACAAGGACGGCTTCCCCGATCTCGCCGACAAGTGCCCGAACGACGCCGAGGACGGCAAGGAACCCGGACCCAAGGACGGCTGCCCCGCGACCAAGCGCGATACCGACGGCGACGGCATCAACGACGCCCTCGACAAGTGCCCGGAGCAGGAAGAGGACATGGACGGCTTCCAGGACGACGACGGTTGTCCCGAGCCCGACAACGACAACGACGGCATCCTCGACGCCGCCGACAAGTGCCCGATGTGTCCCGAGGACAAGGACGGCTTCCAGGACGACGACGGCTGCCCGGATCTCGACAACGACAAGGACGGCATCGCCGACGCGCAGGACAAGTGTCCGATGGAGCCGGAGACGATCAACGGCATCAAGGACGACGATGGGTGCCCCGACACCGGCGGCGTCACGGTGGTCAAGCTCGACGGCGATCGCCTGATCATGGACAAGGTCCCGACGATGGTCGGCACCGTGCTGACGGCGTCGGGCTCCGCGATCATCGATCAGGTCGCGCGCCTGATGCTCGCGCACGACGAGGTCAGCAAGTGGCTCGTCGCACTCGCGCAGCCGAAGGCCGAGAACGCGACCAAGCTCGCCGAGCTCGTCAAGGCGCGCCTGATCGCGAAGGGTGTCCCCGAGGATCGCCTGCAAGTGCTCGGCGCTGCCGGCAACGCGAAGATCGGCGGCATCGTCCAGGAGCGCGTCGAGGTCGACGTCACCAAGTCGTGTGTCGCCGGTGCCGCCGCTGCTCCGAAGGCACCCATCGCCGTCGCGAGCGATGGTGACAAGGACGACGACGACATCCCCGACACCGTGGACAAGTGCATCGACCAACCCGAGACGATCAACGGCTTCCAGGACGAGGACGGTTGCCCCGACACCGTGCCCGAAGCGCTCAAGCAGTTCAGCGGCACGGTCGCCGGCGTCAACTTCAAGACGGGCTCGTCGGAGATCCTGTCGGTGTCGTTCAAGATCCTCGACGACGCGGCGGCAGCGTTCACCAGCGCGGCGACGATCAAGGTCGAGATCCAGGGTCACACCGACGACGTGCCGCTGGGCAGGGGCGGCAAGTTCGCCGACAACCAGGCGCTCTCCCAGGCGCGCGCCGAGTCGGTGAAGGCCTACCTCGTCGGCAAGGGCATCGATGCGTCGCGGCTCACCGCGAAGGGCTACGGTGGTGAGAAGCCGACGGTGCCGACCAAGGGTCTGACCGGCGCGGGGCTGACGAACGCGCGGACCAAGAACCGCCGCGTCGAGTTCAAGATCCAGTAGCTTCGCGGAACGGAGCGCTGTCCCGCCCAACGTCGAGCGCGTGGATGCGCATCGCGGGATCGCCATGCGAAGCGAGGATCATCGCAAGCGGTCTTTGCGTTAGCGCGTTCCCTTGAGGACGCGCGGCGGCTTGTCGGGTGTGAGCTCGAGGACCTCGATGGGGCCGTCATAGAGCTTCGCAAGCCCGACATCGATCCGCCAGATCGTGTCGTTACACGTCCCGTTGATGCCCTTCGGCTGCACGGTGTGCCCGACGACCTGGCGCTTGACGCCGAGCTTCGCGAGCGATGCCGCTGCGGCGGCGCAGTCGACGGGATCGATGCCGAACACGCGCGTCCACACCGGGCTCGAGTCCGCGGTCATCGCCTCCACCGGATCGGTGACCCCGCCGGCCTGACCGTCGAGCCAGCACCGCGAGGATTGGTTGATGCTGTCGAGCTGCGTCGCCCATTCGGCGAGCACGCCGGCGTGGGAGAACACGGTGTCACCGACGATCGCGACCACGTTGTGCCGCGCGATCTTCTTCGCGTAGACACCGCCCGGGCCGAGTGCGGCGATCCGGCCGCGCGCGCGCTCGGGGACCTTCGCCCACTTCGAGGTATCGAGGCCGGGCGCGTCGTCGAAGTCGTGCATCGCGTCGGGAGGCACGTAGCGGAAATCGCCCGCCGCGTTCATCAGCTCGTGGTTGCCCATCAACCAGAGGAAGGCACCGCCCGCGGCCTTGGCTTCGCCTTCCAGCTTGAGGATCAGATCGATCATCGCCTGCTCGTCGACGCCGCGATCGAGCACGTCCCCGGTCTGCACGATCACGAGGTCGCCGCCGATCCAGCTGTCCTTGTCGTCGATCGCACCCGCGGCCTTGAGCGCGGAGCGCATGCCGCCGAGATCGCCGTGGAGATCGCCGATCGCGACCAGGCGTTTGGGCATCGGATAGCGCAGCGCGACCGGTGACAGCGCGCAACTCGTTGCCTCCGACCTCGCAGGCGCTGCCGGCGCAGGCTCGAGGGTCGGCGTCGGTGATGGCGCCTCTTTGTTGGAGCGGCCGCGATCACAGGCAGTCGCTCCAAGTGCCAGCAGCAGCGCGAGGGTGCGGCGAGCGGGGTGATCCACGCCCTTGCATAACACGTGGTGAAGCGTTGACGCTGTAAGCCATCGCCGCGGCCCTCGTTCGTCTGGGCATATGCGCTTGTTGCTTCTGATTCCTCTCGCAGCCTGCGGCACCGCCGGCGCACTCCGCCAGGTCAGCCTGGTCGGCCAGTGCGCCACCGACGATGCCGCGTGCTCCCGCCGCCATCCCGTTGCTCCGATCGCGATCGGCGCCGTGTTCTATCCCGAGGTGTCGTCCGACGTCGCGGGCAGCACGACGCCGAACCTCGTGCTCGAGAGCGCCGTCCCCGCGGTGATCGCCGTCGAGAACGGTGCGCTGGTCGCGAAGGCGCCGGGCACGAGCGCGGTGTTGATCAGCACCGACGATGGCTCGGTCGTCGACTTCATCCACATGTGGGCCGCGCCGGTGACCAAGGTGACGCTGTCGAAGAAGGACGGCGATCGGATCGGTGCCTCGATCGGGCTCGCCGTCGGCGAGGACCTCACGCTGTCGCCTGCGCTGTGGAACGGCGCGCAGAAGCTCGCCGGCGAGGGTCAGGTGACGTGGACGTCGAGTGCAGGAGACACCGGTCCGGTGGCGATCCTGCGCGATGGCTCGGTCGATCGCCGCCGGTTGCGTGCGCGTGCACCGGGCAAGGTCACGATCACCGTCGCGCTCGGCGACACCAAGACCGACGTCGAGATCGAGGTGGTGCCATGAAGGCCCTCTTGGTCGCTGTCGCCCTGCTCGCCGGTGCCTGTGGCCCGACGCTGATCGCGCAGTCCACGCCTCCCGCCGGCCGCGTCGCACGGCTCGATCCGGTGAACGGGTTCTGGGGGCTCAAGAGCTATCGCCTCGAGCTGTCGAGCGGCGTCGCGATCGCGCTCGCGTGTTATCGCGGGTCGCCGTGCGAGCACCTCGACGTCAAGAGCGACTCGCCGAACGTCGAGGTTCGCAAGGCGTCGATCGGTCAGCTCGAGCGCAGCGTCTATAGCGGCGCCGCGCAGCCGACCAGCGGCTTCGTCGTGATCGGCAAGGCGCCGGGTCCGGCGAACCTCGTGGTCCACGGCTCCGGCAAGACCCGCACGGTGGCGGTCACCGTCGTCGCGCCGCCGCAGCCGAGCGCGCCCGCCACCGTCGCCAAGTAGTAGGCTCGACATGCGTGAAGCGCTTCGAGCTAGCTGACCGACACTGGTCGTTCGAGGTTCGCGGCGACCTCGTCGACTTCGCGTGGGGCAAGGCGGGCGGGATGACGCAGACGCATAGCCGCCGGCTGGGCTCGCCAGAAGCGGCCGAGCTATATGCGGAGATGCAGGTCGCGAAGCAGCGCGAGCTCGGCTTTGTCGAGGCATCCCCCGCACCTCCCACGGTGGAGGAACGATCGCCGTCGAGCTCGCCCTCGATCCCGACGGTCGAGACCTCGGTGTCGCGGTCGATCCGCTTCGAGATCGCCGCGGAGAGCTCGACCTTCAAGCGCTATCCGAAACCCGCGCGCTTCCTCGAGCTCGAGCAGCGCGAACGCCTGGTGATCGAGTGGAGCGGCGAGCTACATCCCGAGGACGGCGAGAAGGCGCCGCGGCGCGAGACCACGTTCGAGACCATCGCCGAGGCCAGCGAGGAGTACGACGAGCAGGCGCAGGCGGTCCGCGAGGACCACTGGATCCAGGTCAGCTCGTCGCGCGTCGCGATCATCCACTCCGAGCCCGCGCTCGAGGCGCAGTGCTGGGCGGCCGCCGACGACGATCCCGCGCCGTGGTCGGTCTACGCGGACTGGCTCCTCGAGCAGAGCGATCCGCTCGGCGAGGTCGCCACGGCGGCGAAGCACGCGACCGCGAAGCGACGGTTCGACGCCGAGCTCGAGGACCTCGGCATCGATCACCGGCTGGTCTCGATCGAGCGCCGCCATGGCTTTCCGCGCGTCGCGAGGATCAAGCCGACCGACATCGACGAGGCCGATCCGACCAAACTCGCCTTCGCTGCCCGCGCCGTGCGCTCGTGCGGCCTCGGCCGCTTCGTCGACGTGCTGCATTTCGGGCTCGCCGGCTACACCGACCACAACGACTGGGCGCCGACGCTGCGTGCGCTCGCCGAGGCGCCGCATCCGGATCGCATCCGCGAGCTCTACTTCAACGACTACGCGTATACGGACTGCGAGATCAGCTGGGCGACGATGGGCACGCTCGACGGCCTCTTCGCACCGTTCACCGGGCTCGAGGTGCTTCACCTCAAGTCGGGTGCCGGCGGCTCGCTCGGAGCGCTCGAGCTTCCGTCGCTGCGCACGTTCATCCGCGAATCCGGTGGGCTATCCGCGGCAGAGCTCCAGTCGATCCTCGGCGCAGCGTGGCCGCGGCTCGCGCACCTCGAGATCTGGTTCGGCTCCGCGAACTACGGCGCCGACAGCACGATCGCGTCGATCCGGCCGATCCTGGACGGCAGCCTGCCGGCGCTGCGCCACCTCGGGATCGTCAATTGCGAATGGGTCGAGGACGCGATCGACGCCCTCGCCCACTCGACGCTACTCCCTCGCCTGCACTCGCTCGATCTATCGAAGGGGGTGCTCGCGCAGCGCGGGGTCGAGCTGCTGCGCCAGCACGCGAGGCAATTCCGCCACCTCGCGTCGATCGATCTCTCCGCGAATCTGTTGCTCGCGCCCGAGGTCGCACAGATCCGCGAGGTGCTCGACAACGTGATCGTCAGCGAGCAGCGCGAGCGGGAGGACGACGAGGACGACGAGGGCGACGAGGGCGACGAGGGCGACGACAACGTTCGCTACGTCGCCGTCGGCGAGTGAAGCGCCGCGGCGAGCTCGATCGTGGGATGGCCGATCACGCGCGAGAGGGTCGGATCGATGGCGGCGAACGCGCCCTTGCGACTCGCACCGAAGATGCCGGTCAGCATCGCGGCGACCGGCGCAGGCATCCCCGTCGCCACCAGCGATGCGCGGTAGGCCTCGTCGCTGACCACCGTGCGCTTCACTGGTTTGCCGGTGACCCGCGACGCGATCGCCGCCACCTCGTCGAGCGTCAGTGCCGCACCCGCAGTCAGGGGCGAGGTCACGCCGTCGAGCGCGTCGCTGGCAAGTGCGATCGCGGCTGCCTCCGCGAGGTCCGCGTGTGTGGTCCACGCGACCGGTCCGTCGGCGGGCGCGATGATCTCACCCGCGGCGATGCCGCGACCGAACATGCCGGTCAACGATCCGACATAGAACCCGTTGCGCAGCGCCGTGAACGGCACGCCCGACGCCTGCAACATCTCCTCGGTCGCGGCGTGCGTGTGCATCGGCGAGAATGCCGACGCCGGATCCGCGCCCATCTGACTGGTGTAGAGAATTCGCGAGACCCCGGCGGCCTTCGCAGCGTCGATCGCGGTTCGATGCTGCGGCACCGCGATGTGGGTCGGCAGCGGCACCGAGACGATGAGCACCTTGGTCGCGCCCTCGAACGCACGCGCGACGCTGGTCGGGTCACCGAAGTCTGCTTGCCGGACCTGGACGCCGAGATCCGCGGCCTTCGCAGGGTCGCGAACGCTCGCGACGATCGTTGTTGGCGGAACGCGGGTGATCAGTTGTCGAACGATGGCGCGACCGAGCGCGCCGGTAGCACCGGTGATCACGAGCATGAGAAGTCTCCTAGGGTTGACGACACGGTTTCGTGTCGCTCGCCGA
>JBBQJJ010000062.1:0-30023 GCA_038325805.1 Haliangiales bacterium
TTCGCGGTCTGCTGCTCGCCGAACTCGACGTGGCGCTCTTCCTGTTTGACCGCGCGACGGAGGATGTCGATCGACGGCTTGTGGTCCAGCGTGTCGATCACCGCGTAGAACGCCTGGAGCACGAAGCCTTCGCCTTGCGCCATCTCGAGCGCGACGTGCTCGGCCCACGAGCTGCCCATCATGCCGGTCGCGAGGAAGCGCACCGCGGCGTGCGCCGGCTTGGGCTGGCAGCCGAGCATCGTCATGATGCGCAAGAAGTTATCGACGTGCTGCATCTCCTCGAGCGACTGGCGCGCGAGGAACTTGGCCGCATCGAGATCAGGCGCGTCGTACAACCAGTGTCCGACCTGGATGCCAGTGACCTCGCCGTAGAGGAACTGGTTGAACATCCACTCGAGGAGCTCGCGGTCCTTGACCGGGTCCAGCTTGGAACCTCCGAAGTCGAAGGTCATCTCCTCGCGCGTCAACAGCATCGAGGGGAAGATAGCTCGCGAGCGTGGCTGGCGGCTATCTCTTATTACCCGGTGCGCGCGACCGCTCGTCGCAGCTGATCAGCAGCGGTTTCGGCGAGATCAGCGCGGTCCCGAACACCGAGAAACCGAGGTTGTCGTCGTCGATCGGCTGGCTGACGTGGCCCTGGACGATCACCCATTCGTTCTGCCGCTTCTCGAACACGAACGTCGCGCGGAAGTGCCCCTTGCCTGCTGCCACGCCGGGGCGCGCCGGCAGGACCGCGGTCAGGTTACCGGCCCAGTAGGCCAGGTTCGCCGCGCGCGGGTTGCGCCCTACCACGCCGACGCGGCGGTCCTCGAGCTTCATCGGCTCGCTCCCGGGGATGAGACGCGCACCGAGGGTCTCTGTTCCGTGCCACTCCGACGCGATGTCGGGACCATAGAGCGTGGCGTCGGCGGCCATCACCTTCGGCGACTTGTCGATCGCCCGGCGCAATACTGGTGACAGCACGCGCGACAGCTCGTCGGCGAAATCGCGACTCGTCACCGCGGTGCGGATCTCGCGTGGCAGCTTCTGGCCCTCGCCGGTGGGCATCGGCGGGCGCGCGAACGACAGGTGCTCGAACACGGGCACCCAGCGATCTCCGTCGCGCGCGAACAGCGCACTCATCCGCAGCGGGATCACGGCGGTGCGACCACACAGGTGGATCCGCCAGGAAATCTCGTCGCTCACCCACGCGGCGAGGCGATCCTGCGAGAGGTGGATCTCGAGCCGCTTGCTGCGCGACTCGGCCGACCCGCTCGCATCGAGGTCGAGTGGCCACCGGCTCGGCGCGCGGGCGAGCTCGGCGCCGACGAGGACATCGCCCGGTCCGACGCCGATCCGCAGCGTGCCGATCTCGGCCGGCACCATCGCGTTCTCGAAGTCGGGCGGCTCGTCGCGCTCGTAGGACTTCAGGATATCGTCCTGGAGCTCGGCGACGAGGTCCGCGCGCGTGTCGCGCTCGCCCAGGCTCGCCGGATCATCGAGGCGCTCCGGCGGCTTTTTCGGCGGCGACGGGCACGCGGCGAGGAGCACAAGGAGTGCGCGCTTCACGTCAGCGCCTTCCGATCCTCGGACGTATCGACATCCCGCACCACGCCCGGATCATCCACCACAACGTCGACGACGCGAAGTCTCGACATCACGCCGCGTGCTCCACCCTCGACCTGATCGCACGCGGCGAAGTCCTTCCACCACCTGCGCCGGATCAGCGGAGGGTGACCGCCGCGCCCCTGATAGATCGGCCGCGCCACGTCGGCGTCGGCCTCGACGAGCGCGGTCAACGTGCTTGCCTGGACGAACGGATGATCGACCGGCCACAGCAGGGCATCGGTCAGCTCGAACGCTTGGACGTGCTGAAAGCCGAGCGCGATCGAGCTCGCCATCCCGCGCGACGGATCGGGATTGACCACGACATGGACACCCTCGAGCGACGCCGCGTGCTCGGCCACCGCATCGCCGAAGGGTGCACCGACGACCACCACGCTCGGGCCGCGCACCAGCGTGACGATCCGCTGAAGGAACGTGCGCCCCTCACAGACGAGCAACGCCTTCGCGACGCCGCCGAGGCGACTGCCCGAGCCCGCCGCGAGGATCACCGCCGCGGTCACTCGCTACTCTCGTGATGCTTCGCGAGTTGCCAGTTCCCGGGCGTCGACGTGCCGCGACGACGGAGCGCGACGAGCTCGGCCGCGATCGAGACCGCGATCTCCTGCGGCGTCTCGGCCCCGAGGTCGAGCCCGATCGGTGCGCGCATCGCAGCCCAGCGCGCTTCGTTGCCTGCGAGGAGTCCCTTCGCGTCGAGGCGCTTGCGAAACCGTCCGACCTTGCCGCGGCTGCCGATCATCCCGAGGTAGCCGAGGTCGCGCGTGATCAGCTTCTCGAGGATCGCCTGATCGACGGCGTGATCACGGGTGATGATCAACACGCGATCGTCGGCCTTGAAGCCACCGAGCATCCGCTCGACTTCCACCGGATCGAACGATTCGATGATCTGCGTGGCCCACGCCGGCGATGCAGCGAGCGCACCCGTCTCGTCGTCGTCGCACACGATCACGACAAACCCCAGCGACGCGAGCAACGGCCCGACGCTCTTCGCGACGTGCCCGAAGCCGAACACGATCGCACGCTCGCCACCGCCGAGTCGCTCGAGTAGTGCTCCACCGGCAAGCACGGGCTGATGCATCGGTGGATCCCCCGCCACCGGTGCGCGCAGCGTCAGAGGCTCACCCTCGATCGGCGTCACCAGGACGCAGGCCTCGTGCGTCGATGCGGTGTGTGGCTTCGAAGCGAGCTCCGCGATCACGGCGCGCGACGCTGCGGCCGGCGTCAGCGTGATCTCCATCGAGCCACCGCAGCACATCGCCAGATCGCGGACCAGGTGCTGCCTGACGATCCGCGGCTCGCCACCTCCGGCGACCGCGCGCGCAGCCTCGACGGTGACCTGTTCGATCCTGCCACCACCGATCGTACCCCACAGCTCGCCGTCGTCGGCGACCGCCATCCGCGCACCGAGGTGGCGAGGGGTCGAGCCGTGCGCACCGATCACCGTCGCGATCGCGACACCGCGCCCGGCCTCGAGGGCACGCAGCGCGGCAGCAAACACGTCGGCAGACATCTCGACCTAACGCTTTGTCGTCAGCGACATGATGTGCGCGATCACCTCGCGCAGACCCGCGCCTTCCGGACGCTCGGCGAGGAAGGACGGCTTGAAGTCGAGCTGGTCCCACCACGCCTTGATGTTGGCGACGCCCACCGACGATGGGAAGCCTCCGAACATCGGCGCGTCGTTGAGCGCATCGCCGACGTAGACGTATTGTGAAAGATCGTTGCCGTCGCCATTCAACACCTGGCGCACGACGGTCATGCACGCGCTCAACTTGTCGAAGTGCGGCGGACCAAAGTTGACGTGCACGCTGGAGCGCGACGCGGTCAGCCCCGCCTTGCGGATCATCGCCACCATCGCGTCCGCCGCCTCGCCGCCGAGCGACACTTCCTCGTTCCAATCGAGCGCGAGATCGACCTCGCGATACTTCGAGTCACTCGACAGGCGAGAGCCCGGCACCTTGGAGCAGACCTCCACCACCACGTCGTTCATCCGGCGGCGCCACTCCGGCAAGCTCGCCGGCGGCACGCCATAGATCTTGTGGAGCTTCTTGCCCTGGCGCACGAACGTGACGCCACCGTTCTCGCAGACCACCACCGGTACCGGCGTCATCTTCATCGCCGCGTGCCCGAACCCCGAGGACCGACCGGTCACCATGATGACCGGGATCCCGGAAGCACCGAGCGCTTCGAGCGCCTGGTAGGTCGAGGCCTCGATGCGATCTCCCGTCGTCATCGTGCCGTCGATATCGGAGAACAACGCGCGAATCGGACCGCGCAGTTCGGTGAGCGGACGTGTCATGCGCCGCCACTCTAGCAAACACGGTCGGCGCTCGACGCGGTGGCTACGCGATCAAACGCAGACCGACATCATCGACCGCGATCGGCGTCGGCACCCGGATCGAGCGCTCGCGCTGACGACCCAGCCAATCCTCTAGATCGGGGTGGTTGAGGCGAACGATACCTCCCACCTTGAACACGGGAAGCGGGTCACCCGCCTTGCGCGCCATGTACCGGCACCACCGCTCCGAACGACCCAGCGCAGTAGCAATACCCTTCCAGGTCTCGACAAAGTTCGACATGCTCATTCCTCCGTGTGTCCGAGGCTTTGTGCAGTGCGTGTGCCGAGGTCCGACCAGGGACGTAAGCTGCCGGGATTTCACGGAGTCGGAGATCCTCACGAGTGTGAACGGGCGACCAGGTTTTAACACCCGTCATCACTACCGACGCAAAACCTGACACAGTTGTCGCTACGTTGCCGCAGCTTCTCGTGGCGCTGGGGCACCACTACGAGGTTCCCCACTGGCAGACCGCGGGGTTGCCGTTTAAGCTCGTACGACATGCGTGGAGTCATGCGGCGTTGCGCCGCGAGTGGGGTCCTCCTCGGAGGCTTGTTCTTCGCGTCCAATGCCTCTGCCGGCGGTCCTGATCCGTACCCGGTAGCCAAAGTCACACGCGGTCAGACCGGCTACGGCATGACCACGATGGCCGGCACCAAGCCGGAGAAGTTCACGTTCGAGGTCATCTCGGTCGTCCACAACATGCTGCCGAAGCAGGACATCATCCTGTTCAAGAGCAACGATCCGAAGATCGTCGCCACGAACGTGTGGCGCGGCATGTCGGGCAGCCCGCTCTTCCTCGATGACAAGATCGTCTGCGCGGTCTCCTATACGTGGGGCTTCAACCGCATCGCGATGGGTGGCTGCACGCCGATCGAGTACATGAAGAAAGATGGCGACACGTTCCGTCGTCACAACCCGGTGCTGCCGGGCCCGAACGGAACCAAGATCGTGCAGCCCGTCGCTGCCTCGATGGAGGACTGGAAGCGGATCACCCCGAAGGTCGATCTCGCCGATGCGATGTCGGCGCTCGGTCCCAAGCACCGCAGCTGGCTGACGTCCACGCCCCTACCCGCGGCGATCAACAAGCCCGCGACGTACGACGGTCAGGCACTGACCGCCTCCGTGCCGCTCCAGATCGCTGGCTTCTCGACCCCTGCATTCAATGCGCTCGCGCAGCTGTTCGCGGGCTCGACGCTCGAGCCGATGCGTGCCGGAGGGACGGGCAACGTGCCCGAAGGCGATCAACCAAAGTCATTCACACCGGGTGGGGCGATCGCGATCCCCTTCATCAAGGGTGATCTGTCGGCCGCCTCGTCGGGAACGGTGACGTTCGTCGACGGCAACAAGGTGCTCGCGTTCGGTCACCCGATGTTCGGCAACGGCGAGTGGTACGCGCCGGTCGCCACGGCGTACGTCCACACGGTCGTGACGTCGATGCCGTTCCCGTTCCATATGACGTCGCCGATCCACGAGGCCGGCTCGCTGGTCCAGGATCGCCAGGCCTCGATCATGGCGGACACCACGCTGCGCGCGAAGATGATCCCGGTGAACATCACCGTGACCACCACAACCGCGCCAGGCAAGCAGCAGAAGGGCGAGTTCCACGTCGAGATCCTCGACAACAAGTTCCTGACGGCACCGGTCGCCGGCGCCGCGGTGATGAACGCGATCAACTACTACCTGCCCGACAAGGAACACGTCACCGCACGGATCGATTCGACGGTGCGCGTGCGCGGCTTCGACCCCATCAACTTCGTCGACTACGTCTATGCGAACGACGGTGCCTCCAGCGTGATGGGCTCGGTGCGTGGCCTCCGCGTGCTGGTGCCGTTGATCAACAACCCGTACGCGCCGGTCAAGGTCGACAGCCTCGACGTCAAGATCGACCTCCAGTACGCGATCAACTACGGCGAGCTCAAGGAGGTCCGCGTGCCGGGCGCCGAGCTCATCCCGGGTCAGCGCAACATGGTCGAGGTCAGGCTGACCACCTACGACGGTAAGGACATCATCGAGACGGTGCCGGTCGACGTCCCCGACTCGCTCGCCGGCAACATCATCCAGCTCGAGGTCACCTCGGGCGACAGCGCGAAGCTCGATGCGGCGCCGCCGGTCGATCTGCCGTCGCTGGTGGCTGCGGTGCGCAAGCTGCTGCCCGGCAACACCTGGGCGGTCACGCTGTATCCGGCCGACGAAGGCGTCGCGCTCGACGGCAAGCTGGTACGTGATCTGCCCGCGACGGCGCACGACAAGCTGCACCCGCAGTCTCATACCCAACGTGCGGTGGCCTACAAGCCGATCGCACGCACCGTCGCCACGGCATCGCGCGTCGTCGAAGGAACCGCGACGATCCTGGTTCGCGTTCGCGCCAAGTAAGTTCTGTCGTCCCGGGTTCGACCTTATCTTTGGGGGAATTGTGAAAGTACGTACTCTCGCCGCGCTAGGGATCGCTATTGGCGGCAGCCTGCTCGCACCGCCGGTCGGCGCGATCGTCACCTCGACCTGGACGGTCGAGACCTACCAGCAGTTCGACAGTGGGGACGCGAGCTCCGCGTTCATCACCTCGGCGGGCGAGATCCGCCCGGGCTGGGACACCAAGCGCACGGCGCTCGAAGGCGACGCGGTGTGGTCGTCCGTCAAGCTCGCCGATGGCAGCGTGCTGCTCGGCTCCGATGCCGGCGGCTCGATCTATCGCATCACCGGCGACGCCTCGAAGAAGGTGGTCTCGCTTCCCAGTGCGATCGCCGTCGTCGCGCTGACGCAGACGGCGGATGGCTCCGTCTACGCGGGCGCGATGCCCGGCAACAAGCTGTTCAAGATCGACGTCGCCGGAGGCAAGGCCACGGCAACCGCCACGCTGACGACGAAAGATCCGAAGGACGTCGAGACGATCTGGTCGCTCGCGTCGATCGGCAACACCGTCTACGCGGGCACCGGACCGAGCGGCAAGCTGTTCGCCGTCACCGGCGGCAGCGCGAAGGAAGTGTTCGATACCGAGGACAAGCGCATCACCTCGCTGGCCACCACCAGCGACGGCGGCGTCTGGCTCGGCACCTCGGACCGCGCGATGGTGTTCCGCTTCGATCCGAAGTCCGGTAAGGCACGCGCGATGGCCGACTTCGCGGGCAACGAGATCACGGCGCTCGCCGCGTATCGCGATGGCGTGGTCGCCGCCGCGAACGAGCTCACCGATGTGCCGGTCACGACGGGCAAGACGGCCAACCAGGTCGAGACCGCCGAGAAGCCGACCGCCTCGAAGGGGCAGTCGGCGAAGCTCCCCGATCCAGGCACCAAGCCCGGTGCCGACAAGGACACGCCCACCGTTGCCGACCTCGGTCGCAAGGGTGCTCGCAAGGGCAAGGGCGCGCTGTTCCGGATCGGCGCCGACGCGCGGCTCGAGCAACTGCACGCGCTGACCGCCACGTACTTCACGTCGGTGATCGTCGCCGGTGATTCGATCTACGCCGGCGCCGCCGACAAGGGTCGGATCTATCTGGTCGACAACGAGGGCGCCGTCGCGACCGCCTTCGATGTCGACGAGCGCGCGGTCTCGCAGCTGTGGACCGAAGGCAAGTTGATCGGGTTCGCCACCGACGACGCGGCCGCGGCCTACCGCTCGACCGGCCGCGCCTCGCAGGCGCGCTACGTCTCCGACGTGCTCGATGCGAAGAGCGTGTCGAAGTTCGGCAAGCTCGCGTGGCACGCGGCGGGCAAGGTCAAGATCGAGACCCGCAGTGGCAACACCGTGAAGCCCGGCGTCGGCTGGTCCGAGTGGCAGCAGCCGGGTGCGGTTGGCAAGGTCGGTGGTGGTGCCGAGGGTGGCAAGGTGCAGTCGCCTCCCGGTCGTTACCTGCAGTGGCGGATCGCTCTCGAGGATGACGCCGCTCGCCTCCGCAAGGTGACCGCGTACTACGTGCCGCAGAACCAGGCGACGCTGGTCCAGGAAGTCACCGTCGAGCCCAACTCGAAGGAGTCGCTACCGACGATGAAGGACTCGGCGGCAAAGCCGCGCAGCCCGGTGCTCAAGGTGAAGTGGAAGGCGGATAACCCGGATAGCGACGACACCCTCTACGCGCTCGAGGCGCGTCGCGACGGCGAAGCGAACTGGCGCCCGGTCTCGACCGGCAAGACGCCGCTGACGTCGACCAGCTGGGAGTGGAACACCGAGACGTATCCGGACGGCTGGTACCGCGTGCGCGTCACGGCCTCCGATGCGCCGGCGAACTCGCCCGATCGCGCCCTGACGACGACGGGCATGTCGACGCTGTTCGCGATCGACAACGCGAGGCCGACGATCTCGAATTTGACGGTCAACTATCCGCGTGCGCAGGCGCGTGCGACCGACGGCATCTCGACGATCAGCGAGATGGCGTTCTCGATCGATGACGGTCAATGGATCGTGGGCACCACGGCCGACGGTCTGTTCGACGATGCGACGGAAGATCTCCGTATCGATCTGGCGCAGGGGCTCGGCAAAGGCACGCATACGCTGGCAGTCCGCGTCGCGGACAGCGCGGGCAACGTCGGCTCGACGTCGACGACGTTCGTGATCAAGTAGCGCTTCCGCGCTGCGTGCAACCCAGCTGCGCATCGGCAGTTCGATGACGAAGTCGAAGTCGCAGTCGCAACCAGCGCGGCGTGCGTGTGGGTTGCGTGTTGGCTCGCGCACCGGCAGGCCACGTTCGTGATCAAGTGCTCCAGCCACTCAGAGGGTCGCCAAATCGCCAAGTGAGGCCCGCCAGGCTCGCCAAAGGATCGACCAATCAAGAGGTCCGCGCCACAGCGACCGGCCGGATAGACCCATCCAGTTCTGTCGACGCTGAGGGCGTCGACAGAAAGCCAGCTTGCACGAGCGGTCTCGTCCGGCGTCTCAACGCCGGACGAGCTTGGGCGTTCTCGTCGAACGAATGTGAACGTCTGGTTGAAAGATCGTTTGGCGACTCTTGGCGGGTTGCGTTTGGCGTTTTGGCGACCCTCTGACCACGCAATGCTGTCCGCAAATGCCATCAGCCCAGCACGCCCTGCTGAGCTACTTTCGTTGCGACGATGCGCAAGGTTGCAAGGATCCAAGTGCCGCGCAACGCGAGCACGCAACTACGATCGCCTCGTACGCTTGAGTGGCGATGCCGGCACATCGCCGTTGCGGACCGCATCGACCAGCACCTGGACCATCCAGGTGATCGTGGTCTCCGCCGTTGCGGCATCGAGCCGCTGGCGATCGAGGAGCGCGAGCGCGACGTCGGGAGTCAGTAAGGTCGCGAGCGCTGCACCGACCAGCTTCGTGGTGGCAGCGTCGCACTGCTTCGCCACGGCGCGATGGATCGCGGCATCGCGACCTCGCCGCTGCTTGTTGAGCACGACCTCCGCACGCAGGATGGCGGGACTCGCGAGCATCTGATACGCGATCCGCGCGGCATGCGTCGGGAGATCTCCGAGCGATGTCGGGTGTGGGTCGGGTGGAGCGGTTGCGTCGAGCTGATGCCCGATCGCGGCGAGCTGCGACGCACGGTCGGGGAAGTGGTGGTAGATCGTGCGCAGCGAGACGCCGGCGGCAGCGGCAACACGTGCAAGCGAGAGTTCCTCACCAATCTCGTGCGATCGCGCGAGTTCGGCCGTCAGGGCGGTGACGATCGTCGCGCGGGTCGTCGCAGACTGCCTCGCGCGCAGGTCGGTGCGGTAACTGCGCGAGGTGCGGCGGGGCGCTGCCATGCAGTTAGATGACATTCATTGCAGTCTTAATGCAATCGCGATCTCTAGACGCATCCGACGAAGAATCGGGCTTCCGTTTCGAGCGCCGGTAGATAGACTGCGTGTTCCTCGTGCTCTCGCAGTCCTCAGACGCCGATGAATTCCCCGTCACCGCCGTGCATCTGCGATCGATCGCCGGTGCGATGTTCTATCGCGGCGAAGCGTATTGGCGCGAGGGTCGCGTGGTCGAGGTCAAGCAGGATGGGCGCACGCTCGAAGGCGAGGTCGATGGATCGCAGCGCTATCGCGTGAAGGTGATCGCCACGCCGATGGACGGGTTGATCACGAGCTGCTCGTGCCCGATCGGCTACCTGTGCAAGCACGCTGTCGCGCTCGTGCTCGCCCACCTCGGCGAGCGGGCGAAGTTGCCGGTGCCCGACAAGGTCGAGGGCGCGTGGGCTACCCGCGACGAGCTCGATGCGTGGGCCAAGGAGCATGGCGTCGAGCACGCGCTGTGGGGCAGCGCGGAGCTGCTCTGCGCAGAGCTGACGTTTCCGCCGCAGGACTACTGGATCAAGACGGTCCTCGCGCGCTTGCCGGTGCGCGAAGTCGGCGCGCTCGAGCTGGCCGCGAGACATGCGCGTGCGCGAGGTGTCGATGTCGCGCTCGCCAAGGTCGCGTATCGCACGCTGCATCGCGAGGCGGCGCTGGTCGAGGTGGCGAAGACCGAGGAAGCACAGCGGCTGGCGATGCGTGCGGAGTGCGAACCCGCGTGGTCGCGGTTGACCACGCTGCGGTCCGAGCTGCGCGTGCACGCCTCGCCTCGTCCACGCGCGGTGCGCGAGGCGGTGGGCTCGTGGAAGTTCGACCCCACCAGCGCGACGATCAGCTGGAAGGAGAAGCTGCGGGTGTTTCGGCCGCAGACCTTCGCGATGGCGGCGGTCGCGACCAAGCTGTCGTTCGACAGTGCAGGCAAGGCGGTCCTCGAGTGCACCTGTCCGATGACGTCGTTGCCGCGCAGCGGCGGACGGGCCAGTGGCGAGCCGTTGCCAGCACAGCGCGAGTCCGTGATCGCGGGCTGCACGCATGCGATCGCGCTGGTCGATGCCACGCTCGACGTGCTGAGCGATCCGGATCGACTGCGCGAGGCGCGGCAGGTCGTCGAGCTGTTGATCCAGCCGGGCTGGGCGCGCGCGCTGGCGGAGCTCGATCGGATCGAGAGCCGGGTCGCGCAGGCCACACCGATCGACGTGTGGTGGCAGCTCCATGGCGAGCCCACTTCGCCGTCGTTGACCTGCGTGATCGAGAAGGCGAGCAAGTACCCCAAGAATGTTGGCTCGCCGGCACGTGGCAAGGGCACGCTGCGGATTCCAATCCGGATCCCTGCGCTGCTCGCCGACTACCGGCATCAACTGCGCGATCGAGATCTCGCGATCGCCGAGGCGTTGCTCGAGCACGCCAGTAGCGGCCGCGACTATCCGATGCGTGCGTTGCTCGCGGCGGTCGGGCATCCGCGGGTGATCGATGCGGAGGAGCAGCCGCTCGTGCTCGCGCGAGATCAGCTCGGGTTCACGGCCACGCCGGTCGGCGATCAGATCCGGATCGAGCCATCGATAGGCGGGGCGAGGATCTCTCCGAAGCTGCTGAACGCGCTGCTCCAGGTGTTCGAGGAGGGCGAGCCGATCGTGGTCGCGAGCTCCGAGGGCAATCGCTGGACGCTCGTCGACATCGGCGTCGAAGCGCGCCGGCTGTGGACGGCGTTGTCGACGCACGGCGATGCGTTCCCGCCCGAGGCCCACGAAAAACTGCTCGATCGGCTCGGCCGGATCGAACCACGCGTCCCGGTGCAGCTGCCCGACGTGCTCAAGGGCAAGCAGCTGGCGGCGAAGCCGAAGGTGGTCGCACGACTACGGCTCGCACCCGAGGGGCTCGAGATCGAGCTGTTCACTCGCGCGGCGCCGAACACGCCGCTGTTCCCGCCGGGCAGTGGGCCGAAGGACGTGCTGGTGATCGACGGGCTGAACCGCGGCTACGTCCGTCGCGATCTGACGAACGAGCCGGAGTGGGCGCGTGGGGTGTGGAGTCAGCTGCCGATCTTCAATGCCGAGGAAGGTCCGCCGTTCTGCTTCTCGATCGTCGGCGCCGATGAAGCCCTCGCCGCGGTCGCCGCCGTGCAGGATCCGCCACCGGGCCTCGAGGCCGAGTGGGTGGACATCAAGCCCTACGTCGGCGGCACGGTGTCCGCGGACAAGCTGCGCGTCCGCGTCGAGCGCAAGAAGGATTGGTTCCAGATCACGGGCGACGTCAAGATCGAGTCCGGGCGGATCGAGCTCGCGATCCTGCTCGATGCGGTGCGCCGCCAGCAGAAGTACGTGCGCGTCGATGCGAACCGCTGGGCCCTACTGTCGGATCAGCTGCGGCAGAAGCTCGTCGCGGTCGCCGATCAGACGTTCGAAACGAAAGATCAACTCGAGCTATCGCCCGGTGCGGTGCCCGCGATCCAGGCACTCGAGCTCGCGGGTGCCAAGGTCGATAGCGCCGCGGCATGGAGCCAGCTCGCCACGGCGTTGACCGCGTCGCACAAGCTCAAGCCGAAGCCGCCGAAGACGCTCAAGGCCACGTTGCGCGACTACCAGATCGAGGGCCATGCGTGGATGACGCGCGTCGCCGCGTGGGGCGCGGGTGCCTGCCTCGCCGACGACATGGGCCTTGGCAAGACGGTGCAGGCGATTGCGGTCCTCCTCGATCGCGGGAAGGCTGGGCCTGCCCTCGTGCTCGCTCCCACGTCGGTGATCCACAACTGGGTCGACGAGCTCACCCGGTTCGCGCCGACGCTGCGCCCGATCCTGTTCACCGAGGCCGATCGCACCAACAAGCTCGTCGGGCTGGGCCCGAAGGACGTGGTGATCGCGAGCTACGGCGTGCTGGTACGCGACATCGACAAGCTCTCCGCGATCCAGTTCACGACCTGCGTGTTCGACGAGGCGCAGGCACTCAAGAACCACACCACGCAACGCGCGCGTGCCGCTCGTGCACTCCAGGCCGACTTCCGGATCGCGCTGTCGGGCACGCCGTTCGAGAACCACCTCGGCGAGCTGTGGTCGCTGTTCACGATCGTGTTTCCCGGGCTGTTCGGAAGCTGGGATCAGTTCCGCGAGCGCTTCGCGATCCCGATCGAGCGCCACAAGGACGAGGCGGCGCAGGCATCGCTCTCGCGCGTGCTGTCGCCGTTCTTGCTCCGCCGCACCAAGGGGGAGGTCGCCCGCGAGCTGCCGGCGCGCACCGAGATCGAGGTCGGCGTCACGCTGTCCGACGAGGAACGCGCGCTGTACGAGGACGCGCGGATCGCCGCGCTCGCCGAATTGTCCGCGAAGGGTGAAGGCGTGCGCGACGAGCGGCGTCGCTTCCAGGTGCTCGCCGCGATCACGCGACTGCGCCTCCTCGCCTGTCACCCCAAGCTCTACGACCCGCAGTCGACCCTACCCTCCTCCAAGCTCGCGCGCGCCGTCGAGCTGCTCACCGAGCTGCGTGAGGCGGGTCACCGCACCCTGGTGTTCAGCCAGTTCACGTCGCACCTCGCGATCGTCAAGCAGGCGCTCACCGAGGCAGGCTTCTCGCTGCTCTACCTCGACGGCTCCACCGCGGCCGTGGATCGCAAGCAGCTGGTGGCGAAGTTCCAGGGCGGTCATGGTGACGCGTTCCTGATCTCCCTCAAGGCCGGCGGTCAGGGTATCAACCTGACCGGCGCCGATTACGTGCTGCACCTCGATCCGTGGTGGAACCCCGCCGTCGAAGATCAGGCTACCGATCGCGCCCACCGGATCGGGCAGACCAAGCCGGTCACCGTCTATCGCTTGCTGTCGCGCGAGACCATCGAGGATCAGATCCTCGCGCTCCACAAAGACAAGCGTGCCCTGGTCGCCAACATCCTCGCGGGGACCGGCGCCGGCTCCAAGCTCACCACCAAGGACCTGCTGAAGCTGATCAGCGGTAACTGACCCGAGGCAATTGCTGTAACGACTGGCGCGCTGCACCATCCAAGATCTCATGCTTCGACTTGGTCTGCTCTGCCTGGTGGTGTTCGCGTGTGGTGGCAAGGCGAGCACCAAGCCCGCTGCCTCCCCCGATAGTCGCTCGCTCTACGACCGCCTCGGCGGGACGCCCGCGATCACCGCCGTCGTCGACGACTTCGTCGCGCGGACCGGCTCTGACGATCGCATCAAGAGCTTCTTCATGAACATCGACATCCCACGCATCAAGAAGATGATGGTCGAGGACATCTGCGAGCGCACCGGTGGTCCGTGCAAGTACACGGGCAAGTCGATGACGGAGTCGCATCGCGACACCAAGTTCAAGCCCGAGGACTTCGAGGCGTTCATGGAGGATCTCGAGGCGACGCTCGACAAGTTCGAGGTGCCCGCACGCGAGAAGGCCGAGGTCCTCGCCGACTTCCGCTCACGTCAGGCCGAAGTGATGAATGCGCACAAGCCGAAGTAGTCAGCGCTCCCGGTAGCCGTCTGCGGTGAACGGAACGCGAGACCAGCTGCGTGCGCGATTCCCATTCCGGTCAGAATCGCCGACGTGCTCGCCCTCGAGCCGCATGCTGCCTTCGCGTTCCCGTGCGTACCTTTCCGAGGACGCCGACCCCGCACGGCGCGCGCGGCTGCCGGATAAACACAAACACCGATCCAGCCCATCCTGAAAATGATCCACGACGTTGCGCATGCGGTTTGTACTTCGGTCGACTCCTCGGCGTCGGCCGAACTTGCTGATGCTATCGAGCGATCGCTCGAGCACGGAGCTCCGATTCGATCGATCCTCTTGGCGATCATGGCGTCCGCATGTTGGCGCGTTGGCGACCCTCTGACCGAGTATTGCTTGCGACGAGGCGCATCTGGAACGTTCTCGGTGTGACCTCGGTGCCGCTGTCGCAAGACTCGAAGGCCGGTGTGCAGGCGTCGCGACAAAGGCACTGAGGTCGCAAGAGGGGCGGGGTGGCTCGTCCGCGCCGGGGACCCCGAATACAATCGACCGGGTGAGCGCGATCGCGCGAACTCCTACTTCCAGAGCTCAGCCTGGAGGTCAACCGAGGTGAGCTCTGGGGTTAGAACCGACCCGCGAAGCCCATGCCCGGCGTCTTCGCGTTCGAGGTGCCGACCATCATCGGGTTCATCTGCCACTGCCGCGTCTTGGTGTTGCGACGGCGAGCCGCGCGCGGCGCATCGATGATGTCGTAGACGGTCGCGGCTACGAACGAGATGCCGCCGACCCACATCAGCGTCGCGCCGTTGTCGCTGTCGCGCGATGGCTCGCACCAGTCGATGCAGTCCGCCCCGTACACCGTGGTCGCCTTGATCACGCCGGCGATGAACGCGATGGCCGCCCCACCGCGCACCAGGCTCATGCCGACCGCGTGGCCGGTCTCGCCCGCGTAGAGGTGACCGGCCGACGGGCCGACCAACAGCGCGACCACGCCGAGCGTCCCCATCTCCGCGCCGCCATCCCGCTGTCCGCCTGCTGCCGCGAGCAGCGCGAAGCCCGCCGCCGTGGTGCCGAGCGACAGCATCGTCGCCGTGCCTTCGCTCTTCATCGAGCCCTCGAGCGCCGGCGCCGGCATCGGTTGCGCCATGGGGCCGTACACGTAGTAGCCGGGCGGCGGAGCCGGGATGGTCGCGCCGCGATTGCCCGGGACTTCCTCGTCTTGCACCGGCGCCATCCCGGGCTGGGCCGCGGCGACAGAGGACAGGGTGGCGAGGGTCAGGGCGACGACGGCAGCGATGCGCATGAGGAGACATACAGCACCCGCTGCGCCAGCTGGTTCGGATGGGATCTCGACAACTTAGACGCCGCCAGTTCACGGTTCTCCCGGCGTCCGTGACAGCGATGTCACGGCCGGGTGAGCGGGTACCGGACACACTTCTCGAGCAGGGAGCCATCGGGGCGCCGCGAGCACAACTCGAGATCCCGGCCGACCGTCAACACCGCATAGTGATGCTCGCGCGCGACCTTCTGCATGCCGTCCTCGATCGCGCATTTCGGCCGACCGGGCACACCGCAGCGGATCGCGTAGAGCGGCGCCCCGCCTCCCCCACTCACCAGGTACGGCAGCCCGAGGTGCTCGCCGCGCTGATAGAGGTGGTCGTGTCCCGAGACCAGCAAGTTCACCTTGTGGCGCGTCAGGATCGGGACGATGCGCGCTCGCGCCAGCGCGTTGCCACCGTGATAGCCACGCGCGAACGGACCGTCGTGCGTGATCACGACGATCGCGCGCACGTTGGCCTTCCGCGCCGCGGCGAGATCCGCCTCGAGCCACGTCTCCTGCTCGACGCGATCGTAGTTGTTCGAGTCGAGGAACACGAGGTGAACGTCGGCGACGTCGCGGCTGTACCAGTAGGCCTCCGCGGGACGCTTCGCCGGTGGTGGCGGCAAGCCGAGCAGGCGCTCCGCGCGATCGGTGCCGTCGGGGTTCACGAGCCCGAGATCGTGGTTGCCGACCGCGGGGTAGTACGGGACCTGCGCGCGAAACTGCTGGGTCAGTGCGAAGAACTTCTGCCAGTCGGCCTCGTCGGAGCCGCGCGCGACCATGTCACCGCTGACCACCACGAGGTCGAGCGCCTCGTCGAGCATTCGCTCGACCAGCCGGCGATGCACCGCGTGACCTCCGCGAACATCGCCGTAGATCCCGATCCGGATCTCGGCACCGACCTTCGGCAGCGTCGAGAACGCATACTTCGCCGACTGCGCCCGCCCCGCGCGCACGCGATACGAGAATCGCGAGTCCGCCGCGAGGCTCGCGAGCGTGAACACGTGCCGCCGGCCCGCCGGGCTCTTCTGCGTCGTGCCGAACGAGTCACCCGCGCCCCACTCGAGCGTCGCGTCGACGTCCGGATCGGTCTCGACGATGATCGTCGCCGAGCTCCCCGTGGTCTCGGCCAAGGTCGGCCCGCGCAGGATGCCGCGATCGTTGCGTCCGATCAGATCGGCGAGCAGCCCCGCTGCGTTGCGGCGTCCCGACGGATGGACTTCGATCGCGAGCGTGTTGGCTCCCTTGCGCAACAACCCGGGCGCAGCGGGCACGTAGAACGTCTCCCACTCGGGGCCGTGCTGACGCAGCGCGAGCGTGACCGCGTTTCCCCGCGGTAGCCCCTGACGCAGCACCTCGACACCGTTGATCCACGCTGCGACCCCGTCGCGATAGCGCAGCCGGAGCTCGAGCATCGACAGCGAAGCGAAGGCGTCGCTGAGCGTGAACGTCGTCACGCCGAAGGCGGCCGCGATCCGCTGCCCGTCGACCGGTTTACCGATCTCCTCGCGCGTTCCCGTCACGTCATACGGCCACGCCGCCGGGGGCTGCGCCGGCTCGCCGAGCACGGGAGCCACCTTGCCGCTCGTCGCCGTCGCGGCCATCGCACCGACTCCACGAGGAATGGTGGGCGCGGTGACGATCTGCCAGCGCCAGGTAGCGCTGGTGGTGATCAGCTGCGTCCCACGCGCCGGTGGAGGGGGCGGAACGGCTTCTTCATCGTCGGCGTATGCAGCACTCGTGAGCGCGAGCAGCACGACGACGACTCGAGACACGCACAGGCCGAGCCTGCGAGGCGGCCTCCATAAAGGAGAGCGCTTCGCGAGCCGATCAATCAGCAGAAGCCCGTGGGCGTGACGCTTCAGCGGCACACCTATGGGGTCCTACGCGCGCGCGCGACGCTCAGCCGCCGACGCGAGGTCGAGCAGCTGGGGCAGCGAGTACGTCTCGAGACGGGAGAGGAAGTCTTTGTCCTTCTCCTTCTTCTCGACGGTGCCGATCGCGGCGATCAGCTTCTCGCGGTTGCCGTACTTCTGCTTCACCGTCGCGGTGACCTTCGATAGGCGGAGCAGCTGGGCGTTCGACGCCGTCTTCAGCTTGGTCTCGACCGCATCGGCGTCCTCGCCGGTACGCGCGAGCACCGAGGCGAGCGACTTCGCGAGCTCGGCCTTGCCGGTGTGGTTCTCGACCACGCGACCACGCGGGTGGCGAGCCTTCGCCGGCGCCGCCGCCGTCTTCTCCTTGTCGGCCCGCGGGGCCTTCTTGGTGGTGGTCTTCGCAGCTGCCTTGGGGGCAACCGCTGCCTTCGACTTCGTGTTCGTTCTTTTGGTGGCCATGACGTTCTCTTCTACTTTACTGAGCAGCAGCAGCGCTCCCGGATTCAGCCGAGGGCGGGGCATCCTGCTTGGGTACGCCCCCTCCGTCAAGGACGGATAACAGCTGGTTGACGTCGGCCATGTCGAGCGGCGCTCGGAAGTACACGACGGATCCGGAGGTCTGGATCTCGACCTTGTTCACGACCTTCGCGAGCGACATTCGCTGGGCCGCCATCGCCATCACCTTCTTCTGGGTGATCGTGAAAGATTCCAGCGAGCTGGCGTCTTCATTCGACGCCATGATCGCGGCCAACATCACCTTCGCGCCGTCGGTGGGATCGAGCGTGGCCAAGAATGCCGTCGGGCCCGACTTGAGCCCGGGCAGCACGCCGACCAGCCCCTTGCGAACGCGCTCGTCGGCCCGGCCGACCGCCCACAGCGGCAACCGTTGGTCGACCTGCTTGAGCCACGCGGCAAGCTCGGGGTGCTCGGTCGCCTTGGGTCCCGGGTTGATCGCTTCGAGGACGTACGCCTCGGTGTTGCCGAGCACCACGGTATCGGCGCGGCCGTACGCGAAGTACATCGCACGTGGCCCGTCCTTCACCTCGTACAGGGTGCGGCCGTTGATCGGCTTGCCGGTGACCGTGCCACCCCCCTTGCCCACCAGCTTGCCGACGCACTCGGACAGGTCCGTCTCCGGCAACTTCCCCGTGGCGATCATCAGCGCCGGGCCAGTCCCCGGGCGACCACCCGTCGGCGTCGGGCCGAGCACGAGGGTGATGTGCTTGACCTGCTTGACCACGTCGATCTTGCAGCCGTCTTTGACCTGCTTCCACGACGCGACCAGCTTGGCGTCGCGCTGCATCAACGCCTCGATCATCCGTTCGACGATCGGCGAGTTGGAGAGCTTGCCGACATCCGCACCGATGATGACCTCGGCGGTCGCCGGCACAGCCGCAAGCCCGGTGACCTCGGGCGGAGGACCGCTCTGCTCGTGCTTCTTGCCGCACGCGCTCACCAACCACAGGACGAGTAGAAGCCTCACGACGTTCACAACGCCTACTGCGGACCGCCCATTGCGCCGCCACCCATCGATTCCGCCAAGCCTTGCATCGCGCTCAGCATCGGGCCGAGGTTCGCCTTGCTGACGATCATCAGGAGCTTGAGATCCTGGCCGTCGGCGGTGGCGTCGAGCTTGTCGATCTTGAGCATGCCGGCCGCGGGGGCGAGCTGCGACTTCACCATCGCGGCCGACTGCGTCGCCTGATCCTGCGAGGCGAGCCGCATGCGGAGCTCGAGGTTGATGCCGTCCGAGGCGTCGACCACGCCGTAGACGTGGCTTGGCTTGATGCCCGCCATCGCGAGGGGCTTGAACATCGGGTTCTTGCCGTTCATCAACATCCACACCGATTTCTCGGTATCGAGCCGGTTGTACATCTCGACGAACGTGTTCGACGCCGCGAGCCCGGTGCCGCCGATGATCGACTTGAGGCCGGCCGCGTTCGCCTTGCTGCCGATCGCGACCACCGCGTCGGTGTCGCTGATGAACTGAAATGCCACGGTCACGCCGCCGGTCTTCGGCTTCAGGATCGTCGCGTCACCGTCCTGGGTGATCTCGACCTTCGCATCCTTGTCGGCCTTCATCGTCTCGGCGCACGCGGCGAGCTTCGCCTTGTCGGGACCGTGGACGACGATCGCGCCCTCCTTGCCGCTCGGCGTGTCCTTGAGGCCGATCGACGCCGACTTGATGACAGCGAGCGGATCGATGCCGCACTTCTGCTTGAACTCGTCGAGCTTCGCCACGACGTCACCCGACATCACGCGCGGCGCGATGAAGTCTTTCCACAACGGGCTGGCCTGGACGGCGGCGACGTTGACGCCGAGCACCATGTCCGAGTCGATCGGGAGCTTCCCGAGATCGTCGGAGTTGGTCGCCTGCTTGACCTTCGCGGGCGGCGCAACCTCGGGGGTGACCGGCTTCTCCGCGGTGGTCTCTGCAGGTTTGTCTGCGGACTTTTTCTCGGCCGGCGCGTCGCTCTTGCTACACGCGGCGACGAACAACAACCCAACGATCAGACGACGCGCCATCGTGGACGTATATCACCCCGAGGGGTTCGGGGCACTAGCCCCGAGAGATTCGGTGGAAGCTACGGCTTGCCGCCGAGCATGCCGCCGAACTGGGTCGCGAGCGCCTTGAGCTTCGCGTCCGAGAGCAGCAGCTTGATGCTGACGTCGGTATCGGCGGCCGTGATCGTCAGCTTGTCGACCATGCCCGCCGCCGGCTTCGCCTGCGTGTTCATGAGCTGCGACAGGTTCGTGGCCTCCGCCGCCGTCTTCATGTTGAACTTGACGTCGAGGTTGAGGTCCTTGGTGACATTGAGCGAGCCGTAGATCGCGCGCGGCTTGATGCCCAGCTGCGCCATCGGCGCGAGCGCCTTGAGCGAGCCGTTGACGATCATCCACAGCGTGTCGCTGGTGTTCGTCTTCTTGTAGAACTGGACGAACGCGGCCGAGGTCTTGAGCGCCGAGCCGCCCTTCGCGACAGCCTTGATGCTGTCCTTGCTGCCCTTGCTGCCAAAGCCGACGAGCAGCGTGGAGTCGTCGACGAAGTTGAAGGCCACGGCCTCGTCGTTGCCGCCCTTCTTCGGCTTGACGATCAACACGTCGCCATCGCGCGTGATGTCGGCGTCGGGCTGCTTCTTCTTCGACATCTTGTCGTAGCAGGCGATCATCTTCGCCTTCGGCACGCCGTGGGCGACGAGGACGCCGTCCGGCTTGTCGTTGACCATCTTGATACCGAACGAGATCTTGGTGACGACCTTCATCGGGTCGACGCCACACTCGGCCTGGAACTCCGCCAACGACTTCTGCACGTCGTTCTTCGCGAGCGCCGGACCGACTAGGTTCTTGAACAGGGTGCTCGCCTGCAGGGCCTGGAAGTCGAGGCCACCGACGACCTCCGAGTCGACCGGCAACAGCGACAGATCGTCCGACTTGTCAGCAAGCGCCGGCGTTGATGCTCCGAGCAACACGGCGACCGCAAGACCACAACGCATAGAACGCTTCTTCATCACTGTTCCTTTTCTCGGTTGAGCTGAGCTCCACGCAGTCGTGAAGCGGGCGGCACTATACCTAAACCCCTCGTGGTAGGGTGCCTCCGTGCCTTGGAGGCGGCATAAGCTGCGAGACGCGGACGTCTGGGCCAGGGTCGATATTCAAGGCCGCCCGATCGCCGATAAGGACGGTCGCGTCGAAGTGGTTTACAAACCCGGCGATGGGGCAAAGGTCTACAGGGCGGGCGTTCGAAACCTGACACCCACCGACGACGCGCCGCTCGACTTCAACGCGGGTGACGTTGCTCCTGATTCGCGCAACAAAGGTGCAGGGCCGATCCCGGACAACGCGATCCACGTCTGGACGGACGGCGGCTGCGTGCCGAACCCCGGACCCGCCGGCATCGGGGTGGTGATCGTCGACGGTACGAACCAGCGCGAGATCAGCGAATTTCTCGGGATGGGGACGAACAACATCGCCGAGCTCACCGCGATCGTGCGCGGCCTCGAGGGCGTGCCCGACCGCAAGCGACCGGTGGTGGTCTATAGCGATTCTCAATATGCGATCGGCTTGCTGACCCTGAACTGGAAGCCCAAGGCGAACGTCGAGCTCGTGACAGAACTGCGAGCACTGCTCAAACAATTCCCCGAAGTGCGGTTCGTCAAGGTGGCTGCTCATACAGGTATCGCGCTCAACGAGCGCGTCGATCAGCTCGCGACAGAAGCAATCTCGCGCGGACGTTGATCCCCGAGGTGCGCGCGCGGTTGATACCCATCGCTCCTGTGCGGTAACCCCAGAGGATCCCTGGGCGCAGAATCAGGGCAGGCGCTACCTCTCGCGCTGGACGTCGGCGGCGGCGTCGGCAAGCGTGACGAACGCTCGCGTGGCAGCGAGCTGATCGAGGATCGCGCCGAGGCGACCGAGCTTGTCCGCGATCGGCAGCTTGAGATCGGGCTGACGGGCGACGAGCTCTCCGGGGATGCCGTCCTTGTCGGCGTCGGCGAAGTCGATCCCGTGGAGCTCGAAGTTGAACAGCCGGCGAGGCTTCATCGCATCCAAGATCCGCTGACGGATCATCTCGGGGGCGATGATCAACGACGTCCCGATCGCGGGTACCCGCGTCCAGGGAGTGACCGCGATCGGCAACTCGACGAGCGGCGCCTGGCCTCGGCGCCACGGCGCGGTCATCGCAGGACGGTACGGGTCGGTCGGCGCGATCAGCTGCCGCGGGTTCGCGAGCACGGCACCGCTCGGGCGACGGATCAGCGCGAGCACGGACATCACGACGGCCTTCGCGGCGTAGTACCCGGGCGCAGGAAAGATCGACGAGTCGTAGTGATAGCCGCGGCGCGCGAGCGCATCGAGCATCGCGGGCGAGACGTCGTATCCGGGTGCGCGAAACCCGCGCGTGGTCCTGCCCGTGATCGACCGCAGCACGCGATCGCAGCTCCCGATCTCGTCATCGATCATCTGATCGCCGAGGCGCGCGAGCTCGTAGGGATGCGAGTACGAGTGATTGCCGAGCTCGTCACCGGTGCGCGCGAGCTCTCCGAGACGCTGGGCGTTCACGGCGCGGTCGGCATCGATCGTCGCATCGGCGTCACGCCCGACGACGAACCACGTGACGGGGATGCCGCGGCTCGCGAACAGCGCGGCCGCGCGAGGCAGCGCGCGCTCGAGGATGACGTGGTCGAGCTCGCGCGGGCATGCCCCGAGACCGTGAATCTTGTAGTAGCAACCTAGCGCGTCGAGATCGATCGAGACCGCACACTTCACGGTTTGCCGCCGAATCGGATCACGTACGTCAGCTTCGCGAGGCCGCGCATCACGGCGGGCACGCGCTTGGTGAGGTTGATCGCGGGCGGGCGCTTCTCGTGGAGACGGATCGGAATCTCGAGGACGTGGAGGCCCATCCGCCCGGCGCGGATCACCAGCTCGCTCGCGAACAGATCGCGATCGATCACGCACTGCTCGACGACGGGCAGCACGACCTCGCGCCGGAACGCCTTGAGCCCGTGGGTGTCGGTGCCGCGAAAATCGAGCGTGGCGCGCAGCATGCCGTTGATCACGCGCGTGGCGGCGCGGCGAAACAGCGGGCGCTGATCCATCGAACCCTTCATCGCCTTGCTGCCGACCACCATGTCGGCATCGCCGTGGCGCAGCACTTCGAGGGCGCGGCGATGAAAGTCGCGGTCGCACAGATCGATCTCCTCGCAGATCACCAGCGTGCCGCGCGCCTCGAGGATGCCGCGGCGCAGCGCCTTGCCGTAGTTCGGCTCGCCGAGCGAGAACGTGCGGACCTCGGGAATTTCTTCGGCGAGGTGAGCGGCAAGCTCGGCGGTCTGATCCTTGGAGCCGTTCTCGGCGAGGATCACCTCGAAGCGGAGCTCGGGGGCGTGGAGCTCGGCCTTCAAGATCTCGAGGTTCGCGACCAGCTCGGTGACAGCGTCGCGGAGGATGCCCTCCTCGCTGTAGACCGGAATCACGATCGAGACATCGACAACCTCGGACATCGCAGGTCTGTTTATCATCATTCGGAGGGATCGTCGTCGGTCGCGACGTCGACGCTCGACTCCGGCGACACGAAGCGCTCGCTCTGGCCGGCCGTCATGGTGACGATGTGGTCGCGCAGGTTCTTCGCCTTCGCCAGCTCGAGCAGCCACCGCACCGGCTCGTCGAGCTGCTCGTAGGACAACGCGAACGCGCCGTGATGGATGGGGACCAGGACCCGCGCGCGAAGGTCCTCGAAGGCGTAGAGCGCGTCGAGCGGCGACATGTGGCGCGCGCGAAACGACGCCGGCAGGAACCCACCGATCGGCAGCAGGGCGATGTCGGGGGCGAACGTCTCGCCGACCTCGACGAACCCGGCGTGGTAGCCGGTGTCGCCGCACAGATACAGGCTCGGACCGAGCCCGCGGACGACGTAGGCGTTGCCCTTCGCGAGGTCGCCGTCGCCGTGCGAAGTCGAGCACGCAACGATATGGACGCCGCGGATCTCGAGATCGGCGCCGGGGGCGAGCTCGATGCACCTCGCGAACCCGAGCGACGAGACGTCCGCGGCGGTACCGGGCGGGACGACGATCGTGGCGGTGCGCGGTAACCTGCGGAGCGTCGGCAAGTGCAGGTGATCCGCGTGGCGATGCGAGATCAAGATCACGCCGACCTCGGAGAAATCACTCGGCATCACGCCCGGCTCGACGGCGCGCCGCACGCCACCGACCCAGCGCCCGAGCATCGGATCGAACGCGATCGCGAGGCCGTGATAGCGCGCGAGCACGGTTGCATGGCCGCCGAAGGTGACCACGACCTGGCCGGGCTCGAGCTCCGGCAGTGGCTCGGCGGCCGCGGGGCGAGGTGCGCGGAACCACCGGCTCATCCAGTAAGTGACCAAACTACGGTAGCGCCGCACCGGGATCTTGCGGTGCAGGCGCCCCAGCTCGTCTACGCGGGCAGTGGCCACGAATCGGATCGTCGCTTGCGCTACCTCTCCAACGCAAGTCGAGGGTACGTTCCCGGACAGTGATGCTCCTGAAGCGGCTCGGCAAGTCGATCGGCACGTGGCCGGTCGCCCTGCTCGCGTGCTTTCTGGTGGCCGCGACGATCTTGTTGCCGTGCCTCGGATCGTCGGGGTTGTGGGAGCCGAGTGAGCGCCAGCTCGCCGACCGGGTCGCGCCTCCCTTGGACGTCGAGCCCAGGGCGGAGCCCGCTCCGAGACCTGGCAAGGCGGAGGACGAGGACTGCCTGCGAACGCCGCCGAAGGATGCCGTCGCGCGGTCGCTGCGGGATCGCTCGATCGAGCTCGGTCGCGACACGTTCGGAGATACCGACGCGGGCCGCCGGCTGCCGTTCGCGTTGCTCGGGTTGATCACGGCCCTCGCCGCGGCGGGTATCGCGATCCGTGGCGGCGGTGGTCGCGCCGGTGTGATCACGGTGTGTGCGCTGCTCGCGATGCCGCTGATGACGCTGCAGTCGCGGATGATCACGTCCGACATCGGCACGGCGTGCGGATCGACCCTGTTGCTGTTGGCGCTGTTCGGGTTCGCGCGACCAAATCGCCGGCACCTCGGGCTCGATCTCGGGTGTTCCGCGCTCGCGCTGTGCTGCGGCATCCCGCTCGCGTTTGCCGCCGGTGGTGGATTGCTCGGCTTGCTGGTGCCGATCGGCGCGTTTGCCGCGGCGGGCTCGCTCGGCGTTCCGTTGATCACGAGCGCGTTCCGCCGGGCCGGCCCTTCTCCGACAGGGCGGCTCGATCGCGGTTCGCTGGTGCCGCTACTCGCGACGCTCGTCGCGATCGTCGTCGCCAGCGTCCTCGCGTACCAGCTGTACTACTGGACCGAGCCATACCCCGGCCTGACGCCGCCACCCGCGCGCCAGATGTTCGGCAAGGCGGTGGTCTCCGAGGGCTGCTGGTCGTCGGCGCTCGGGGCGATCTGGCGCGCCGAGGATGACGTCCGCTTCATCTTCGACTCGACGTTCGAGCAGATCGCCTACGGCACGTTCCCGTGGGGGATCCTCGGCCCGATCGCGATGTTCATGCTGCTGCGCTCGAAGGACCCCGGACGCAAGTGGGTCGGTGCGATCACGCTCGCGTGGGCAGCGGCCGCGTGGATCGCCACCGAGGCGTTCCAGCGTCGCGTCGGCAGCGCGATGTTCGCCGGCTTCCCAGCCCTCGCGATCGCGAGCGGCGTATGGATCGACGATCTGTTGACCACCCGAGGTCGGCGCTCGCCGAGGACGGACGTGATCCATCCAACGGCAGAACCCGAGTCGTCGACGCCGGCCGGCACGATCCTGATCGCCTTGTTCGTCGGGCTCGCCGTCCTCGACCTCGGCAAGGATCTCCAGTCGTTCACCGACAAGTTGACCTCGCTGCTCACCGGCTCCGAGATCATCGCGTATCCGAAGGAAGCCACCGCGATCATCCCGCTTCGCCTCTGGGTGCTCGTGCTCGGCGTCCTCGCGGCGCTCGGCTTTGCCGGCGGGCTGGTGCTGTGGAGGACTGACGAGACGCGTCTCGGCGCTCGCTTGCGCAAGGCTGCGAACCTCTCGATCGCTGCGAGCCTTGCGTCCACGATCACGCTCGCCGCGTTCTGGAGCTTCGTGTGGCAGCCGGTGCTCGCGTATCACCTGTCGTCGAAGGAGCTCCTCGCCACCTACGACGAGCTGCGCGCCGGCAACGAGCCACTCTACGTGATGGGCGACCTCGGCTACGCGCCGGTGCACTACACCGAGGTCAAGCCGGAGCCCGCGTCGTCGCGCGAGCAGGTCGTCGCCGCGCTCAAGAAGCCGTCGCGCGTGTTCGCGATCGCACCGCAGGGTGAGCTGTGCACGCTGCACCGCGAGATGGGCGACCTGCCCTACTTCGTCCTCGAAGATCGCAATACGAGAAACCTGCTGCTATCGAACAAGGTCGACGGCACGACCGACAAGAATCCGTTGCAGGAGATGATCGCCCACAAGGAGCCGAAGGGGATCAAGTACCGCCCGAAGGCGCGCGTCGTGTTCGACAACAAGCTCGAGCTGCTCGGCTGGGACCTTCCTCCGAAGCTCGATCGCGGCGACGACTTCGAAGTGGTGACGTACTGGAAGGTGCTCGCGCCCGTCGGCGGTGCGTGGACCATGCTCCTTCACTTCGATGGACCGTTGCGGCTGCGCGACGGCGACCACAAGCCGATCAAGGATCGCTGCCCGACCTCGACGTGGCAGCCCGGCGACTTCGTCGTCGATCGCCATCCGATGAAGACCGGGGGCGGTGGCTATCCTCCGGGCAAGTACGAGCTGTGGATCGGCTTCTTCACCGGCAGCGCTCCGAACTTCCGGAACATGTCCGTCAGCGCAGCGCCTGGTGACATGCGCGATACCACGGATCGCGTGAAGATCGCGTCGGTTCTCCTCGATTGACCCTGCGATGAATACCGGGCTATGACGGCCGCGTGAGAACGAAGGTCTCGATCGATGGCGCCGCCGACTTGGTGGTGCAGAGCGATGCGGATCGCCGGCGAGCACCACGCGTGTTCGTCGATCTCGAGGTCGATTACGCGAGCGAAGAGAACTACCTGTTCGCGTACATCACGGACATCAGCGCGACAGGCATCTTCGTTCGCACCACCACCCCCGAGCTCCCCGGCACGTTGCTCAACCTCCGATTCGCTAGCGAAAGCCTCGGCGCTGCCGAGGCGCGCAGCGCTGCCAAGCAGCGCGGAGGGATGATCGAGTGCGAGGGTGAAGTGATCTGGGTGAACCCCTACCGGCCAGGGGCGCCGGACAACCTGCATCCCGGGATGGGCATCCGCTTCGTCGACATCGACGATGCGATGCGCGCACATTTGCTCGAGCTGATCCGCCGGTTCGCATACCTGTCGTAGTAGTTTCCCAGCTCGCGAGCTCGCTGAAACCATGTCGATCATCGTCGGAACGGACCTTTCGGAAGCCTCTAGCGGCGCTCTCTCGGTCGCGCTCGCCCTCGGGGTGTTGCGCGGTGACAAGGAGATCGTGCTCGTGCACGTCGCCGAGGAGGATGCGAGTGACGCCAGGTTGACGGCGCTCAAGCCGAAGCTCGAGGCACATGCCGCGGCCACCACGGGCAAGCTGCCGGTGCGCACGGAGCTGGTGTCCGGCCCGACCGACGAGACGCTCGTGCGGTTCGCAGATACCGAGAGCAGCGACCTGATCGTGATCGCCGCGCGCTCGCGCGTGCAAGGCACCGCCGGCCTGGGTAAGACGGCGAACCAGATCATCTCGCGCAGCAGTGTGCCGGTGATCGTGATCCGCGATCCGGGGCCGTGGCTCCGGTACGCCGCCACTGATGGGCCGCTGCGCCTGCTGCTCGGCATCGATGACTCGGCGGTCTGCGATCTCGGGATCCAGTGGACGCACCGGATGCGCATGCTCGGAAAGCTCGATGTCGTGCTCGGTGCGATCTACTACCCGGACGACGCGTGCGAGCACTACGGACTCGAGTCCAAGAGCATGGTCGATCGCCATCCACAGATCGAACAGCTGATGGAGCGCGACCTGATCCGCCGGTTCGGCACCACCACGCTGTCCCATCCGTATCGCGACGGTGCGGCGGTGCTGGCGAGGCCGCGGCGTGGCCTCGGGCGCATCGGTGATCACCTCCTCGAGCTCGCGAACGAAGAGAAGGTCGACGCGATCGTGATCGGGACCGGTCAGAAGACCGGCCTCGGCCGCCTTGGCTCGGTGAGTAGCGTGATCGTCGAAGAAGCCACGCAATCGGTGGTGTGCGTACCGCCGCAGGCCGAGGTCCCCACGATCACCGTCCCGCTGTTGCGCGCAGCGCTGGTCGCAACCGATCTCTCGCAGTTCGCGAACCGCGCGGTGCCCTACGCGTTCGGCGTGTGCGAGCCCGACGCCGAGATCCACATCGTCCACATCGTCGGCGAGGACAAGCAGGTCGACCAAGCCGAGATCGAGAAGACGCTGCTCGCGCTCACGCCGCTCGGCGCGAAGCAGAGGGTCCGCGCGCACGTCGTGCGGGGCGAGGATGCAGCGAAGACGATGGCGCAGACCGCGGCGCGGCTCGGCGTCGACGTGATCTGCCTGTGTTCGCACGGTCGCTCGGGGATCACGCGTGCGCTCGTCGGCTCGGTCGCGGACAAGCTCTTGAGGGCGACGCGATTGCCGGTGCTCGTGCTCCGCCCCGCTTAGGGTTTCGCGAATGCGGAAGTCGACCGACCGAGACTTCTCGCGCGGCTTGATCCAGTCGCCGCGACGCGACCACGCGGCGATCGCCCGCACGACGAGACCGCCCACTCATCTAACTCACCCATGTTTGGTGCGCTCGATCGGTCTCGTGCGCACCGGCTCGGTCGCGTGGAACTGCGTGAAGTCGAGATACCGGATGTTGCGCTTGGTATCCATCTTGATGATGTCCGAGAACTGCTTCTCGAAGACAAGGTCCTCGGGGTTGTAAGCCCACCGCGTGTGCACCGTCGATGCGAGGCGATCATCGATGCCCTGAAACGTCACGATGATGTTGAACGAGCCGTCGGTGACATTGTCGGGCGTCAGGCCGTGCAGCGGGCTGCTCTCGTCGAGCACGTGAAACGCCGTCCACGACAGCGCGAAGATCGGCGACACGCTGCGCCGGAGCTCGAGGTCGTGGATGTGGCGAAACTGCTCTCCGTTGGCCTGGGTCTCGGTGCGGCTCAAGTACATCTTTACCGTGGCCTCGACGATCGCCGTCGCGCGGGCGTTGGCCATCCGGAAGCTGAGCGTCCGCTTGCCCTCCACGTCGTGGATCACGGCCACGGTCGAGAAGATGACGCGGGCCGAGGGCGTGGCGAACCGCGCGAACACGACCCCGGTCGCGAGCGCGGTGTAGCCGATGCCGAGGAAGCTCTCGACGGTGACCAGCACGTTGGCGACCGAGCTCGTCGGCGTCATCCCGCCGTAGCCGACCGTGGCGAGCGTCTGCACGGAGAACCAGAAGTGATCGAGAAACCCGCTCGCACTCGCGATCGAGCCGGTCGCCCAGAACAGCAGCCCGAACACCAGGTTCAGCACCACGAACAACCCGGCGAACAACACGACGATCCGGGTCCACGTCGCGGTGCGCATGAAGTGATACGCGTCGGTCGCCAGCGTCGAGCCAAGCTCGCGCGGCAACCCGCGACGTTCGATCTGCAGGCGCCCGCGCGCATCGAAGAACGGCTGGACGATCGTCTTCTTGGCCACCGTTTGGCAACAGCTTACCGTGACGGGGCGCGTGATTCCGCCGTCTTCGAGAGGTGTGTTCACGCGAAATTCGCGTCGATCTCCACACCGTTCGTCACTCGCGCCTGTCCCCACGCGGCCTCGATCGAGCCGTCGACCGGAAACGCGACGGAGGCAGGACCGCTGCCTTCGGCACTACAGGCGACGAGCGCAAACGCGATCAACCAGAGCTTCCCCATGCGCCGAGCTGACACGCTGGGTGTCTCCCAAACACTGCACGCTCGCGAACAACTGTTGTTGTGCGCGCCGACTTGCTCAGCGCAGGCCGAAGCGAGTCGCCGTCGTGCCGAGCTTCGAGATGCCGAGCGCCTCGACCTGACGCACGCGCTCGCGCGTCAGGTTGGTGAGCTCGCCGACCTGCTCGAGCGTCCGCGCACCCTGCTCCGCCACGTCGAGCGCACACGTGTGCTGGAGCTCCCACGGCTCGAGCTCGGGGAAGTTGATCTTGATCGATCCGGTGAGCGGATTGATGTCGAGATAGAGGTGGTG